>JANQHN010000379.1 GCA_028282665.1 Phycisphaerae bacterium | reverse complement strand
ACGCTTAACCGTATCGCTCCAGTAGTCGTAATGCGCAAGGCGTCGCAAGGAAGCTTCGACCCCTCCCGCAATAATGGGTACCCCCTTGTAAGCTTCTCGGGCTCGCTGGCAGTAGGGCATGGTGGCGCGATCGGGTCGCAGGCCAATCCGGCCGCCCGGAGAATAGGCGTCGTCGTTACGAACTTTTCGATTCGCCGTGTAGTGGTTGATCATCGAATCCATGTTGCCCGCACTGATGGCGAAGAAGAGGCGGGGCCTGCCGAAAGTCATCCAGGGTGCACAGGAACGCCAATCCGGCTGAGCGAGGATGGCGACGCGAAAACCGTGAGCTTCGAGCACCCGTCCGAGGATCGCCATTGCGAAACTGGGATGATCGACATAAGCGTCGCCGGTGACAAAAACGATGTCGACTTCATCCCAGCCTCGCTGGCGAACTTCATCGACAGACATCGGAAGCGGGCGATTTGCATTTGGATTCGAACAGGCGTTCTCGCGTGCGTCCGGCGTGGCGGTTTTGAGCGGATTCTTCGTGCGAATCCGGACGGGAATAAACGGGGTAGAGGCCCCCGGTCGGGCGGTCGGTTTCATCACGTGTTCCTTTCGACGCCTTCCCGTCTGACTCTCGCGTGGTGGCGCGTCAAACGTGGCGCACGACTTACGAGAGAATCTCGCGGAATGGATCCTTGATGTACGACGAACCGGCGAGGTGCGTCACGGAAATTGTAGTGGGAATGGTGTTTCAGGTGAAGCGGCGTACGGGGGCAATCCACGCGATCAGAGCAGCAGGGCGCAAGGTCGCCGGGCTGAGGTATAATTAAAATGAACGTCGTTCACGTTAAGCCGATTTTATGGATTCGATGGACCTAAAAGGAGTATTTGGCCACATGCCCGATATCGAGAAACCAGACTTTTATGCGTTCGATGCCGCCTTATCCGATGACGAGCGGCAAGTACGCGATACGGTCGCGCGATTTGTCGACGACCGCGCATTGCCGGTGATCGCTGACTGTTTTGAGAAGGGGCGATTTCCACGCGAACTTGTGACGGAAATGGCAGGACTGGGGCTGTTTGGTCCGACTTTCAAAGACTACGGATGCGCCGGACTTAACAACGTGGCCTATGGTCTGATCATGCAGGAATTGGAGCGAGGTGACAGCGGATTGCGAAGTTTCGCATCGGTGCAGTCGGGGCTTTGCATGTATCCGATTCATCGCTGGGGCAGTGATGAACAGAAGGAACGTTGGTTGCCGTCGATGGCGAGGGCGGAGTTGATCGGCTGTTTCGGCCTGACTGAACCGGGAGGAGGAAGCGATCCTGGAAATATGAAGACGACCGCGCGGCGCGACGGTGGAGATTGGGTGATCAATGGCGCGAAAACGTGGATCACGAACGGCACGATTGCGGATGTGGCTTTGGTTTGGGCGATGACGGAACACGGCGTACGCGGTTTCCTCGTCGAGAAGGGCACAGTGGGTTTTTCCACGCGAGAGATTGAGCACAAGTTTTCACTGCGGGCATCGATCACAAGCGAACTCTTCCTGGACGATTGCCGCGTTTCCGAATCGAATCGTTTGCCGACAGCAGAGGGGCTTGCCTGCCCGTTGGGCTGTTTGACGCAAGCTCGTTATGGGATCGCATGGGGAGCGATTGGAGCAGCGATGGCTTGTTACCAAGAAGCGTTGTCGTTTGCGAAGGAACGGGTATTGTTCGGCGAGCCGATCGCGCGAAAACAGGTTGTGCAAATTCGATTCGCGGAAATGGTGCGTCGCATCACTGCCGCCCAGTTTCTTGTGTTGCAACTCGGCCGACTAAAGGATGCAGGGGTCATGCATCACGCGCAGGTGTCGCTTGCCAAATGGAACAACGTTCGGATGGCGCTGGATGTGGCGAGAGAGGCCAGAGATTTGCTGGGCGCCGGCGGTGTGAGCGTGGAGTTCTGCCCGATCCGTCATGCGCTGAACCTTGAGAGTGTCATTACCTATGAAGGTACGGAAACAATTCACCAGTTGATCGTGGGGCGCGAGATTTGTGGTGAGGCTGCGTTCTAGAGGAAAATGAAAAAGAGATAGGACATTGTTAAATTTGAATCCGTACAGGTTTCGACAGCTTGAAGTTCTAGCGTTTCTGCACCGTAACCTTTAGCGTCGCGTTATGAAAACCGGTCAGGTTTCAAATGGGCATTGACTGTCTTGCGTTGTAGAATGAAGTAGGAAGGTCAGATTTCCGACTGAAAATATAAGCCTGACTTACCGGGAGATTCTGTCATGTTGGAGATTGGAATTAGCTTATTGGTTGTTGGGCTTCCGGGGCTGATTAACCTCTACTGGGTTTGTGCGGTGGTTGGAGGCGGACTTCTTCTGCTGTCCATTCTGGGGGCGCTGAGTAACGGGAGCGACGTCGACTTCGACACCGACGCGGACCTGGATATCGTTACGGAGAT
>JANQHN010000347.1 GCA_028282665.1 Phycisphaerae bacterium | reverse complement strand
GCGTAGGACGATGATGGCTACCGTTCGAGACGTGAATCGCTGGGGTGCGAAATTGCTCACGAGTGAACCTTTGAAAGTAGAGGAAATCGTGACGTTGTACCCACCGGCCACGGAACGGCCTGATGTCGATGAGGTTTGTGCCCGCATCGCTTACTGCACTTGTCAAAGCGGGTATTTTCGTGTTGGCGTACAATTTCGCTCGTGATCACATCGCTTGGTCCGTATTCGGCTGTCTAATTTGGGTCCGTTTTTTAAATTCCACGTCCGCAAAACCAGTTCCTTCATCTGAAAATATCACCTGTCGGATTGTGCAATCGAGCATAGCAAGAATTTTGATCCCATAAGAGTCGTCCCTTTTTTCAGCCTGCGTTATTCGCTCCGACGTGGGGTGGATCATGCCGAAGGATTTCCAGCAATCACATCGTGTTCCGTACGTTGGATCATGGACTATTCCTGAACGTCAGCGGATTCACACGTAGATGACTGAAATGTCGCGGTCATGGGGTGTTGCTTGTGGAAGTTCGGGCGCGGGTTCAATAAACGCCCGCGCCCAGCAGGCCAATTTGCTGAGGATGGCCAATGTTTGGGCGGACGCGGCAAAACGCAAATGGTGGAACGCTTGAGCGGCGACGGTCGGCGCGTTGGCGGTTGGATAAGAGCGTGGTATGGCGAGTGTACCGAGGCCGTCGCATTCATACGAGTCGACTTGTCGAGCGTTCACTCGAGGGGCTGGTTTTGGTGACGGGAGCGGCTCAGAGCATTCAACCCGGAAAGCGCTTGTCGTTCGAGGGCAAGAAACAGCGCGAACGGCTGGGTTGTCGTTTAGCGCTTGTGAAAGGTGTGAGGGTGCGTGAAGACGGCACACATGAAATGTACCTGGAGATAGAAGCCTAGAGCAAGTTCTAGCAAGGTGTAGTGTTCAACACCGTGTTTTGCACTGTCGGAAAGTCGACATTGAACGTTACGTTTGGATTAAAACTGCTATAGCCGTTAAATGGCGTGAGATAGGGAGTGTTCGTGAGCACATGGCGGGCTGGAGGTGATGAACCGTGGTTTACATATCTACGAATTGGGACAGGCGTCGTGAAATGCGCCGTGCAAGTGCGGGGCGGTTATTTTGGCACAGGCCTGGGCGGAGTATTCGCTACTTAGCGTATATGAGCAACAAATCGGTGGGCAGCGTTTCGTTCATCACGCCCAGCATCGCTAAGCTTCGTCTGGGTGAACGTGTGGAGATTGCGGGTGTGGCGGATGCAGAGTGCGGCTATTTTGTCACACGAATCGAAACCTACGGCGCGCGCATGTCTTTGGTGGCGTGTCGGAGTTTGATTGCAAGGCGGCGGGCATTTCAACATTGATTGTTTCCCCAAGCGAGTGGTTGCGCGGTTGAGGTTGCTAGATACCTGCAAATCTTAAGCGCGAGGTGTGTTCGACCTCGCATTTGATCCGTTTTGCTTGTGTGATCGAAACGGGATCGCAAGCAGACCCATTGGGAGAGGTACGTCTATGCCGACAGGAAAGGGAATTGAGGATCGTCGGGGCGCTCCGCGCGAATCGGCTAGCGAAACAATTTGGTGGAAGGCGGGTGAAAACGAGTGGCTTAAGCGCGGAAGGCTCGTCGAGCGATGTTCCGGCGGCGCTGCATTCGTGATCGAATGCCAAACGCCGCCGCCTGTGGGTTGTCAAATAAGACTTTTGACGCGAGATATAAAAAATGGCGGCTACATGAATACGGAAGTCGTCGCGAAACGCGTGGAGGCGATTGGCCGCAGCGCGTTTCACGTTGCCGCTCAAGTACCCGCGCGCGAGGTTACCTTGAACCGTAGCGGCATCACTGTTGCCCTCGGTTCCCGGCCTGGGTAACGATTGCTTTCCTATTCGTTTTTTGGCCGCTTTATCGGCGTTTTGTTTAATCGGAGGGACGGTGGCTGACCATCCTGTCGATAGTGCGTTTGGGGTTAATCAACAGATAAGAATAGTCGCCACTGGTCTTTCTGTCGGCGCTTTTGATAATCAGCTTGATGGCCTGTTCGGGCGTAAGTTTCGGATTGTGCGCGAGAATTTTGGCTGCCAGGTTCGCGACCCCCGGAGAGGCCATCGACGTGCCCGACATCTTCATCCGGCGCCCACCCGGAACGTAGCTGTCCACCTCAAAGCCATTTGCATACACCTCGACCGTACTGCCGAAGCTCGTAAACGATGTAGGGTCGCCCGCTTGATCCACTGCACCGACGACTAACAGGTTCGGCAAGTCAAAAGACGAGGGGATGTACTCGTCAAACTCGACATCGTTATCCGAATTGCCCGCCGCACAAACGAAAAGAATTTCCGGCGCATTTTTTATAGCTTTAAAGAGTGCTTCTTTTTGTAGGGTGAATACCTTTCGGGCGAGCTCGCGTCGCTCTTCGGCATTGTCGCCAATACCGTTGGATTCGAATGAATCCTGGGCGTCCTGCTGCGATTCGCCCCAGCTCATGTTGACCACACGAACGCCCGCCTGCTTGAAATAGGTGACCATGTCGCGGCATTTGGCGGCATCACGTTCGCCCCAATCGAGCGTGCGTGCGACCGGTATCATATGGTGGTCGTAGGTATGTCTGGCCACCATGATGCGGGCGAACGGGTTACCTTCGACCATGATGCCCGCGACATGCGTGCCGTGTGTGTAATTACTCGCCAGGCTCAAATCTTCAATGAACCCCTTGACTTGGTCTGGTTTAAGTGCGCCGAGTACGCCGATCAGATTGTTCGCTTCCTCGCTCTTTATTGCAGCTTGAATGTCACTAAAGCCTTTAAGGTGATTCATGATTTCGGGCATGCGGCTTGCAGAATCGTGCAGGGGGCACAGTTCGCCCGTCGTGCGTCGTGCGTGGTAGTCGTAGGCGATGCCGTGTACGTCGTCAACGAACCCATTTCCGTCATCATCCCTGCCGTTGGTTTGTTCGTTTTCGTTGTTCCAAAGCGCGTCCGCAAAGATTTTTGGATCAACGCCCGAGTCCCACACCGCAACGAGAACGGGCGAAAGTTTTTGTGTTTTGGATAGTGTCACGCTCCGCGCTGCCCAAATGTCCGGTTTCTTGGCAGTTGCGTGCTTTTCGATGTAATCGGTACAAACGTCCACGATCACTTGCTTGTGTTTTAGTCGGCTGAAAACAAGGTTATGGAAGCCAATCAGTTGCCCCGCCATGTCCGCCGGCAGTTCACCGGTCTCTTGCACTACGTTTTGAAAGCGTTCCTGAATCAGGCCGAGGATGAGGTTTTCGCTGTAAATCTCCGTCATTGCCCGCGTGTTCTCGATCTCGTCCTGTACAATGCCCCAAGGCAACTCATTAATTCGTTTGGCTAACAGCTCCTTGTAAATCTTCTGATAAGTCTCGCGGTCCGCGTGATCGCGACTCTTGCGTGCGGCGCGGATTTCGGTTTCCGTAAGCAGACCTGCGGTGAGCTTCAGCGCCTCTTTTTTCTCAAGCGACCGGATGATCTTGAGTTCTCGTTCAGCCCGATCGTAGTTCTTTTGAAGCATCGCTACCGAGAGCAGCGTTTGGTGCCAGTTTTGCAAAGTTGTTTCGTCATCGACTTCGTAGGCCTTCATGTCCGCTTCAATGTTCGCCTGCACTTTCTCGGCAAGTTTGAGTATTCGTTCCTTCGATTGGAACAGTTCGACCACAGAGCCGGTCACGGGATAGGCGTGTTGCGGCAAATCGTCGAGTTTGTTGATGACGATTTTTCCGCCGCCGCTCTTTGGCTCCGAGCTTTGTGCGGTTGTGGTGACAAAAACAACGGCGGCACAGGCGACGAGTATAAATCCAAACAAGTTCCGTGACATGAAATAGCCTCCCCAAGGTGTTTGGCGGCATTGTTCTTCGCATTTGCAGATCGCGGGATGGTAACTTGCGGTCCTCGTGCGAGCAACGCGCACGCGCATGGAATTGTAACATCGCCGCACTCAATTGGGTGCAAGGCCGTAGCATAATGGGCTGGCAAAACGAATGTGGAAAGCCGCTACGAAATCAGGCTGGAGTACGTTCGATCAAGGGCAAGGTCGCGGGCCTGCGTGTAATAATTGATCAGCGATGACCAGTCCAGCAGGTCGCTTGTCCGCTCGCAGCGGTTGCGCAATTCGATGCGTTCGCGTCTGCCAAGGGTGCAAAAATCGACCAGCAGATTGGTGAGTTGCTCAACCGCGCCCTGATCCCCGAGCTTGCGCCGTTCGATGACGAACAAGCCTCGGTCGTTATGATCGGGCACGTGTTCGCGGATAAACGCGCCGAAACCGCTCAAATCCGAACAAACGCTGGGGATGCCCAACACCGTACACTCCGCGGGTGTATAACCCCACGGTTCGTAGTAAGACGGGAAGATACCCAAATGACACCCGCGAACGAAATCGTCATAGTCCATGCCGAACAACGGGTTCGTGGATGAAATGAATTCCGGATGGTACACAACCTTCACTGGATCGTGCTCGCCGTTAAAGAGGTGGCGGTGGCGGAGGTGGCATAGGATGGAATCGCCCGAATCATCCTTCATGTCGTGGGTGACGATTTTGGGCGGCATGATCTCGCTACGGGAATACAGCATGCGTTTGAGTTGAACTTTGTCTTCGTCATCCAGCAATCCGCACGGATCGATGATGTGTCCCCGTGCGGCGAGTTCGAAGATACGGTCACCCACGCGATCAGTGATTTCATCGCACGTCTCGCGCAGTTCCTGGAGCATGAAATGCGAGCGAAGCACGTCCGCGTTCATGCGTTTGGTGTTTGCGTTGGTCACGATAAATGCAACGACTCTGCGCGGACTATCGATCCGTCGAAGCTCCTGATTCAATCGCCATAAAGCTTCAATGAACAGGTCCATGCCTTTGTTGTGGTACTCGTAGCGACCGGATGTGAAGATGTAAATCGTTTCATTCAGGTCAAATTCGTACGATCCGAAGAAGTGCCCTCGCGTAAACTCGTGAAGCCTGCTTTTGTATTTGCGATGGAGATTTTGAAATTCAT
>JANQHN010000212.1 GCA_028282665.1 Phycisphaerae bacterium | reverse complement strand
GTAAATATGACGTCTTGACAATCACGTCGTGGAATCAGCTTCACGCTGGAACTGGCGCACACGGGGCAGTGTAACCCGGATGTTGTTTCCTGCTGGGTCTTGCCGGATCCGTTTGCAACGCCATCATCGCTAATATTCAATGGCATTATGGTGTCCTTTTCATCGGCGCCCGCCGGGTCGGAACGCCACGCCACACCTCTCTTTTTTTCGATCCAGCTCTCGTGCTACACCCGGTTCTCAGCATCCCAAATGTTCTCTACGATAATCTCACACAATATCATGCGGATCTTCGTACGGCCTCCCAGTAACCTTGTAACCCACACGCACAACTACACACGATAAGTCATATACACAAATCCACTTGTTTGGGAGGAATCTCCTGTAGCGCTCGCCTGCACGAACAGACGATGTCGCCAATCTAGTAAATCACAATATTGATGCCTGTCAGCCGATCGATAGACTTAGAATCAATTAGAGGTATTTACAAAGATCGAACTTTTCCACCAACAATGTCCTTCGTAGAACCGTTGCTCACAAGTCTCCCAAATGAATAAAAAATCGTTGAGACCTTTCACAAAAAGAGGACTGTCCTTGGAAAACCATAGATAGCCTATTGATGATTATCCTCAAACACTAAAGAAATCTGGCTCGCATCACGCTCAATCCACATCGTGCTGGCGAAATCACTCATAATGAGCAGCGCCCGAGGACTTACCATTACTACACCATACAAGAATTACGTCAATCACAAGGATTATCCACAAAAATGTCGCAAAAATTGCCTTCGTGACGAGAAGTATCTCTACTTCGCTCTCTGATAACGTCTTCCAGTAGTCTACAGTAACGAAAGTCCAGGCTCCTGCACTTAGACTGTTCAGCCATCGCCGATAATACTTCATTGAACGCACAGCCTCCAGTTATTACCATTCCGTCTTGTTATGCACCAACACTTTAGATTCTCCTACAAAGTAGGTCTCCAGTTCACCAACGGACATATTGTATACGGGCATGGGCGAACCCGATCGATACGGACGAACTTGCTCAATACGCACCTCTTTGCCCTCGATCGACCAAAGGGACATGCCTTCCTCCAGCAATTCAGCCTCAACCCATCCTTCATCAACGACCCAGAATGGGTGGAAAGGCGTACACATAACTTTCTCATTAGGAAGCGAGATTTCAATGAAGCGACAAGAGAAACCCTGCTGAGTGCGCACAACTTCTCGTACATCGAAGAAGTTTGACATCATCGGGGAGCTGTGAACCAACACTCCTGCCGCTATATTCTCAATAGGTTCAAATCCGTTTGAAGTGAACACAAGCGTACCTTCGACGAAACAAAGTCCGTCAAATATGTGGCAATACCAGCAATTGTCAGACGATCTAGACGGTTTTTTCGGTTTTTTGCCTTCCCAGCTTGTACCTTCGACCCAATCCCATGGATCATTTGGATTGAATGGTCGACCGAACTTGTCATTTGCGTCCTCTTCAACCCTATCCATATGGGCTTCCCAAGCAGGCACAACTATCTCTTCCGTAACCAGGATCAATAATGCACCACAAGAGGCGATACCACCGGCAGCCCCCCAACTGCCCCATCTAAACTTGATTTTTTGCCACCAT
The DNA here is from genome assembly GCA_028282665.1 of Phycisphaerae bacterium. Lineage (GTDB taxonomy): Bacteria > Planctomycetota > Phycisphaerae > UBA1845 > UBA1845 > JANQHN01. Next base: position 6,119 of record JANQHN010000212.1, on the reverse strand, counting down.
GGAGGTCTGACTTTAACAAACCTACCTTTGGCACCACGCCACCTCCCTCCATTTTTCCATTTTCCACCTCCCTCGAATATGGGAGTCATCTCGTTAGCCAGTCCAAGCGGATCTACACCAGTGATCGGGTTATTCCCAACGTAACAGTACACGTTCAATCCACCGCCAATCCCTAGAGGATCGCGCTGCAAGAACCGTCCGATCGACGGATCGTAGTAACGATGTCCCAGATGCTGGAACGGCACTTCGGGACCGGTCTGGTAACCGTGCGCCCCCGCGTAGCCGTAACGTTGCGCCGTGCCGGAGACCGACTCACCGTAGGCCGTGAACGTCATGCTGCTCGCAACCCAACCTCCCCCATCCGTCATCAATCTGGTCGTTCCTAAATGATCCGTATGGTAGTAGCTCGTCACCGGCGTACCAAGTGGGTCGCTCGCCTTCGCCAATCCACCCTCGTAGGACATCGTGTTTACGGGCGAACCCGAGACTACTTCAAAATCCCCGTAAATCGATCCGCCATCGTAGTCGGACCAGGTTTCGGATATCGCATTAAGATTGGAATCCAACTCGCGAACCAGATACCGCTCAGCCGGCCCGTCGTAGCGGTATTCGTACGCGCATTTGAACGTGTAGAACTGCGATCCGTCGTCATCCAAACACGTCTCCGAAATCACGTACGTCAGCGCGTCCCCGTTTTGAGCGTACACCAGACGCAACGAATCGTACGTCGTGCGATTCACCCCGGGAGACGCATCGGGCGTTTCGGTGATGATCCGTTTTACGTTGCCGTTGGCGTTGTAGTAGTAGTACGTCGTCGAAACCAAATCCGGCGTCCCTCCGCCGGCAGGATAATCGAACTTCTCGACGTGCATCAGGCGGTTGTTGTGGGACTCGGTGTAATTTACGTCCTCAATATCGTAATGATACAGCCACAGAAGAGTATCGAGATTGTCGAGCTTTAGCGTTCGATTTCCTCCCGCGTCATAAGCGTACGTGTACGAATAGGGGTTCTCGCCAGTCCGTACCTCGCTCGTCAAACGACCACGGGCGTCGTAGGTGTAGGTAACCAGTGCTCCATTCCCCCCCGAATCCGTCGTCTCATCAATCGTTTCAATCAGCCCTGCGTCAGAATACGTGTACTCCAGCAACAGGATTGTACCACCTTCGGGCCAACTCAAATGCTCGATGGAAAGCAAACGCCCGGCATCATCATAGGTCCAGTAGACCTCTGTATCGTTTTCACGGATTTCTTCGATAAGACGGCCATTCGCGTCGTAGTTGTACGCCACTTCCATCAATGGATCATTGGAAGGGCCACGACGCATGTATTTCTCGCGACCAGCCAAGTCGTACTTTATATAGGTCTCCACGCCATCCGGGCCGGTCCGGGTGCTCGTGCCATTCGCGATATCCACTGAATAACCAAACGTGCGCGTTAGTGAAGGAGACGTTTCGTCCGTTGTCACACTTACCGATGTGGGAATCCCCAATTCGTCGTACACGTAAGAATGGTCTCTGGAGTAAGTCTGTAATCCGCGAGTAAGCGTGCTCTCCATTGTCAACGGCAAGCCCATGTTATTGTACGTAAAAGAAACAGAGGAACTGAGCGCGGGAGGTTCAGGCACTTGAGAACAGGACCACACGGGAAAGCCTGCCGGCGGTAAAGGATCCGATACTTGCCCGATAATGGGTGGACACACAACATCATAGATGCTTCCATTGCCAACTTTCCGATAGAGCAGCCCACCTGACATCGGAGACGTCGTCCTTACTGCACGGGTGCCACTATCGTACTGCACCTCCATAGTCGCCCCGTACGCAGCACGCCCCGGGATCTCACCCTCCGCCACGCTCGCGGGCTGACCCCACACATCGTACGCAAAGGCAGTCGCGACACCGTTTGGGTCGGTTACCTCCTTGAGCAAGCCGTTCGTGTAGGGCGGGTCCTTCGAGCCATAGTATTCCAACCTCGTCGTAGCAACTACAGGCGGATAGCCGACACCCGGTTCATCAACGCTCGTTAGAAGCGTATCGTACTCGGTGTGGCTGTATTTGAATGTCCACGTATGATTGTCGGCATCGGTATACGACGTCATGTTGTTAAACGAATCGTACGTCCAAGTACTTACGTGGGTAAGCGGGTCGGTCACGGTGAGCATGTTTCCGAACGCGTCGTACGTCATGATCCACGATTTGTTCCGCGCGTCCGTGTACCTCGTCAAATTTCGATTTGAATCATAATCATATTTAAATATATTATTGAGCGGATTGGCGGACGACTGAATCTCCCCATCGCTGTTGTATACATGCACCCAGTTTTGCCCACGACGATCGGTAAACGTGGTGGTATTCGTCCCCGCCTGGGCATCGCAGGTGTATGCGAACGCCTGCGTAAGGCGCGGCGTGCGACCGACGGGATCCGTCACCAAGTCGATTCGATAGGCAGCGTCATAATCGTACGCGTACGCGTCGCCATCCTTGTCGGTAATCTCATCCAACACACCCGAGGCTTCGTACGTAAACCGAACCTGGAACGTATCCGGATCCTCCACGATGGAAAGGCGATCGTTCGCGTCATAGGTCAAAACCCAAGACCGGATGGCTGGAAGCGTACTGGGGCCGGGCTCGCTCACACCTTCGTTCGGATCCTCCACGCGCAGCAATTCGCCGTTTTGGGAGTCGTATTTGAAGTTCAGCCGGCGATTGGCCGCATCGGTGATCGCATCGAGCCGCTTCGTCACGGCGTCGCGAGTAATCGTCAGTTCATTGCCGAAAGGATCAACGATCTTGCTGAGCAAGCCATCGGAGTCGAATTCGGTGTACGACTGATCCTTGTGCGCAAGACGCCAGACCGACTCAGCCGAAACGTAAGTCAACTCATCGTAAACGCCGGCTGGCGCAACCCAGGCCGAGCCGTTGTCCGTAAATACGTCGCGGGTTCCGTCGTCGTGAAAGACCGTTACCGTGCTGGGAGTCGATTGATCATCATGAATAAGGTGCGCACTGTAGGAAGTCGTCCAGCCGTCTCCAAGATCGAATCCCATACCTCTGGTCAGATTCAAAGTCGAATCAACGTTGGCGCTATTGTGAAAAAGCCCGAAACTCAGATCGGGCCCAACGCCACCCCAGCCGACAAGCGGAATAACCGTAAGCAGGTTACCATGCCTCGTGTTGGCCATAGTGTATGTGCCTGCCTGAAGGCCCGCTTCCCACGCCCTTGGATATCCGGGTTGCGGCAAAGGGACAGCACAGGGATTCACAGTAGTGGCACTGACATCGGCTACCTGAACCTGAGGGGAGAGCACAACCGGAGGCGGCTGTTTTTCTTCCGACCTCAATCCTTGCCAAGCCAGGACCGCAACCGCCCCAGCCACTACCAGTACCGGGAATTTGAACCGGAAACTACTCATGGAACTACTCCGAAAAAAGAAATGCCAGCACCTCGCCGAACCGCGCAGACCGGCGACGGCACTACAAGACTATCGGACTATATCCACGAATTAAGGCCGATCAACTCAATTACCTTAAATGACAAGTAAAATTTCGTTATTAGTTATAAATTAACTGTTACAATATAAAAAGAGGAGCCGGCCCGCATAGCGAACCGACCCCTGAGAATCGTTCAGGTTAAATTGATGCCGAGTTTGCCGGCGTCCGTTCGTGCTTTAGTCAGGGCAGGGACCGAACTCGTTTTTAACCGCACCGACATCGCCCGGACCGACGGCACCGTTGTCGTCGAAGTCGAGCGCGGCGCACTCGGGCAGGTTGATGTCGCAGCCGAAGCTGTTCTTGACGACGCCCACGTCACCCGGACCGACGGCACCGTTGTCATCCAAATCGAACGGGCAGGGGTTACCAGTTCCCGGCATGGTCAGGATGAAACCCGCCTCAAGGTCTTGACCTTGGAACTCTACATCCGCCGTAAAGAGGACATCAAAACTGCCGTCGGGGTACCGATCGCCAAGCACCAATGTCGAAAGGCCAGTGAAGTTGACCAGCGGCGTGTTGTCATCGAGAAGGCCGTTGCCGTCCCAGTCCACCTGCCATGTCTCTGCCAGGACCAAATCGCCGTTGACAATCAGGAACTCGCGATTCTCACCACCAAGGTCACCGTCCCAGATGACCGCCCAGTCGCCCTGCTCGTTCATCGAACCGCCTTCGATCGAACCGCTCAGGATTTCGCCCGTGGGGAGTTCGTCGCCTTCGCGAAGGACGACCTGACCGTTGACCACAACGATCTCATCGATGGGGGAGGAACCGTTGGTGTCGCCGGTGAACATGTACTGGCCATCTTCGGTGATGCCGATGAAATCGAAGTTGTCCCAGTTCTCGTTGTTGATACCGCCGGCGGCGGGAGGAAGCAGAGCGCCTTCAGCAACCAGCGAACCCTCGATCATCAAGCCTTGTCCGTTCATGACCATAGCGTTGTTGTCGCCGGGGACTTCGACTTCCATCTGAACTTCAGCGAGGTAATTCGTGCCCATGGCCGAGAAGCGAACGTCGAAGCTGACCGTGCTCGCATCGTCCAGAACAAACGGCAGACCGGGAACACTATCACCGCCGAGTAAAACCTTGTCCGGCGTCGTACCGAAGAACAAACCACGATTTTGTGGCGAACCACCTTGCGTATCAGTGATACCGCCAACAAAGTAAGGTATATCATTCGCGGTGATGCCCGGACGACTACCAAAGACCCAATAGAAATTGGCTTCGTTCGGATACTCGCGCTCTTCCATGCAAACGAACGAGTCGTCGAACCAAACGCCATCCAAACCACTCGTGCCGCTGGGAATGTGCGTGGAGATCGCGCTATAGGCGAGCTTCCCTGCGTTGCTCATGCCCCAAAAAGACTCGAAGCTACCCTGGTCATAATCGCCGATGATCGCTTCCTGCCGCATGATGATGCCATCGCCACCGGAGGGGCTGCCCCAAAATGTAGCTAAGCCCGCTGCGGTATTGAGTCCGAAGCCGTATCCGCCGACCCGGTTTGCGGCAGGGTTGCCGATGGAGTCGACAAATTGACCATCGCCACCGGGAACCTCATCAAGTTCACGAATAAGCGCGCTGGCGACCGGTTGTGCCACAGCGCTGCCGGCCACGATTCCAACGACCAAGGTCGCCATAAACAAATGCTGCCATTTCATCTACGATCCTCCTTCCGCTCCTCCGAATAGAGCGACCACATTAGTCCCAACGTGTGGACGCACCGGGCGTCGCTCGATGCGACCGCTCGTGCGAACCTCTCCATCGTATAAAAAAAACCCTGACCGAATTCGCCTTCGATTGGCCGAGCGGTCAAACGCATGCGATGATCAACAAAGGTGAGACGCTTTCTTTATTTCCGAATTCGACTGTCCCTTCGCCGGGTTTAGAGCTTGTGTCATTTTAGCAACGCAGATACCGATTCACAATCGCGCTCGTTTGCGAAAGCGAGAAACTCGTGCATGCGTACTACAAAAAAACGCACTCGGATATGCCAAACGAAGAGTTTTTTCAGTTAGGCATGAAGGTGGCAGCATTTGGCACCTGCGTTTTCGCGAACAGCGGGGCCTATAACTCGCTTTCCTTCCACTTGATAATGGTTTTGGGATGAAAACAAGGGAGCACCAGACGAACGCCTGACACCGTCCTTACCATGCCATTCGTTCGCTGGACTCCCCTGGCGCGTTGGCTTAAGAAAGTCGACTATGAGTGAATCGTGTCGATCGTAAATCATCCAACACGATTTCACGCGTCACGGGAATCACATGACATTCGTCCGCCTCGATGGCAACACCTGCCACCGACTGGAACGCAAAGCGCGTTGCTTCAACAGTCAGGTTATTCATTCCCGCTCTTTCGCCCGCACCAGCGTATCGCCCCGATATCAACTCGGTCATGGTTTCGGTGTGCGCACCGTCCGTCAGCATGCACGTCGCCCCCTTAACCAGCTCACCTGTTTCCTCGGCGGCCAGCTCCCCATCCACTCCGTAGACGAACACCGCTGTACAAATCGGGTCCCGGGGAATGAACGTGGCAGAGCCTGTGAGGGAAACGCAAAAATTAGGCGCGATCAAACGCACGAAACGTACGGTGAAATTCCTCCTACTCGCTACGGTTCACCAGATGTCGACCATCGG
>JANQHN010000201.1 GCA_028282665.1 Phycisphaerae bacterium | reverse complement strand
TGGCATTGATCAGAAAAAGGATGACCACTGATGCCCGTGCCGCATCAGTCGCGTTAGTAAACGTAACTTAGCACTAAACGCCGTTGCCCAAAAAACTCAATGCGACGCGAAACTCAAGAAACAACAACTGCGTGGACGGATTTTCTTTTGCGAACCTTTTTTTGATAGACCGCAATCGATGTGAAAGGAGTTCGTCATCAATGAATGGAAACAAGATGATGCGAATTACATTGACCTTCCTGGTTTTTGCTGCGTTTTTTGCGGGCGGTTGTCAACACCCCAGGCACAAGACGAGCCAACAAGAGGCGGAGCAGGATTGGAACCAAGTCCGCGCAAAAATCAAGCTGCAACTCGCCAACGAACAATACAAAAACGGCGACCTAGCCGACGCAAACAAGCTCGCTGGTCAAGTGATTGCCCTCAATCCGTCCGATGCCACCGGTTACGCGGTCATGGCCAAAATCTCGTTGGCACGCGATGACCTTATAGGCGCTGCCCGTGCCCTCGCGATGGCCCGACAAAACGGCGTTCGTGACGCACAACTGATCTACCTCGAAGGTGTAGTGCTCGAACAACAGGGCAAAACGGAACAAGCACTGGCCTGCTATCACGAAGCACATGACTTGGATTCTACACAAATCGACTTCGTTATTGCAGAAACCGAATGCCTCGTTACGCTCGGCCGCGTCAAGGACGCTCGATCATTTATCGAAGAACGATTATCTATCTTCGAACATGATGCGAGCCTGGCCACATTAGGAGCGCACCTCGCAGCATTGGTCGGTGACACCGCAGACGCGCTAAGGTGGTACACCCACGCGGCGATGCTTGCGCCCGATGATCGAAATGTAGCTGAGAATTACGGCCTACTGCTCGCCAAAGAACAACGCTACCGCGAAGCCATTGCCGCATTGGCACCATTGGTGCCCAATCTGGGTGACGATGCACAGTCCGGGCAGATTCGCCGGGCACTCGCCAAAAGCTACCTGCAAACAGGCGATCCTCAATCTGCCCGCAACGTGCTCGATACGTACCTCAACGTAAATCGATCGGATGCGCGCGGGCAACTCCTACTAGCGAAAGCCTGCATCGCTCTTGGCGACATTCTGACCGCCCGACGCAACGCAGCTTTGGCAAGAGACAACAATCCGAATCTGGCGGAAGCGTGGTTCGTTCGCGCGGTCATTGAATGGCAGGACCGCCAACCAGCACGCGCTGTTGCGATGTTGGACCACGTACTCGAAACAAGCCCCTGCGACATTGAAGCGCACTGCCTTATGGCTGAGGTGCTGTTAGAAACCGGAAAAGAAAACGAAGCCAGGATGCACTTCGAACGAGCACTTGCCATCGATGCGGAGTGCCTTTGGGCAGCGAAAGGCATCCGAAGGTTGGGGCGAGCCAATGCGACGCGTACGAATCGCGGGATGAATCGATGGGACGGTGAAAAACTGGACGACGAGCAACAAGGTTCAGTCTTCGTGTCACTAAGCCGGGAAGGATGAAACGGTGACAACATCGATACGGTCGGAAGGCGGCGCAGTTGTCATCTCGGTGGACGGTGAATTGGTAGCCGCAACCGTTCAGCAGTTTCGTCAGCAAGTCGACGAACTCCTCGCCAAGGATATGCGTGATTATGTGGTCGACTTCGGCAAGGTGACTGCGATGGACAGCGCCGGTCTCGAAGCGCTTACCTGGCTGGTCAGAACCAGTGAAGAACGACTGGGAAGTGTGGCGCTCGCGCGCGTCGAGGAACCATTCTCCACGATTCTGCGGATGACGCGACTGGACGACCGCTTTGCGTGTTTCGAATCAACGAACGATGCAATCGCGAGCTTTGGATAAGCCCTATGCCAACGGCAGAACCACGACTCAAACAAGTCGGCCAGGTCCTCATCGATGAGGGACTTATCACCGATGCTCAACTTCAACAAGCGTTGGCCCACCAGAAACAAGGCACCACAAGACGCTTGCTGGGCGAGGTTATCCTCGATCTGGGATTTTGCACTGATATCGAGATTCTCTCTGCGCTGGCGCGTGCGTACGACATACCATTCGCAAGGCTCACGCCGCGCACCATCGATCCGACCGTAGCATCGTTGCTTCCCCGCGAGTTCATCAACACCCATACCGTGCTCCCCCTCTTTCTCGTCGACGGCGTGTTGACGCTCGCGGTGGCCGAACCGTCGAACATGTTCGTGGTTGAAGAGATCGCACAACGCACAGGCCACGAGGTCTTAATCGTGGCGGCACCGAAATCGGATATCCTCGCCACAGCCGACGCCGCCTTTAAAGCCAGACCTGTCGACGACGTTGCGATGGAGGACATTTTTGCTTCGCAGACGACAGAAGAAGTCGCCGCGTCTGAAACCGATGATTTCGCAGACCTGGAACGAATGGACAGCGATTCTCCCGTAGTCAAGCTTGTTAATCAACTCATCAGTTCCGCTGTCAGGGAAGGAGCCAGCGATATTCATGTCGAACCGGGCGATGAATCACTGCGCGTGCGCTACCGCGTGGACGGCCGACTCTATGTCAAGATGAAACCGCCAAACCAGATGAAAGCTGCTCTGGTCGCACGCATCAAAATTCTAGCCGGCTTGGACATTGCCGAACGGCGTCTCCCGCAGGATGGAGCGATTCGCCAAACAATCGACGGAAGGCACGTCGACCTTCGCGTCTCCACGTTGCCCAACAGCTTCGGCGAGAAGGTCGTCATTCGAATTCTAGATACGGAAAGCGCTGTCATCGGGCTGGATAAACTCGGAATGGAACCCGAACTGCGCGAAGGATTCGAAACCGAAGTACGGAAACCACACGGTCTGGTGCTTGTTACGGGGCCTACAGGAAGCGGTAAAAGTACGACACTCTACTCCGCTTTGAGTATGATTGTCAGTCCGGAAATCAACATCTGCACAGTGGAAGACCCCGTCGAATACAATCTTGCCGACATCAATCAATTCCAAGTGCGTGATCGAATCGGACTCACGTTCCCAGGTATGCTTCGTTCATTATTACGCCAGGACCCGGATGTGATTATGGTCGGTGAAATTCGCGATCCTGAGACAGCACGCATCGCAGTGCAGGCAGCCATGACCGGGCATTTGGTCTTGTCCACTCTACACACCAACGATGGACCAAGTGCGGTTGCACGGCTTACAAACTTGTCCGTCGAGCCGTACCTCATCGCCGCCTCACTCGAAGGCGTGCTCGCCCAGCGACTCGTTCGCAGAGTTTGCTCTGACTGCCGAATCGAGGTGGATACACCTCCTCACATTCTGCACGTATTGGAGGAATACGGTGTTGAAGTTCCCCAAATGACGACCGGACGCGGCTGTTCGAAATGCCATCAGGTAGGCTTGAAAGGACGAATGGGCATTTACGAATTTTTTAACGTCGACGACGAGATGCGTGAGGCGATTTCCTCGGGGGCGTCGGTAAGCAACCTTCGCGAACTCGCTACCGCACGCGGGATGAAAACCCTGCGCGAGGACGGTCTGACGAAAGCTTCGAGGGGTATGACCTCTTTTGAAGAAGTTCTTCGCGCGACGTCTGGATAAGGAAACAACCGTTATGCAGATCGGACCTGCTTGCCTTCATTGGTTAAAACAAGCGCAAAGACTTGGCGCATCGGACCTGCTTTTTGTCGCGGGTTCTCCGCCCAGCGCCTACATCAACGCCATTCTCAAACCGCTCTCAGACAAAAAGCTGACCAACGAAACGGTCAAACAAGTGATTACAGAGATGCTCGATGAAACGCTAACTAAAAGGCTTGAAAAGGAGTGCGACGTTGACTACTCCATTGGCCATGCTGACATCGGGCGCTGTCGTGTAAACGTGCACTACCAGCGCGGTTCGTTGGCCGCGGCCATCCGATTCGTCACTGACCAGATCCCAACCTTCGGCCAACTAAATTTGCCCGGTCCGGTTCGAGATTTTTCCAAATACCCGCGCGGATTGGTACTCATCACTGGTGGCACAGGCTCGGGAAAAAGCACGACGCTGGCCGCCATCATCAACGAGATCAACCAGTTTTCCGCGGCTCACATTATCACGCTGGAAGACCCGATCGAATATGCATTTCGAAACATTCACAGTGTGATCGAGCAACGCGAAATCGGCGTGGATTCGCCAAATTTCGTCACCGCACTGCGTCACATTGTGCGGCAGAAACCCGACGTCATTATGATCGGCGAGATCAGAGACCTCGATACCATTCGCACTGCGATTACCGCAGCGGAAACCGGACACCTCGTACTCGCATCGTTGCATACGATCAGCGTATCCCAAACCGTCGAGCGAATTGTCGACGTCTTTCCTTCTACACAACAACCCCAAATTCGCATTCAGCTAGCCGGCGCACTCCGGGCCATCGCGTGTCAAACGCTCTTCACAACCGCAACGGGCGATGCCGTCGTCCCCGCGGTTGAGGTTTTGATCAATACACCGGCGATCTCCCGCGCGATTCGCGAAGGT
>JANQHN010000172.1 GCA_028282665.1 Phycisphaerae bacterium | reverse complement strand
TGATCACTCCGGAATGGAGCGATTGGCGAAACGCATGGTTCTGGTGGATTCAGAGTGTGTACGTTTACCCGATGTTTCGCAAACAAGGCGTTTTCCGTGCGCTGTATCAGCATGTCAGAACCGCAGCCATGGAAATCGGTGACGTGTGTGGGCTTCGCTTGTACGTGGAAACGGAGAATACCGCTGCAAAGCGCGTCTACGAAACGATGGGGATGCGTAAAGCGTACTACCAAATGTACGAAGAGGATTGGTCGACCTCGTCAGCGTGATTAAAAATCCAGCGATGGTTCAATATTGGCATGTCCCAAAAGTAACGCCATCCACGCCTGGATTGTCCACTTTCGACACGCCGCCAAAGTTTTATAAGCTGTGTGGACTAACCAAATTCATTGCGCGAACACACCCAGTGACTGCTAGCGATGTCTCATAATAGCGGCATTTTCCCTTCAGATTAAGAGACCTAAAATACCCATTCCACCTATCTATGGCATAAATTGTCATTATAGTGATAAAAAATATTGCACTGACTTAAATTGGGCGTGTACTCTTACCCAGAAAGTAGTTTGACTATGTGGCATACAAATTGAATATTGTGAACGACGTAACAGCGTGACAGTCGTCACGATGAAAATTGAGACGGAGGCGCCAAGATGGCATCCGAACGACAGATTGAACGACTTTGCAGGTACCGCAGGATCCTCCTCCCGTTAGCTAGGCAGGGTGCGCAGCGAATTTTCTCGCATGATCTTGCCGCGGCTGGCGGTCTAACCGCCGCACAGGTTCGACGGGATATGATGGACCTCGGCGTTACGGGGAGTCCCGCAAAAGGCTACGAAATCAAGACGCTGGTTAGCGGTATTTCCGAGGCGATGGATTCTCAGGTGCCCAAAACTGTGGCGCTTGTGGGAATCGGTCAAATCGGCAGGGCAGTGCTGGGTTATTTTACCGGTTGGCGGCCGGATTTATCCATCGTCGCCGCATTCGATTCCGATACGGAGAAGCAGGACCGCGTGATCCATGGATGCCGGTGTTATTCTCTGGATCGAATCGAGGAAGTGTTCCCGAACCGTGATTTAGCTGTGGGTATCGTCGCAGTACCTGCCGTCGCTGCGCAGGAAGTGGCTGACAGACTGATGCGCGCAGGGGCGAAAGGGTTACTAAATTTTGCTCCGGCTGACCTCCAAGTCCCCGCTGATGTGTACGTGGAAACGATCGACATTTCCGTTGCTTTGGAAAAGGTCGCTTACTTTGCGACGCGGGGCAGCATTGGAAAGGAGATTCTCTCGTGATCGCCACCGGTATTGACACGATCCTTGAACGCTATCCGAACGCACAGCGCAACGACCTGATCCCCATCCTCCAGGAGGTACAGGACCAAGAAGGATATCTGTCGCGTGACGCAATGATCCGAATCGGCAGGCATATCGGTCTGCCGGTCAGCAAGATCTACGGGGTGGCCACGTTCTACAACCAGTTTCGTTTCCAGCCCAAAGGCAGATTCAATATCCAAGTCTGTCGTGGAACAGCTTGTCACGTAAAAGGTTCGCACGGAGTTCTTGAGGCGCTGAAGCGCACGCTGAACATCGCCGCCGGTGAAACAACGCGCGACGGCCTGTTCAGCATCGAAGTCGTTGCCTGCATCGGTGCGTGTGGCCTCGCCCCGGTAATCGCGGTGAACGGCGAATTCCATGCCGGCGTAACGCCGGAAAAGGTCTCCACCATCATCAAGCAGTGCAAGAAGGAGGTGGTCAGCCATGCAGAAACCAACTGAACATTCGACAAATGGACAGTGCGGACAAGATGGCTGCGCCGAACGCGAAGTCATGGAGCAACTTGCCGACTTTTTGAAACAAGGTGGCTTAGACGAAGCTGCGGTAACGGTTGAACCGCAACTGGCTGCGTTGCGTCGCGAGGACGTAATGAAGCCGACCATCTTCATCGGCGCAGGTACCTGTGGTCTGGGTGCCGGAGCGGGCAAGACACTCAAAGCGATTCGAGCGTACCTGCACGAACACAGCTATGACGCGGAGATTGTGGAAGTCGGCTGCATCGGTTTGTGTTCCTCCGAACCGCTTGTGGATATTCAGCTGCCAGGTAAGAGCCGCGTGAGTTTCCGGCAAATGACAGAGGATCTTGTGGAAGAGCTTTTGGATGACATGCTCGCCGGCAAAGTGCCAACGGAACTGGTGCTTGGTCAATTTCGCGGTGAATCGGCGAGATCATGGGATGACGTACCGTACCTCGATGAGCATCCGTTTTTTGCACCGCAGACTCGTTGGGTCCTCGCCAACTGCGGCCTGATCGATCCCGGGAGCATTGAGGAGTACATCGCCCGTGGCGGGTACAGAGCACTCGCAAAAGCACTTCGCACTGTTACGCCTCCTGAGCTTTGCGACATGGTCGAACAAAGTGGCCTGCGTGGACGAGGGGGGGGCGGGTTCCCTACAGGTAGAAAATGGAAATTCGCCGCAAATACGCCTGCAGAGCAGAAATACCTGATTTGCAATGCGGACGAAGGTGATCCGGGTGCGTTCATGGATCGTGCAGTGATCGAAGGTGATCCGCATCGCCTAGTGGAAGGTATGGCGCTGGCCGCCTACGGAATCGGCGCGAGCAAAGCGTACGTCTACATCCGTGCGGAGTATCCTTTGGCCATTCAGCGGCTGAAAGAAGCGATCAGTCAAGCGAAAGCGTATGGCTTGTTGGGCGAGAACATTCTCGGCAGCGGCTTTAACCTCAACCTCATTATCAAGCAGGGCGCCGGAGCATTCGTCTGCGGCGAAGAGACGGCACTGATCCACAGCGTCGAGGGTAAGCGAGGCATGCCTCGCCCCCGCCCGCCATTTCCGGCGGTCAACGGTTTGTTCGAAAAGCCGACCATCATCAACAACGTTGAAACATTGGCCAACATGCCGTTGCTTGTCGCCAACGGCGCGGAGTGGTTCTCCTCCGTAGGGACGCCTTCCAGCAAGGGTACAAAAGTCTTCGCGCTTTCCGGCAAGGTCTGTCGGACAGGCCTGATCGAAGTCGCGATGGGTACCAAAGTGCGCGAGATTGTTTTTGATATTGGTGGGGGCGTGCCGGACGACAAAAATTTCAAAGCGGTGCAGATCGGCGGCCCTTCGGGCGGTTGCATTCCGATGTTGCATATCGACATCGAGGTCGATTACGAATCACTAAAGACTGTCGGTGCGATGATGGGCAGTGGCGGACTGGTCGCGATGGATGAAGATACCTGCATGGTGGATGTCGCCAAATTTTTTATGGATTTCATCCAGCGGGAAAGTTGCGGCAAGTGCATTCCCTGCCGCGAGGGAACCCGGCGCATGCTCGAGATTTTAAACCGCATTACTCGCGCCCGCCGTAGCGAAACCGGCAATGACGCGCTCGAGCGTTTCAAAGGCGTGATGTACCTCAACCGCCTTGCCGAGGTTATCA
>JANQHN010000423.1 GCA_028282665.1 Phycisphaerae bacterium | reverse complement strand
CGATAACGTCGAATTCGCTCAACCATGCACAAGGAGGCGGAATCCCCCGGAAATGGTCATTGCTGCAGCACCGACGAGAAAGACGTAAATCATCTCCATCGGCAGATCGGGGATGGCGGTGTACCCGGTCAACGCGGCGGCGCCAAACATGCAGATCGCCGTAAACGCCACGCTCAGGACTGAGCCGAAACCTCGGGCCTCTGCAATCAACCCGACCACGTAGCCCATGCCAAGCGAAACAATTCCACAAAGCAGTGCGGGACCTCGCACAAGGTCCATCCCGATATTCTCGAACTTGTCTTCGCCCGCCATGTTCCTGATTAACAGGACTGCGGCAAGTCCGTACCCTATTCCAATGAGCCCGCCGACCAAGGCCAGGAAAATAAGTCCACGTTTGTAGAATGCGAGCGTCTCACTGTCGCCGTACATGCGCGTCTGCTCCGAGTAGCAACTCGTTTTGAATCCGTCTTCCAGACGATATTGACGCAACCATACACTAAAACTCTGTTTTGTGAATGTTGTTCAGGTTGAAATTAATGTTCTTAACAGCGCGCTGAGCGTTGTCTCAAGTCACGGAGGTTCGGGCGAAGATTAACTGCTTGACCCTTCCTGCGATTGTTCACATAGTTATCCGGAGAATGTTGCGTGTGACCTGTGCCGTATCGTTCCGAACACGCTTGCCGTGAAACAAGGATGCGCAAAAACGAATGCTACTTGCCATCGATTTGGGGCTGAAGACGGGACTGGCTGCGTTCGATCGGGACGGGCGTTTGATCTGGTATCGTTCGCACAATTTCGGTTCTTCAGCACGCCTTAAACGCGGTGCTCGAACCATTCTCCGCGAGATGGAGAATCTTGAGGTGGTGGTGATCGAAGGCGGAGGTGACCTCGTAAACGCATGGGAGTTCGAGGCCCGTCGTTTGGGGATCGACGTCATTCAGACCTGCGCCGAACGATGGCGCGCTGAATTGATGACGTTCAAACAGCAGCGAGGCGGTAAGCGCGCGAAGACGACGGCTAACGGTCTTGCGCGCAAGGTCATCGATTGGTCCAACGCGCGAAAACCCACGGCGCTCCGTCATGACGCGGCGGAAGCGATTCTCATAGGCCTGTGGGCCGTTCTGCGCGTCGGCTGGCTTGATAAACTGCCATCGCTTTGACTCATCTTCCAAAGCTCGCCATTTGTACAAGAGATTGCCTGTTGTTGCGTGAGGCTTATGTTGGCGATAATTTGTACGCCACCATGGTACGCATGCTCAAAGCAACGAAGAATTTCCGTGTACTTGTCTTTGTATTCGCCGTCGTGTCGATCGGGTGCGCATTTGGCGGATGCAACGCGCCGACCGGCCATGTCGAATTGGCGACGCAATCGGACCGGTTAATGGCGTCTTATGCGGATCTCAAAGACGGCCGTTTTGCCGTTATCGCTGATTTCGAAGATGCAACCCACTTGCAGCTCGTTCAGTTCGTAGCTGTCAGCGACGAGGCTGTTTGTGTGCTTGATCCGGTTGGGGGTCGCGAGGACACGGGTGGCGCCGGCATTCGATTTACGGCCTCATCCCCAGATGATGCCGTAGTTCTCACCAACCGGGATGCCGTCGATTGGCACATGAAAGAGGACTGGCGTGCTTACGACCTGTTGTTGCTTAGTGCTAAATCTCCTCGGGCGGGGTTGGAGTTATCCTTGCTTATCACGGCCGGGCCGGACAACGCGACGTTGGCGGTGGAGACTAAGTTGCCCCTCGACGAAGGTTGGAACCTGATCCGGATTGACTTGGGAGAACTCGACGAACGTGTGCCTTTGGACGACGTTCGCTCAATACAGGTGTCTATCGCCGACATCGATGCAGCGACCACGGTGTACTTCGACGATTTCGTATTGACAAGCTCACGGAGGAACTTGGTAGGAAGTCAACTCGCTCCTGCGGGTACGCTTTATGTGCAGCAGATTGGGCGCCGGTGGAAGGTTGGTTCGCCTGACAGTTTCGAGATCACGTTTTCGCATGGCCAGATCGTAGAATACCATCACCTTCCTTCCGACCCGTATCGCCTTAAAAACCTTGTGAGAAATACGGTACTGGGTCCTACGCCTGTGGTTGTGGCTGATGGAAACGATGGCGATGAGCCGGAGCATGGGGATTTTGAGGGTGGATTTAGTGCACTGGGTGCTTACGTTCGAGCACGCCAAGAGATGATTGAGCTTAACGAACGGCGTGTAATCATTGAGAGCGAATGGCGGTTTTCTAACGTTCGTGGTCAGGCGAACGATGATTCTCCATACCATCGATGGCGTTACACAATCTATCCTTCCGGAGAGGTCTTTGTGGAAGTCGCGACGACCGCGGCGACTGAGGACTGGCGGCCTAAGCGGCTTGGTTTGGTTGTGTCGTTGGCGAATCTGGATTCTTACGATTTGCAAACGCACAGTGTCGGGGCGTTGGACGATCCGGAAATTCTCAGGCACATCACGTATGGTACAGCTCGGTCTGATATTGAAGGACCGCTGGTTCAGTTCATCCTTTACGATTCGCACAAGTGTCCGAGGATGTTGACCGCCCAGCTTGAAGAACCGCCCCGCACCTGTCTTCTGGCTGCGGGTTCGGCGCCGGGCGCGACGACGCAAACCTGGGCATGTTGTCTTATTCTGGGGACGTCTGCCGAGGTCTCCGGCGCGGATGTGATGAGGCGTGCGATAGCATATGCCAGACCGGCTACGCTCGAGGTTCAAGTGGGTAAAGCGCTGACAGAGGTTTATCCAAATGGTTTCGATCCTTCGTCAGGTGCCTATCAACTTGCGACGGAAGGGGGAAAGCTACGTTTCACCGTACCTGAAAAAGAACACTTGTATTGCCCAACGTTTGAGATCGCCCTCGAGGAAGAAAGTGAAGCCTGGGTGTACGTGAATCATTTGTTGTTGGGCAATTCAGTACGGCTTGGTCCGGATCGTTTGCTGGTGACCATCCCGGACGTCGTGTCAAAGCGGACGACGGTGGAAGTGTTGCAAAAGGTGGAATCGCGCAGGGAGCAGGGGCCTTGATGGCTTGACACCGATGGCGCTCCTGCCTATACTGCGGTGTTCCACGCAGTTCGTTTGTTCTTGTCTGGCAAGAGTTTACATTAATTTGGTTGGATGGATTCGATAAGTGGCCAAGCGCAAATCAACTCAAAGCAAGGCGACTCGGAAAACTTCCAAAAAGGCAGAGTCCGCCACCGCTTCAAAAAAGACCACAAAAAAGAAGGTAAAAAAGAAAACCGCCGCGAGGGCCAGCAAGAAGGCCAAGTCGGTGAAGTCTAAAAAGACAAGTAAAAAGAAAGCGAGTGCGAAGAAGTCCGCCGCAAAATCCAGCAAGAAGATCGAGAAAAAAAGCGGCAGCAAAACCAAGGCAGTAGCATCAAAGAAGTCGACGAAAAAGACTACGAAAAAGAAAGCCTCGGCCAAGAAATCTACCGCCAAAGTCGCCCGCGCAACGACCAAGAAAGTCACCAAGCCTTCAAAGAAGGCTGCGAAAGTAGCAGTTAAGACGACACCAAAAGTGGCAAAGGCCGACAGTGGTGTGCCTGCCGCGTTCGTGCCCAAAAAGATGCCCAAGACGCATTTGAAAAAGCGAGAGTTGAACCAGTTTCGCCAACTCTTGTTGGATAAGCGCCGGGAACTCGCGGGCGATGTGGAACACATGACGGATCACGCGTTGAATCGCGGCAAGGATAAGGGGATGGAAGAGTCGCACATGCCCATTCACATGGCGGACTTGGGCAGCGACAACTGGGAGCAGGAATTCACCTTAGGCCTGATCGCGAATGAGCAAGCGGTGGTGCGCGAGATTGACGAAGCGTTGGAGCGGATTGAAAATGGCACGTATGGTGTTTGTGTCGCAACCCACGAACCGATATCCATGGATCGTCTTCTGGCCAAACCGTGGGCGAAATACTGCATTGAATACGCCCGCAAGCGCGAAGAAGGGCTGGTTCCCTAATCGAGAGCAGCAACCGCATGCCCGAAACCCCGCC
Organism: Phycisphaerae bacterium; assembly: GCA_028282665.1. GTDB lineage: Bacteria > Planctomycetota > Phycisphaerae > UBA1845 > UBA1845 > JANQHN01. Next base: position 1,122 of record JANQHN010000423.1, on the reverse strand, counting down.
GAATGAGTACCACGCAGGGGGCGGTGGCTCCACACTCGCCTACAAAGCAGCCAACGCCCATTTGAGGCTTTGGCTGGTGGCGATCGCGTTGCTGATACTGGACCTCTGGTCCAAACACGCCATCTTCAAAAACCTGCCACCGACAACCGGCTACAAGTTCATACCTGGCGTGGTTGAGTTCTATCGGTCGCTAAATGACGGCGCGGTTTTCGGTTCGATGACGGGGATGAGTTCCGTTCTCATTGCCGCTTCTTTCTTTGCTTTTCTGTTTGTGCTCGTTGCGTTTGCGTGGAGTGAGAAGAAGCAGCGCGTTTTGCACGTTGCGTTGGGGATGGTGCTCGCTGGGGCGCTTGGCAATTTCTACGATCGCACGTTCGCTCAGGCTGACGTGATTACCTTTGATGACGGCAGCAAATTCATTGGCCTGGTGGTGGACGGAGAAGAAAACGATGGGTACGTGCGCATCGGGTATTGGCCCGAAGGTTCGGAGCGTGCGTTGTACTCGAAAGAAGCGGTTGTAAAGATCAGGTCTCAGGGCGTGGTCCGCGACTTCATCAAGTTCGTGCCGCACTTCCCCAAGTGGGTACCCCTAGTCGGCGGGAAAGAGGTTTGGCCTTGGGTGTTCAACGTGGCGGATGCGAGTTTGGTCTGCGGTGTTGGGTTGCTGCTCATTACCGTTTGGTTAACCCCAAAGCAGGAACCGCGCCGCGCACGACACGATACTGAGCCCAAGGAGCAAAGCGACACCGTCCCAGATCAGACCGAAGCGTAAAGGCGGGTCTTCGCCGGTTGTGCGGGCTTGAGAGACTCCGACGGTTTCCGTTCTCCGGTCGTTGCGTTCATTCACATGAGCGACGTACTCATGACCTTACCCCGAATATCCAAACGCGGAAATGCCATCGATCAGGATCGGGCAATGATGCGCCGTGCGCTAAAATTGGCGCGGCGGGGCGAAGGATGCGTCGAGCCGAACCCGATGGTCGGGTGCGTGATCGTCAAGAAGGGCGTGGTCATCGGGGAGGGGTATCACGGTCGGTTTGGCGGGCCGCATGCGGAAGTCGAGGCGTTGCGGTCGTGCGAGGAAAATCCGCGCGGGGGGACGGCGTACGTGACGCTCGAACC
>JANQHN010000407.1 GCA_028282665.1 Phycisphaerae bacterium | reverse complement strand
ACACCCGGTCTAGTAGGTCGTTGGCGGGCGACGGTTGCACACGAAGCAAGCCACGTCCTACTCCACCGATGCATATTCGAACCACAGGGCAGTCAGAGCTGTTTGTTCGGGGTGCATGCGCAGAATCACCATAGCCGACTGCAGCGTTGTTTGAAGCGTGACGTTGGTTACGACCGGAGACGGTCCGACTGGAAGGAAGTCCAGGCCAACATGGGAATGGGCGCACTGCTTATGCCCAAACCAGTATTCCTACGAGCGGTGCGGTCGGAAATGCAGTCGCTCGGGCTCGGCGAGCAACTAGTCTCGTCGGGTTCTGTAGAGCACACTGAACTGGTCCGCCGACTGTCTCGTCGATTCACCGTATCGAGGCAGGCTACTTGCATCCGCCTCGACAAGTTCAGTGCGGTCCGCTCAGCGGCGCAAGTCGTACTCTGAAGAAAAGTTACAGAGCAGTTGACACGAAGCTGCGTTGGCCCTATTGTTCGCATGCGTGCGTACACGCGCGCATATTTACAAAGGTAACTAAATCGATGACTGACGAGACGGTACTTTGGCCCGGAGCATCCGGAAAGAAATACAGGTATTGGGTCCACAGCTTGAATACGACATTCAAGGATTCTGCGGGTAACTACATCTACGCAAAGAGAACGGCATCGGGGAAGTGGACGCCTGTCTATATCGGCGAAACAGAAAACCTCGCCAATCGATTGCCCAACCATGAGAAGCTGCCGTGTGTTCACCGCAATGGTGGAACACACATCCATGCGCATACGTCAGGTGGCCAGCTAGAACGGCGCAGGGAGGAGTCGGATCTGCTCGCGAACTTCGATCCCCCTTGCAATCGGGAATAGCGAGAGAGAAGCACGAGAAGAGACAATCAATGGTTGGCGGCACGGTCGTGTGCCAATGCACCAATTACAGCTTAGATATTTTCGGGTGGTGTGAGGAAATGGATCGGGACAGACGAAAGCGCATTAGCGAAAGCCGGTTGCTCCTACGGAACCCCTACGCCTACCTCAATGGCGAGGGTGAATTTGATGCAGAGTTCCCTGAAACCGCCGCCGCTGACGTGCACGAAAGCCGTCGTGTTATGCAGAACCAGTACGCGTATCTGGATGACAAAGGCGGATACAGCGTTTACGAATCGTTGACAAAATCAGAAAGTCGACAGAGTGTCATCGACGCAGAAGCTCTTCTCGAAGGTAGGAGCAAAGGCGGCAGGTTGTCGAAGCGCGAAGTGGAGAAGATCGCGTGGAACCTTCAGGCTAGACTGTGGAAGCAACGGTCTGAGATCTTGCCGGGCCGCGTCACCATACGGCCCCTTGACGTCATCGATCCAGCACTAGCGCTGGAAAGTATCGGCTATTCTTTCGAGTTGGCGGAGACACTTGGGCAGCTTTCCGGCAACGCTGAGTTGTTCGAGGTCGCAGGCACTATCGACAACGACTCCAAACGGGTTCGGATCTCGCGCAGGTTCTCGCCTCAGATTCGAAACTTCACCGCAGCGCACGAGCTTGGGCATGCGATCCTCCATAAAGGAACCGGACTTCATCGCGATCGCGCCCTCGATGGTAGTTTGGCGGATCAGGCCCGCGGACCGGTCGAGCTTGAAGCAGATACATTCGCTGCAGCGTTCTTGATGCCCGAAAAAGTCGTTCGAAGCGTGTTCCAGAAAGTCTTCGGACTTGAACGATTCGTGCTCAACGATGAGACAGCGTTTGCGCTGACGTCGGGTGGCATAGAATCGCTCGAGAAGGTCTGTCGAACGACAAGGGACGTGTCTCGTTTGCTTGCACGAGCTGAGCAGTACGATAGCTGTCACTTCGAAGCGCTGGCCAAGCAGTTCTGTGTTTCAAATGAGGCGATGGCAATTCGGCTTGAAGAGCTGAACTTAGTCTGAAAGTCAGTCTCGCACGTCCAGTAGTTGGCCGGCATTTATGACGCGGCGCACGCAACAAACGAGTCTTTTGCCGGTCGACGCAATTGACCAGCGACCATTCGCTTGCGGCAGTTGTCCGGCTTACAGACATACAATCAGCGTGGTGCCTGGGCGAGATCGTGTGTTCTAAGGGTACGTCTTCGATTGATGAGCGATTCATCGTGCCGTCTTGCGACGAACGTACGTGGCAAGCGATGCAACCGTCAGCGCCGTATCGGTGCGCAAGTCCTACAAGCATGAAAGCGTGGCCCACAAGGTACGGATAGCATCGCTCGGGAAGACCGGCCAGTACATCGCTGTTGTCGAAATGACGACGGATGCATTGATAGCAGAGCACTGTAAGAGTGGAAAGGGGATGCTAGACGATTCTAGGAGCTATCCGCGTTCGACCAGATTACTACTTCTGAATGATTGGGTGTTCTTTCCAACCATATTTGTCGGGCTTTTGATTCGTTCCGCGGGCTCGGAGATAGGGCCGCGCATGATGCGCTGTTTGAGTTTAGGAAAGACGACTTTGCGAATATCAGCGTTCAGCGTTTCGATGACCCTCTAGGTGACTGTAACCAGTTTTGTATTTTGCTGCTCGCGAGTTTAGAGAGGGATTCATGAATGGAATCAGCAGATGAAATACGTAAGCAGATTCGAGCGGCGACAACTACTGAAGACCGGGTTGTTCGTGAAGCATATTTGTCGAAGTTCACGGCAGAGACAGAGCAGTTCATCGAGGGTATGTCCAGAGCTTATGAGCAATGGCGTAAGCTAGATCGAAATTCGCACTTGAATCTGCAGAGGGCCTATACATCGGCGCACGCGTACTCGGCAATTTCCTTGCATATCCTTTCCATGAATCTCTTTCTGTCCGGAAAGTTGGTCGCAGCAGGTAACATTCAGCGCCAAACTCTGGAGTCGATCGCGATGTCGCTACTATTGGCGTCTAGCAAGCTGGATGTCTTCGAAAGGTACGAAAAGGGAAACTACTCAACTAGTAAAGCTCCAGCCACTCTCCAGAAGCACTACGAGAAGCTTGGTCTCGTCAAGGCGCCGGTCGAGACACTTATGGAGTCAGTCAAGTTTTACCACAATTGGAGTCACGCAAACCTAATGACTATTGTGACCCACATTGACGGATCGAGTGGGAACTTGTACGTCGGCGCCGCCTACGACGCTCGCCTAGAGGAGCAGTATGGAGTAGAGGCACGGGGCAGAGCGAACTTAGCGTCCGTGTTCGATAGCATGGTCATAGCTGCCCGTCGTATTCTGGAGCGTGGAACCGCGAGATACGAAGAAGTATGACCAGTATTCCGATTGGTGGTGCTCCGATGTGGTGGGGGTTGGAGTGTCGTCAGCCGGCGTGACGTCCACCCGATCTTTGTATTGCCAGTCTACTGCAGCTTGATGAACCGTGAGTCGACAGGACAGATATTCGCAGCCTTAATGTAGTTGTCCGCAAGCGCCTGGTTCGCCTCATTCACGATAGGCCTCGCGGCTTCCAGTTCAAGTGACTCCAGCTGCCCCAGCCGCTGCGTGAGCGTGACCGCGATTTGCACAAGCTTCGGCGAAAGCTCGTGCATGGGCGGGAGTGATGCCGCGCCGAAGGT
>JANQHN010000397.1 GCA_028282665.1 Phycisphaerae bacterium | reverse complement strand
GTAAACAATCGAAACTCGTTTCTTCATATCGCACCTCTCTATCTTCGCCGCCCCGAAAATTCGCATTTCGTTAGTCTTTGAATCGCGAATCCTGCGGGGTGGGCCACTGTCAATAAAATGCCGTCCTAATTGACCGTGCAGACAACCCATTCTTTCGAAAGTTCGTTCATCGTTTCGATGGCTTTCTTGTAATCCGGGTAGTCCTCCGGTGGGATGACGTGGTTCTTCACGTCGAACGCGAATGTGTAGGTGATCAATGGGCCATCCGCTTTCGCTTCGAACGTCAAATCCGCCGAGCCTGACTTGATGGTCTTCTTCTCGGGCAGGTGCGTAACTTTCCAGCCGCTGGGTAGTTCAATCTTTTCCTCGTAGAGCACGCCGCGCGTCGCCCTCATTCGCATGCCGTATTGACGTTCGTCTTTCGCTACCGAATAGGAAAAGTCCGGAATCAGGAATTTTTCAAGCGGGTGTGACATCATGGGCAGGTGAAACATCCGCACTTCGCCTTTGCCCGCGGCGTAACCATCCGCCTCCGCCTCGAGCATCACCTTGCTGTCCTCCGAATAGTCGAAAGGATCGGTGAAGGAAAAATCGAGGAGCTTCGCATTTGCGGCGATGTTGAGCGCGCGTTCCAAAGCAGCCTTATGTTCGGGCGAGGGATGACGGCCCATGTTTCGCCGCATGTACGTGCAGCAGTAGCCCTTCAACTCGCCGTTGATCTCAATGCTGAGCGAGCCGTCCGCATCGATCTGACTGGTCGTCTTGAACTTCATCGAGTTGTATTCGGGCGAATAGTAGGGCGAGAGAGTTAAGTCTTCGCCTTCGGGCGTGCCGTACACCAGACCTTGCAACGCCTCGCGACTCGACCACACTTCGCGGCTTTGCGGAATCCACGTGGGGTCGAGAATGCGGAACGATCCGTCGTCCATTCGTTGTACGGTCACGGTGTGGTTAAACTGGTCCGCAGGGATACGCTCGACGCGCGAGCCTGCCATCGTCAGAGCGGGATACACTTCGCAGCCGAGTGCCCGCATCATCGTGACCAGCATGCCCGCCTTGTCCTTGCAGACTCCGCCTCGGTCGCGGAACGTCTCTTCACCGGTGTGTAACGTGAAACCTTCGCACGGTCCGCGACTCGTGCCGTAATAGCGAATGTTGTCTGCCACCCAGTTGTTCAGTTTGCGAATCTTGGTTTCCATGTCTGGCAGATCGCGAGTCAACTCGTCGACCTTTGCCTGAATTTCGGGCGTTACTTCGAACTGGTCTTTGTTCACCTCGTAGAACCAGCGCGATTTGGTTTCCCAATCGGGTACGGTCGCGAGCACAACTTTCGGTACGCAATCGTCGCGCGCCACCATGCGCGGTTCGCTTTTGATTGGCTCGATAGCCTCCGCCGAAAACGTGTAGACATGATTGTCGTCGTCGAACCAAAGCGACGTCTTCAGCATGCCGTTGTACACTTCGTACTGAACGGGCATGTCCTTGGGCATGTGGACGGAGTAACGCTTCTGCAAAATCGGGTGCGAAGTCTGGAAAAGCATGACCTCGTACCAATGCCCCTCCATCGGTGGCAGCAGATTTTCCGCTCCCGCCATGCTGTGGAGTCCACCGCTGTCGGAGAGGTAGGCAATGTTGAATCCGATCTTGCTCGTCTTGATTTCGATGGTATCGCCCACGGCGAGCCTGGGGATGGGCAGCAAGTGCTGCAATCCGCCCCAGTAAATCGCGTATTGCTCGGTGGGTTGGGTTACCACCGTTGAAAGGGGGACGTCTTCAATCGAGCCGTCTTTACGGTGGATTCGAACCCGCTTGAACACCACGCGGCGCGTGTCCGGGTCGTAATCCATGCGGAGCACGGCGTGGGCTTTGATGCCCGCCTCGGTCAGGATCTTGATGATTTTGCAGCTTTCGGTGGTCGCCAGACCACTGTCCTGCACGTACACGTCATCTTCGTCGAGGATGTAGAGTAGCGATTGCCCCTTGTAATCCTCCGCATTACCTGCTTTGGCGATCAGTTCTTTGATTTCTTCGTCCGTGGCGGGTGTGGGCGCGTCGGCTTGTGCGGACCCCGACCAGCCGACAAAAGCCACCGCCAGCAGGGCGGCATACATCAGCAGTCTTTTGTTCATGAGCTTTCCTCGAACTTACAGGTCTACCAACTTGATCATGTTATGTTCGGCTTGTGGGAGGCATCCAAGCCTGCCACGAGCATTTCTGCCGGGAAGAGAGCTTGCAGTCTATCCTAGGATAGAGCGCGTCGCCAGTGGTGAGTAGAGGAGCAAGTTGATCTTGGATGCCTTATAGCAGTTTCAATCCAAACGTAGCGTTGAATGTCGACTTTCCGGTGGTACAAAACACGATACTGAACGCTACACCTGGCTAGAGCTTGCTCTAGTTGCACGATGCAATTCCGTGAACTCCTAACGGTCGGCGCCGCGAGTGCGAAACGATTTGTGATTGTGTCACAAACGCCGGGACGGGTAGTTAGCGAGAGGGCGAACCGTTTGTCGCGTCGAAAGGTGTAAATATGGCTTTGGCGAAGTTTGCGGCGATTTTGGGATTGTTACCCTGTGTGGGGGCTGTGTTGTCCACGTTTTTCTGTTGAGGGCATCCGTTGCGTACGCTCGGTACGGGCGTGATGGTGGTCGGGTTTCCGTTGGCGGTCACTGCGTCGAATGAGGCGATCAAACGGCCCGAAACCAGGACGCAAGCGCGGATTGGATACGGGTTTGTAGCTGTGGCCGGTTTGTACTTGGCGTGGCAATTAGTCGGGCCAATATTGTGGTAGCGTAACTGACCACGCCGATTTGGCATTCTCGCGCCCGTTAAGTCTGCCTTTTTCAATGGCGGAGATCCGGTGCGGTCGTGATGAATATCCTGATTCTTCTACACCGCTGGAGGCAGGGGCGCCTAAAACAATTCCATACTGAACTGAACGTAGCTCCGTAAAAGGCGACGGATTGGCGTCCGTCGCCTTCATCAATACTGATTCCATCGGCTGTTATGTAGGACCTTGTTTCTCCGCATTTGCGATAGACTCGTCGGTATCTTTCATTTCGATGAACACCACACCACTTTCCGTTGTGGTTTCCATCTCCATACCGGCGCGGTGGAAAATCTTCAGCATGCCGCTGTTTTCGCGTAGCACGCTTGCGCTGAATTTATGGATGCCGTCCGCTCGCGCGATTTCCACCAACCGTTGGAATAGATACGTTCCCAGTCCCTGTCGTTGCCAGTCGTCGCGAACTACGAACGCGACCTCCGCGTCCGTCTTTGCCGGATCGGTCGTGTACCGGCCGACGCCGATGATATCCTCCTGACCGGCTTCGCCCACCATCGCGATCAGCGCCATTTCCGTGTCGTAATCGAGGTTGCAAAAAACCTGCAGGCGATTGTGTGGCATGGATTTGACGGCTGCATGATAGCGCAGGTGGATCGTCTGCTCGCTGAATGAGTAGAACATCTTCCGCATGCTGGATTCGTCATCCGGTTTGATTGGGCGAATAAATACTTCTTCGCCGTTCCGTGCGGTGACCGTGCTTTCCAGGTGCTTGGGATACGGTGCTCGAGGCGGCGGTAGAATTTGGTCCGGATAGACGATGCGCCGTCGCTTCGCGGCGTGCAACAGTTCGCTGCGGTAGTCGGGGTGCGCAATGCTGATTAGTGCCATCGCTCGCTCGCGTAACGTCTTTCCGTGGAGATACGCG
>JANQHN010000298.1 GCA_028282665.1 Phycisphaerae bacterium | reverse complement strand
CCCGAATGGATCGATCATACGTCACCGGGCGACGACTGGGGCGAGCCGTGGCGCGGCCACGCTTCGGTCCAGTTCGACCCGGTGATCGTCAATCCGTTCTGCGACGAGGTGGAGTGCAACTAGATGTATCTAACAAGTTGGCCACTCAATCTTCCAAAAGAGGCTTCGGCCGAAGCGTTGCCCGTTGCCACGGATCGGGTTGCGGCGGATCGCGAGCGATCGCGGCGGCGGGCGGTCTGCCGGTCGTGCGACGAGTTCACGGGCTGGGCGTGCGAGCTATTGCAAAACAATTCGGGCGGCGTTTGTACGGCGGCGTACGAGCGTCTGCTCGCTCAAGGTATGGATCACCCGTCTCGGGATCGGTGCAAATGGCACGAGACCGAGGCGGTTTCGAACGGCGTTTGACGCCCGTTCGAGTGGGTATCGAGGCTGCCTCGATAACCGTTACAGATTGACTAATTCAACATCCCTGTCGGCGCGGCTGAACGAGAGAGCCGGGCCGCACAGGGGTTTCTCGTGCCTGTGGCTCGCGCAAAACTGTTTTCCTTTTGCGCAAAACCTGTTTGCCCCTTAGACTTAGAGAAGCGGCTTGCCATTTTGCACCATGCGCAAGAGTTGCCGTAATTTAAATTCTTCATTTTCGTTTCAGGCCAATATGTTGTACGGATGAGGCGTATTAGTACTACCACAAGTGGTATAGATGTGGTAGAGTGACGTAAGTGGTCGAAATGGCAGGCAATTACGAAGAAAAATCATTGACCTTAGTGGCAGGAAGTGGTAGTTTGTGTCGATATATCCCACGAAGTGGGGCATTTGGCACGGACTTTCGATGCGGATATTCACAGGTCAGTATGATCGAACGCTCGATTCGAAGAATCGGATTCAGATTCCGGCGCAATTGCGTTCCGCTATGGATCCGAAGCGGGATGGTGATGGCCTGTATGTAACGCTCGGAGAGCATCGCGGGACGCTTTCGATTTATACGGAGCGTGAATTTGAGGCGCTGGCGTCCCGGATGGAGACGGAGTTTATGCCAGGTGAGAAGTCGCGGCGTTTCGAGTTGCAGTTCTACTCACTCGCGACATTTGTGGAGCCTGACAAGCAGGGGCGCTTGGTGCTGTCCGACCAATTGGTTCGCAAGGCGAAGCTCAAGGACGAGTTGGTATTGGTAGGCCAAAAACGCCGAATCGATGTGTGGAACAAGCAGGAGTTCGAGAAGTCTCTAGCGATCGACTGGGAAGGCGACGAGTGGCCTGACTGGCAGGGCTACTTGCGAATGAGGCCTAGTCAGTCTTTGGAGAGTGATTTGTAAGTGATCGCGCCAATGGAGTGGCGCGGACAAGACGCGCCAAGGATGGCGGTGCCGCGGCGAGTGGAAGCTGAGGTTTTGCCGCGAAGAGCGAGGGCCTTTCGATCGGTCGCCTGTGAGCGCGAGGCGGGTGGCCGATCGGTCCGAGCTTTCGGTTGGCTGGGTTCGCTTTCGCGAGTTCAGTTGGGCCTAATTGTGATGAATAACAATGGAATTAGACAGCGTCGCGATCGGGAAGCGAAGGGAATCGCCGAAGGTCGCGGCGGGCGTTAAGGCGCATAACGGGAGCGAAAGCATGGAAGAGGGTCGAACGCGAATCGTGCAACGCATCCAACAGCGGCTTTCTCGCGGTGAGGCTGGTCATGTGGGTTGTGACTTGACCAATCTGGAGCGCACCGAACTGGAAGCTCGTCTAAGGCGTTTGCGCGCGATCGACGACCGTTTTGCTGGTGCTGGGCTGTCGCTGCACGTTGGCGCGGGTTTTCCCGCGGACGCGCTTTGCTGATTGTCGGGGGTGGTTTGGTCGCCAAGGAGGAGTGACGCCCCCTGACACTGTTGCTGCAAGATTGGCGTACGTTGCACGTGGATCAGGAATTCGTTGGTCACACGCCGGTACTGCCGCAACAAGTCGCTCGATTGATCTCGGTATCATCGGGCGAAACGGTCGTGGATACGACCGTTGGTTTGGGTGGGCATTCGTCTCTGTTCGCTACGGCGCTTGGTAACGATGGGCGGCTTATCGCTCTGGATGTCGATCCAGCTAACCTCGCTGAGGCGGAGCGAAGGCTGGCCGGCCAGCCTTGTCGGATTCAACTGATCCAAAGCAATTTCGCATGCCTTCGTGACGTGCTTGCGGACCTTGGCGTCGACCGTGTTGATGTCGTGTTCGCCGATCTGGGCGTTTCCTCAACGCAGTTGGACGAGTCCGACCGAGGATTTTCCTTCCTGCGTGACGGTCCACTGGATATGCGGATGGACCCTTCGTTGGAGACCTCTGCGGCGGATCTGGTCAACCGTATGAAGGAAAAGGAGCTTGGCGACCTGATCTATCGCAATTCGCAGGAGCGTGCGAGTCGCCGCATCGCCCGTTTGATTTGCTTGCGTCGCAAGGAGGGTCGTATCACGACAACGGATCGGTTGGCGCGAATTGTTGCTGAAGCGTTGGGCGTGAGTCCGGAATCGCGTAGGCACAAGATTCACCCCGCGACACGTACGTTTCAGGCATTGCGGATTGCGGTGAATGATGAGATCGGCGCGTTGGGTAAGTTGTTGGACACCGTTCCTGACTTGTTGAGTTTGGGCGGGCGGTTCGGGGTCATCTCGTTTCACAGTATTGAAGACAGGCCTGTGAAGCTGGCGTTTCGCAAAGGTGCTTCGGAAGGCAAGTACGAGATACTGACTAAGAAGCCCGTCGCAGCCGAGGAGGATGAGCGATTGGCCAATCCGCGATCGCGAAGTGCGAAACTTCGAGTTGTAAGGAGATTGCCGGACGCGCGATGAAATGTCGGCCATGAAGGTGTGAAGATAATCGACCGCCGTGAGTAAAGGAGTGCGACGATGGCCAGGGAGACAAAAGTCGGTTTGTTGGTGGGTCTCGCATTTATCGTTTGCTTTGCGGTCATTCTGGCGAATCAAGGTAAAGAAAAATCGATCGCAAACCAGTTGCCTTACTGCCTCCTCGTTGACAAAGGGCCTGGTGCGGTCGAGGTTGCTGTGGAGGAGCCTGAGGCTACTGGAGAGGAAAATTGGTCTACTTTGACCACGACTTACGCTCCGCTGGCCATTCAGGAGGAGTCGGTGGTATCTGTGTCTCCTGATTACAGGCCAGGCACTCGTCCACATGCGACTTCGCCAAGCGAGACTGATAGCCCCGGCAGTGCATTGGATAAGCCGCGGCGCATTTTTTCTTATCCTGGAACCGATCTGTCCCGTCGCTTAGACACCGCAAATCACCTAACTACTGAAGCAGACGAGGACAAGTCTGGTGCGTCGTTGGCGGATCATTCCGATCCGAAGCGTGTGCCATTGTATTCGCGGAGCAAGGGCAAGGATGAGTTGGATCGTCTGAGTGAGTTCTACAGGCAAGCCAAGGGGAATGCATCCGACAAGGAGATTTCCGAAAGCAATTTGCCGGCGATGTATCCACAGACGAGTGAGCCTAAGGCACTCCCTAAACAGAGTACCATTAAAGCAGCGCCGCGTTACGAGGTGAAGTCGGGTGATTCACTGTCGAAGATCGCGCGAAAATGCTACGGCTCGGAAAAACGCGAAGTCCTCCAGGCGATCTATCAGGCAAACACTTCGGTCATGCCGGACATCAACACGCTTCAGGTGGGAGATGTGTTGACCTTGCCGTTGATTGATGGTCATCAGGATCCTTTGGGTGATCGGACGTCTAAGGCGACGCGAACTCGTTCGACGGTACAAAACAACTTCTTAGCCGACTTTCGGTGGTATCAGGTCAAGAACAAGGATCGTTACTCGAGTATCGCTCGTGAGCAATTGGGTGATGAAAGCCGCTGGCGTGAGATTTTCGAACTGAACAAAGACAAATTTCCTAATCCGGATCGCATTCGGGTAGGTGTGCGGATCAAGATCCCGCTCCGGTGATTTCTAGGCAAAGACGAGGTTCGCTATGAGTGTAAGCAAGGCATGCGGTTTATTGGCTTGTTTTGCACTTATTTCGATTTTTGTCGTTTTTTTGCGCGCTGAGCAGGCTCGTTCGGTGCAACGGGCGCTCGCTCACGAGCAGGAATGGGTACGATTGCGGCGGGAGCTTTGGGCGTTGCAAGCTGAGGTCGCACGCTTGAAGACGCCGGATCAGATCCGCGAGCGGGTTTACCGTTTTCGCGTGAATCTTCTCTCTCCCGGTGAGGGAGCCCCCATGCTTGAAGTTCCTTCGAGGTTGGCGTCCGAATCTCCTCCCGGTCTTTACGGCGGGGGCGGATAGATGATGATGGCGGCTGACGGGCCAGACCCGGAAAGGGAACAACGCAAACGGGCGTTGCTGATTTTTATTTTTATACTCATCCTTTTTATTCTACTAGTAATCCGACTGATTCACATTCAGATTTCATCTGGAGCGCTATTGACACGGCAAGCGGAGGAGCAGCAGCGAAGCCGATCGCTCATGCCTGCGCGACGTGGGATGATCCTGGATAGAATGCATCGGATCGTTGCAGCCAGTCGGCAGCGTCCCGATGTTTATGTCGATCCTATGTTGATTGAAGGCATTCCTCAACTTGCCGTGGATGTGGGTATTCGTCTGGATATGGAGCCGGGCTTCGTGGAGGAGTTAATTCGCCGTCGCGAGAATACTCGGTTTGTTGTGATCGCGGAGCGGGTTGATGAGGTAGAGGCTCAGGCTATCAGGCAACTTGATCATCCCGCGGTAGGATTGTTGGATCGTTCGGTGCGGAGTTATCCATTGGGTGAATCCCTTGCTCACGTATTGGGTTTCGTTGGTAAAGACGGGACCGGGCTTGAGGGGATCGAGTTAGTTTACGACGAACACATGACCGGCCGAGATGGCTTTGCGGCGACGATTCGCGACGCGAAACGGCAGGCGCTGTTGCGTGCGGAGGTTGCGGGCAGGCCTCCTTTAGACGGCGGGCATGCCGTGTTGACGATTGATGCGGAGATTCAACGATACGCAGAGGAGGCGCTGGCAGCATCGGTGGGTGAATTTGAAGCTAAGAGTGGTGTGGCCATCGTGATGGATCCGCGCACTGGCGAAGTGCTTGCGATGGCATGCTTCCCCTCGTACGACGTGAACTTCGCCTCAAAAGTTGACAAGTCTTTGCGGCGAAATCGCTGCGTGACCGATCCGGTCGAGCCGGGTAGCACGTTCAAGCCGTTTGTCGCCAGCGGTGCGCTTACCAAAGGCCACATCACTCCGACGGAGTCGTTTGATTGTCATATGGGGCATTACTTTGCGGGTCGGCGATTGATTCGGGATACCTCGCCTCACGGAATGATGACGATCAAGGAGATCATTTGTAAGTCGAGCAACATTGGTATGGCTTTGATCGGTCAACGGATGGGGGCGGAGTCGCTACACGAAACGATGACCCGATTCGGCTTTGGCCGACTTACCGGTGTCGGGTTTCCCGGCGAGGCAAAGGGTTTATTGCATCCGTTGGAGAAGTGGAACAGCTATTCGGTCACATCCGTGCCTATGGGGTACGAGATTGGTGTTACACCCTTGCAACTGATTACTGCATTTTGCGCCATCGCAAACGGTGGATCGCTGCTCAAGCCCAAGATCATGAAAGAACTGCTCGGTCCGGGTGGGGAGGTCGTCATCGCGGAAACACCACCCGAGCCGGTGAAGCGCGTGCTTTCCAAGGAATGGGCAAAGTACCTGCGCGAAACAGTGATGGTGTCAGTGGTTGAAGATGGATCGGGTCATCGCTGTCAGATCGAGGGGTACCAGGTTTTTGGGAAAACTGGCACAACCAAACTGGCCTATAAAGACAGGCGAGGGTACGAACCTGGCGCCTATCTTTCATCTTTTGTAGCGGGAGTGCCGGCGCAGAATCCGCGACTTGCAGCCTTGGTAATGATTCGACGCCCCAACGCAGTTCTTGGTTACTACGGTGGGAAAGTGTCTGCACCGGCTGTGAAAGAAATTCTTTCACGAAGCCTGGAATACCTGCAAGTTCAAAAAAATAAATAGATTGCGCGATTAAAGATATTGTTAAGGTGAGGTTTTTAATGTGTGTCGATGTGTGGATGGGAATAAATATCACAGGTTTTCGGCGATCAAGTTGGGGGATTTGGATCGAGCAGGTGAGGTAATTGTGGTTTGAGAAGGCTTCTGCTTTGGTAGAATGCTTCGCGGAGTAATGGCAACATCGACATCGATCTCATCGTTGACCGCGGTCACGCGGAATTTGGAAACGCTGTTCGCTCGATCACTTCTGCGAACCGTCGGCGGTGGAATTCTTCCTGCGATTGATATCAGGATGCTTCGTGATGATTCCCGCGCGGTTGAGCGTGGCGACTGTTTCGTTGCGGTGAAAGGTGTTGCCGCGGATGGTCATGCTTTCATTGCGAAGGCGATCCAAGCGGGGGCTGTTGCGGTGGTTGCTCAAGACGGCTGTGTCGAGAAGGCGGCGGTGGGGGATGTGCCACTGATCGAAGTGGAGGATTCGCGCGTCGCACTCGCGCGGCTTAGCGCTGCCTATCACAACCTGTTGGATGAACGTGGCCAATGGGCCGGACCTGGGTTGATCGGGGTAACGGGGACCAACGGAAAGACCACAATTTCGTGGATGGTGCGATCAATCCTTGCAACTGCCGGCAAACGGGCGGGTTTGATGGGCACCATCGGGTATGACCTTGTCGGTGAGCGTCGCAAGGCTTCTTTAACCACGCCGGGACCGTTGGAACTGAGTTTTTCACTTGGTAAGGCGAGGCAAGCCGGCGCAGAGTTGATGGTGCTCGAAGTGTCTTCGCATGCGCTCGATCAACGTCGCTGTGACGGATTGCGTTTTGCCGTTGGTGTGTTTACCAATTTAAGCGGCGACCATTTGGATTATCACAAGACGATGTCCTCCTACCTCGCGGCGAAACGTAGACTTTTTGAGATGTTGGACAACAACGCGCTCGCGGTCATTAACGTGGATGACGAAGCCGGTAGGACGATGGCGGAGGCGACTCGAGCAGAAGTCGTCACTTACGGACTCGCTAACGAAGCAGCGGAGGTGAGAGCGGAAATTAAATCCATGGATGCCGTGGAAAGCCGGTTTTTCCTACGCGGGCGGAATTTCGAAGCTCCCGTGCGATTGTCGTTGGTGGGAAAGCACAACATCGCGAACGCATTGGCTGCTGCTGCGACTGCCGAGGGACTCGGTATTGACTTCGATGCAATCGTCGTCGGCTTGGAAGGAATCACCGGTGTCCCCGGCAGGCTGGAGCGAGTTACGAGCGACTTGCACCCCGCCTGTGTCTACGTGGATTACGCGCACACGGATGATGCGCTAGATAACGTACTGGGCGTACTTAAGCCGCTGACGAAGGGGCGGCTTATCTGCCTGTTCGGATGTGGAGGAGATCGGGATCGTACCAAGAGACCGAGGATGGCCCAGGTCGCTGCTCGATACGCAGATGTGGTGTTTGTGACTAGCGATAACCCGCGCACCGAAGATCCAAAGCGTATCATCGACGACATACTTGAGGGATTCCCAAAAGATTCGCCGATGCAGGTAGAGATCGATGCGGATCGCGGCGGCGCCATCAAGAATGCGGTCGAGTTGGCGGGCGAAGGCGATGTGGTGTTGATCGCGGGTAAAGGACACGAAGATTATCAACTGGTGGGCGAGCGTGTGTTGCACTTTGACGACAGGGAAATTGTTCGCGCTTGCATGGACGGGCGAACGGGCGATGCGGAGGATGCCGCATGATCGAAATGACGATGCAACAGGTTGCGTTGGCGATGAATACGCGATCGCCCAACCGTGTGGATGACGGATCGATTACGAGTGTAAGCACGGATTCGCGTGCGATCGAGGCGGGGGCATTGTTCTTTGCGATTGTGGGAGAACAATTCGACGGTCACGATTTTGTCGAGCAGGCACTCTCAAGCGGAGCGTCTGCTTGTGTTTGCGCGCGATTCCATCAAGAGCAGATGAACCTATCGGAAGGCGCGCCGGTTTTTTGGGTGGATGATACGGTAGAGGCGCTAGGGCGACTGGCTGCGTTTTACCGTCGCGAAATCCTGCCTGCGTCTACGATTGTCATTGCGGTGACGGGCAGTAATGGCAAAACGACCACCAAGTGCATGATCGATCATGTGTTGTCTGCGGTGATGAAAGGGGTTGCTTCACCTAAAAGTTTCAACAACAACATCGGCGTTCCGCTTACCCTGTTCCTGGCTGACGCGGACGATCGATACGTGGTGGCGGAGGTTGGTACGAACGCACCGGGAGAAATTGCGCAGCTTTCGGCTATTGCTTCACCTGATGTCGCAGTCATTACTTCAATCGGCGAAGCCCACCTTGCGGGATTCGGTCATACGCGGGCTGTGGCTGATGAGAAAACCGATTTGTTGAGTCATATTCGACCGAACGGGCTCTCCGTGATCAACGTTGACCGGGCTGAAGTGTTGCCCTATCTGGACAAGCAATGCGTGGGCAAGTCGCTGACGGTGGGCACTGACCCACGGGCTCGTTTGCGCGTGGGAGATCGGATCAGCGAGATAGATCGGTCTCGGTTTACGATCGATGATCGTTTTGATGTGGAGCTTCCACTTCCCGGTCGGCATCACGCGACGAACGCAGCCATCGCATTTGCGGCGGCGCGTTGGTTCGGACTCGATCCGAAGTACATCATTGATCGCCTCGCGCGATTTTCGCCTCCGGCCGGGCGGACCAGTAGATTACAAATTGATAAGGTAACGATTATTGACGACACCTACAACGCCAACCCCGCAAGCATGCGGGCGGCGATTGATACGCTCAGTTGTCAAACAAGAGGTCG
The DNA here is from genome assembly GCA_028282665.1 of Phycisphaerae bacterium. Classification (GTDB taxonomy): domain Bacteria; phylum Planctomycetota; class Phycisphaerae; order UBA1845; family UBA1845; genus JANQHN01. The sequence goes on along the minus strand of JANQHN010000298.1, from coordinate 4,939 downwards.
CCGTGTGTTCGTGATGGGCGACATGTTGGAATTGGGTGATGCTTCAGCCACGTTACACAGGCAGATTGTGCAAGCGGCGATCGATGCTCGGTTTGAGGTGTTGGTCGGTGTGGGAGAGAAGATGAAGGACGCGCTGGGTGAGTTGGCTTCTGCGGGCAATGGCCAACGTACGATCGCGTGTGACACGGCTGATCTTGCGGGTGACGTGTTGGAAGAATTGCTCGGTCCTGAAGATACGGTGCTCCTTAAGGGTTCGAGGCTTCTGGAATTGGATCGGATTGTCGCTCGACTTGGCGATCGGGCGAAGCGAAAGTCGGCAGTGGCTTGACTCGATCAAGCCGCACCTAAGCCAAAGCGATGCAAGGCGTGACGAACAGTGCTCTATCACCTTTTGCAGCATTACATACAAGGTCATTACGCCTACGAGAACCCACTGTTTCGCGGGATCGTGGCGGCGCTGTTTTGTTTCATGTTTGTGCTTTTGCTGATGCCGCGAGTTATTCGGCAACTGATGCGCTGGAAAATCGGCGATAGGCCTGAGTTCGATCACGCACCGCTCAATGAACTAACTCGTGACAAGGCGAACGTGCCAACGATGGGTGGCGCGTTGATACTGATTTCCATCGCCGCTGCGGTTTTATTACTAGCGGACTTGGGCAATTTTTATGTGCGTATGGGTCTGGTGTGCGCGCTTTGGCTTGGTGTGCTGGGTGGGGTGGATGACTGGCTGAAACTAACCGCCGCACAGCGGGGCGGATCGCGCGACGGGCTGAAATTCTGGGAGAAATTGCTGTTCCAAATCGGCCTGGGCGTGTTGTTGGGTGCGTTTATCTATAAATACGGCGGTTCGAATCACGCAGTAATCAGTGTAGGCGAACAACTGGCTGTGCCATCGTACAGGGTTCTAATCGTACCGTTTTACAAAGCGGGTCTGACGCTCGGGACGTTTGCGTTCATGGCGGTGACGGTGTTGGTGATGACCGGTACGTCGAATGCGGTCAACCTGACGGACGGTATGGACGGATTGGCGGCGGGGTGTGTCGCATTGTGTTCGCTTACGTTCATGATGCTGACCTACATTACCGGATCGGTCGACTTGGCGGACAAATTGTTGTTTCCCTATGTGCCCAAAAGTGGAGAGTTGGTGGTTTATTGCGGTGCGATTTTGGGTTCGTGCCTTGGATTTCTTTGGCACAACTGCCATCCCGCACGGGTGTTTATGGGGGACACTGGTTCGCTGCCACTGGGTGGGTTGATCGGTTTTGTCGCGATTGTGACGCGGCAGGAATTGATGCTTTTTCTGGCGGGTGGAGTGTTTGTGATTGAGGCTGTGTCCGTGCTCATGCAGGTGGGCTACTTTAAGATGAGTGGCGGAAAGCGCGTCTTTCGATGTGCGCCGTTGCACCATCATTTTCATCTGGGTGGGTGGAGTGAACCGCAGGTGGTGGTGCGGTTTTGGCTCTTGTCGGCATTGTTTACGGGTTTTGCACTGGCAACGATCAAATTGCGGTAGGTGGCAAGCGGGGGAGCGATGGATTCACGCGGGGCGACCAAAGTGGTGTATCGAGCACCGGACCATCCTCGATCAGGATTGGCCGGTGGCGATGGAGCGTATTCGTCATCCCGAGGTAGTGGCTACGCGGGAGTGCTCGTTGTGGTTGCGTTTGCGCTTCTTGTGTTGGGGCTCGTCATGGTCGGCTCAGCCAGCGGGTCGTTGGACGGTTCACTATTTTCGAAGCCGTTTTGGCAGACGATGTTCGGCCGGCAGGTGATCTTTGCAGGTATCGGCGTGGTGTTGATGGCAGCCCTTGCCCGATGGGGTCAACCGCTGTTGCGCGATCCTCGATACGTGCGCATTTGGCCTGTGCTTGCGCTTATCGGAGTCGTCATCACACTCATTATCACTTTCATTCCGCAACTCGCCACTGAGAGTCGTGGTGCTCAGCGTTGGATTCAGATTGCGCCCGGCGTGGGATTTCAACCATCCGAATTTGCGAAGCTCGCGATGGTGGCGATGCTTGCTTGGGTTTTCTCCCGGGAATGGCTTGATGCGAAGTCGTTTGTTAAAGGATTTGTTCCTGCGGCGGTGTTGGTGGGATTGTTTGTGCTGCTGGTGGGCGTTGAGGATTTCGGCAGTGCAGCCTTGTTCGCGGTGGTGGGTTTGGGGGTTATGTTCGCCGCTGGTTGTCGTTGGTACTACCTCGTTGGGGCAGCCGTTGGGGGGGGCGGAGCGATGTACGCGCTTCTGCTGGCCAAGCCCTACCGGATGGAGCGCATCAAGGCGTTTTTGGATCCCATGGCTGATCCGCTGGGTACGGGGTATCACCCCTTGCAATCACTGATGACCATCGCCTCGGGCGGTTGGTGGGGCGTGGGATTAGGCAACGGTGTGCAAAAGCGGGGGTATCTGCCGGAATGTACGACCGACTTTATTTTCTCGGTGATCTGCGAAGAGATGGGTGTTTTAGGCGGGATCATGGTACTCGGTTTGTTCACCGTTTTGCTTTGGCTTGGCTTACGGGCCATGTATCACGTGGGTTCGACGTTCGCCCAGTTGTTCATTTTCGGTATGACAATCACGATAGTCTTCCAGGCGGCGATGAACGTTGCGGTAGCAACAGTTTGCGCGCCGACAACGGGCATATCTTTGCCGCTTATCTCGGCCGGCGGAAGCGGAATCGTGGTGTTTTGTTGTTCGATAGGCTTGATGGCGGCGAGCTTGGGAACCCAGTCGGTCGGTGATTCACTTCATGCGGTGGGAGAGGGCATGGACTGACTGTGGTGGTTAATGCCAAAAAAACTGGCGGTCCGGTGGTGGTGTTTGCCGGTGGGGGCACTGGCGGGCACCTGTACCCCGCGCTTGCGGTGGCGGATGAATTGCGCAAGCGAATTCCGGGCGTTTCGTTCGTCTTCTTCGGCAGCGACCGTGCGATCGACAGCACAATCCTGGACAACGCCGGCTGTGAACTGGTCAGGCAGTATTTGCCGCCTATTCGCAAAGCGCCGTGGACTTGGCCTGCGACATTGCAAGGTTTGCGTATGGCGGAGAAGTGTTGTCGCGAGCGCTTTGCGATAGAACGCCCGCTCGTTGTTATCGGGAGCGGCGGACTTGCGTCGGTCGCGCCGATCCGTGCAGCGAAAAAAGCAGGTATTGCGACTGTGCTGTTCAATCCGGATGCGATTCCGGGTAGGGCGAATCGTTTGCTGTCGTTTATGGCGGATGCCGTATTCGTGCAGTGGGTGGACTCGGCGCGTTACTTGGCGAGAGCGAAGCGGGTACAGGTGACTGGATGCCCGGTTCGACCTGAGTTTAACCGGGCGTATCGTGAAGATGGGCTTGCCGCATTCGGGTTACACGGTGACAAAAAAACTTTGCTAATTACCGGGGCGTCACAAGGAGCGCGAACGATCAACGAAGCCGTGGTGGGGTTGCTGCCCGAGTTCAGTGAATTCGAGGATTGGCAGGTGTTGCACCTGACCGGTGATGCGGATTTCAATCGTGTTTATGATGCGTACAAGAAGTCTGGCGTGCGGTCGAAGGTGATCTCGTACACGCACGAGATGGCTAACGCGCTGGCGGTGTCGGATCTTGTCGTATCTCGGGCGGGTGCGTCGACACTTGCGGAGATCACCGCTGTTGGCAGGCCGGCCATCCTTATGCCCTACCCGTTCCACAAAGATATGCATCAACTCGCAAATGCGAAGTGTCTTTCGCGAGTCGGTGCTGCGCGCATTGTGCACGATAAGAAGCGTGCGTCGGCAAATGCGGCCTCGTTACGAGAAGCGATTAAGCCTTTGATGAGTGACGACGCATTGCGAGAGGGGATGGCTTCCTGCGCACGTCGACTGGGTCGTGGTGGTGCAGCAAAATCCATCGCCGAACAGGTGATGGCGATGGTCGAGTCACGAGGCGAACTGGACTTTGCGGAAAGCGTGGAGCGGGCGGCCAAACAGGCCCGATAAAGACCAACGAAAGTGTGGTTTGTTCCACTGAGATTCCTCAGGCGTGCCGTGTATCCGGTCATGCAGAGGAGCGTCGAGAAAATCAACATACAGGCGAATACGACGTTGGCCAAGGTTCAAACATCGATCGAATCGGCTGCAAAAATCAACCCGCCAAGCGGTGTCGCCGGACAGCGTATACACATGATCGGCATTGGCGGGAGCGGAATGTGCGGTGCAGCTCGTGTGTTGATGGAGCTTGGTGCTTTGGTTTCAGGTTCGGATCTGGTGCCATTCGACGGCGTGGGTGATTTGGTCGAACGAGGGGCACAGGTTCGCATAGGCCATGACGCGGTGCATCTTGACCCGGAAGTGAGACTCGTGGTGATGAGCGCCGCCGTGCCTGCGGACAATCCGGAATTGATTGCCGCGCAGGCGATGGGCTTGCGGGTGATCAAGTACGCAGAACTTCTGGGCGAAATTATGGACCATCGTCAGGGCGTGTCGATTGCGGGAACACACGGTAAGAGCAGCACAACCGCGATGTGCGCCCACATTTTTCGCGAAGGCCGGCTGGAGCCATCGTTTGTGGTCGGTGCACGTTCGGATCAACTCGGAGGGTCGAGCGCCGCTGGAACCGGCCCGCATTTCATTGTGGAGTCTTGTGAGTTCAATCGTTCTTTTTTGCATCAAAGGCCCAGGTTTGCCGCGATTCTGAATATCGAACCGGACCACATGGATTGCTACAACAACCTGGATGAAATCGTCGAAGCTTTCGCGCTGTACGCGCAGCAAGTCGATCCGGATGGGCTGTTGGTGGTTAACGCGGAAGATCCTCGGGCAATGAAGGCAGTGGAGTCTGCCCGATGCGAGGTCAAGACGTTTGGATTCAAACACGGCGCGGACTACCGGGCGATGATGCTTGAGAGGGGAGCGGGTTGTTACGCGTTTGAAGTGGCGGTGCATGGTGAGGCGATCTTTTGGACAAAGCTTGAGG
>JANQHN010000033.1 GCA_028282665.1 Phycisphaerae bacterium | reverse complement strand
TTCTTGGAAATCACGCGCCTCGCCCACGAGAATACCGGCGGTCTGCGCCATTCCTTCGATCATCAAGCTAATGGGGAATATCGGATAACCGGGAAAATGATCACGCAGGTAGTCTTCGGCGGTAGTGACGTTCTTAACGCTGACGGCCCGACGACCGCTTTCGAATTCGACGAAGGTGTCAATCCACATCCAGCGCATACTACAGTCACTCGGCGGTGAGGCGAGTCAATGGTGCTCTTAAGGAATCAGCCCGCTAGTTTGCCTTCAACGTAATTGACAATCATCTGGACAGTGAACAGATCGCTCATTTTGCTGACCTGAGGATCCTTCTCGAACTCAGCGGTATCGGCGTGGGGCATGAGTTCCTTGAGCTTGGCAAGGCCTTCCGCAGTCAGCTTGTCGCCGTCCACTAAGTCCGGGTTGTTCATCACATCTTCGGGGATGAGTTCTCCTTTGGGGATCTTTATGTCGAATGCTTTCTCAAGCTGAAAGACAATGTCCAGGAAATCGATACTCTCTGCGCCGAGGTCACCCTGGAGTGTGGCTTCCGGCGTGATCTCATCTTCGTCCACGCCAAGTGCTTCCATCAGCACGTCCTGAACCTCGCTGTAAATCTCGTCTCTACTGAGCGCCATGGGCTTGTAGTCTCCATCCAGCGGCTATAGCGGTTTCGGTCAAAGTATGACGTCCAACATCGTAATGTTCTACTGGAAAATGAACGGCATTGGACACCGTACCAGACTAGAACTTATTCTATAGCGATTTCAATCCAAACGTAGCGTTAAATGTCGACTTTCCGACAGTACAAAACACGGGGTCGGACGCTACACCTGGCTAGAGCTTGCTCTAGTTTCCATCGAATCCGGTGCGTGACCTTACCGCAGGGGCGGCAACCTGTCGAGTCCAAAGTCGGTTACCGGGCTAGGTCGGGCGGATGATTTCGTAGGTTTGCCGTGCGTTGTTGATGATTTCCTCGTCTGTGGGAGCGAGCGGAGCGTGTTTGTCGGCTAGGCAGTAATGCACCAGCGAAAATCGAGCGCGAACCACCTCGGTGTCTTCGCGAAGACCGATCCCCGAGAATTCGCTCCTGTTTTCCTCAATTCGTTTACAGACCACCTCAACCTGTAACAGGTGTCCGGGTTTGACAAAACTTTTGTAGGTGACGTTTCGGGCTTCTTGCAGCAAGACGATGCTGTGTCGGAAGTCCGTCGCCTGCCTGACGAGCCAACCCGCCGCTTCCGCGAGGGTTTCCAGCATCAAAACGCCTGGAAGAACGGGAAAAGTAGGAAAATGATCGTCGAGGTATTCCTCGGCCCGGCTTACCGCCTTTACGGCGACGATCCGCTCACGCGGCGCGAGTTCGATGATCCTGTCGATGAGGGTAAACTTCATTCGTATTCGTCGTTGCATTCACGGGTGCGGAGAATTGGCTGATCCGTAGCACGCATGCAATTCAGTAAAAATTCACACAAGGTGTGTATCGAGCGATGAATTGTTCGCACCAACTCGATTACTTGTCTACGTCGTCCAAGCCGAGCTTGAGGTCACCTTCCCAGTCCCAATGAGAAGATAGGCCGCCGCGCAGTGGCTTCTTGCGTTTCTTGGGCTTGCGCTGTTCGGCAGGCTGTTCAAAAGCCGTTTCTTCCACCGGTGCCGTCACCGCTTTGATCGACAATGAGATACGCCGGTTTTCTCCATCAACGCTCAGGACGCGCGATTCGACCTCCTGACCAACTTGCACCACTTCACTCGCGGACTTCACATGCTTCTCTGAAAGTTCCGAAATGTGAATCAGCCCCTCCACGCCCGGAGTCAGTTCGACAAAGGCACCAAACTCAGTCAAACGAGTGACTTTGCCTGTAACGAGGGAGTTTGGAGTGTAGCTTTCTATGACACTGGCCCAAGGATCTGGGGTCGCTTGTTTGATGCTCAAAGCGATGCGGCGCTTCTTCGGTTCGCAACGAATCACCACGGCGTCGACCATTTGGTCCTTCGAGACGACCTCCTGGGGCTTATTGACGCGGGTCCAGCCCATCTCACTGATGGGAATGAGTGCCTCGACACCCTGTTCGAGTTCGCAAAATGCACCAAAGTCTACCAAACGAACCACGCGTGCTTTCAGTGGTGTGCCAGGCGGGTATTTATCCTCAGTGTTATGCCAGGGATCAGGCTGAACCTGCTTCATACCCAAGGAAATGCGATTTCGCTTTTTGTCGAGTTTGAGAACCTGGACCTCCACCTCGTCGCCGGTTTTCAAGTGGTCGGAAACTTTGTCGACCTGCCCCCAACTGATGTCACTGATGTGGACCAGACCGTCGACGCCTCCCAGATCGACGAAAGCGCCGAAATCGGTCGTATTGCCCACTATACCTTTGCGCTTCTGGCCGACTTCGAGGTCTGCCCATACGAGGTCTTTCTTCTCTTTGAGTTCCTTTTGTAAATATTTACGCCGACTGATAAGAAGATTCTTTTCGCGGCGATCGACTTCAAGCACTTCCGCACGCACCACTTCGTTAAGGAGGACTGAAATGTCTTTGACCATATGGACATCAACCTGAGAGGCGGGCATGAATGCACGCAGTCCGTTGACGTCGACTTCGAGACCGCCTTTGTTCAAGCCCGTGACCCGGCCTTCAACGATCATCCCGGGGGTAAGATTTTGCCAAGTGGCTCGTGCCAGAGCACCTTTGCGGTTGACGATCAGCAGATTCGCTTCTGGATCGAACTTCTCGACGACGACGTCGACTCGACGCCCGACTTCGAGGGGCTCCTTTTTGCCGAATTGGTTGCGCGGCAGCACGCCTTGAGATTTTGGGCCGAATTCGAGGAAGATTTCATCGTCGGTGAGCGTGGCGATCGTACCGGTCATCTCCGTGCCGGGTTCGACTGAATCTGCGGTCGATATATCCATCGTGGGGATGGGGGTCGGTTGCTCGGCTTGCGGAGTCACTATGTCCTGTCCTGTGAGTTCCGCACGGTCGGCGTCGGACATGCTTGAAAATGCTTTTTCGACTTCCTCGCTGACATCATCGGCGTGATCCGTCGATGTCGAGTCAGCGGGAACGCCCATGCAGGCAGGATCAATCGTAGTCGACTTGGTTTCTTGCTCGGGTGTGGTGCCAGGCTCATCAGTGGGAGAGGCGGATGCGCTTTCCTCAAGTGTTGGTGTCGTTTGTGGATCGGGCTGTTGAGGCTGTGACGTAGGCTGCTCGAGCGTTGGTTGTGGATCGCCTGGTGGCAGATTCACTGTCTCTTTAGGCTCGCTGGGATTCTCCGATGGCTGGGCATTTTCAGGACGATCGCTCATGACAAACTCAACCGCGGCACGACCATGTGTAAATACTTGTTAATGACTGGCTTGACGGGGGCAGGCTGATGTTTACCCAGGCAACGCCGAGTATACATCCGTGCCGAAGCCTCCCGCGCCCTGCCAGGCGTTTTTTCTCGGCATCGGCAGACGAGGTGGCCTTCGCGAACAGAATACTGCGAAACCAGAAGCAAGTCCCAAGGTCAACCGGTTGATCTTGGGTAGAAACATCGTAACACGTGTCAGCCGATCGAGAGTTGTGTTTTGTAGCATTTGCCGTACGTAAGTCAAGATGAGTACGGCCTGGACAGGTTTTTGGGAACTGTTGCGACCGGGTTGTTGGGGGCGGTTTTTACGTATTTGCGGTTTGATCAATCATAACTGTAGTCAGGCTACACTTCAGTCCGGGTTTGTCGTGTATCCAGTTTCAAAACGGAAGCGGTTGAAAATGTCATTCGCTTTGGATAAGTCAGCGGGGCGCCTGGGGTTTGTTACGTTTTTCTCGGTTGCTTATTTGTGCAGGGGCCGGCAGTCAGGCGGTTTTTGATTCGTCGGATGGAGCAAATGCATTTCTGTCACCAATGTCGGTATTCGTTGTGGTTTGGAGCAATGATCTGTGAATCGGTTTAGTGTTTGTATTCTCCCCGCAGATCTTTCGATTGAAAGACGAGAAAGAGGCATTTCGGCGTTTTGCCCGCCTCGGTATATTGAGTTTAGACACATTGCGCAAGGTTGAAGTACGCTGGATTGGTAATGTACCGGTATCTGGACGGCGGTAAGGGCTGTTGTGAGCATTTCGCCATTGGTATGAAAACATGGAAGTTTATATGTATACCGAGCCGATTCGTTTGGGTTTGCCGGTGTTTGGAACGGTTTTCGTCGCGATGCGAAACAAGCGTTCGCCCAGACTAGCAAATCGGTACTCCTTGCGGTAGATGGCGAAGGTTTGCAGTTGTGGTTGATCAGCGTTTAGTGGTCATGCGTGACTGCAAAGATTCATAGCCATCCTGGAAAAACGGTTTTTATCATGGGATTCCAGCCACTCTGTAGGCATCTCCGCTGAGCATGCTTTTGTCTTGATTATCGGGCGTTCATCATTTGTTCATTCGACTCGAATTATTCCTCAATCTGCCACTACGACCCAGGCAGGCCGCAAACATCTAGCCTGCCGAAGTTTGAGTGTTAAGCGCCATTGAAATAGGCGTGTGAAGGCAGAATTAAATTTCCTTGCAGTGGTGAACTTATTTTCATAGCATTGTCCTTTAGTGGGGAAGGTTGGGGCGGCTTCGTTTGGGTTTCGGCAGGGATTCATCCCGGTTGACCTTGAGGATTTTACACGCCTCTTACGCGACTGGATCCGGTGCGCCGAAAACACGGCGCTCGGCGAGGGGAAGATATCCGTTGCGCTTACACATCTTTGATGCGTCCAAATCGGTCTACCAAGCAACGATCGTCGGGAAAAGGCGACATAGGGTTGTTTTCGTGTGTGATTTGGGTTGTCGAATTAGCTACCTATTTATTAAGAAGTATTAAGGACGGAAGCAGTGCGCAACATATTGGCAACTGGTCTGGTGTTCGCAGCTGTAATTTCAATCTTGGTCTGCAGTTCAGCAATCGCGAACGAGTGGACAAATTACAGTGACATTGGTCCGCAACTTCTTCAGTGGGAGCAAGAGTACGGCAGCTTGGCTCAGCGCCACATTATCGGAACAAGCGTGCAGGGCAGGCAAATCTGGGCGATCAAGATCTCCGACAACGTGAACGCCGAAGAGGACGAGCCTGAGTTTAAGTACGTTTCTGCCATGCATGGGGACGAGATTGTCAGCGTGAAAATGTGCATGATGCTGATTGAGTATCTGCTGACGAATTACGGTGTTGATCCTCAGGCGACGAACATCGTGGACGAGGTCGAACTCTGGATTGTCCCGTTGATGAATCCCGACGGGTATGACCGGTCTTTGCGAACCCGTACCAATGCTTTGGGCATGGATCTGAATCGTGATTTTCCGGATTACGGCGAGCCGAATACGCCGATCGGCAGGGAACCTGAAACGCAGGCGATTATGGTATGGACTGCGGATCATACGTTCACCGCTTCGGCGAATTTTCATTGCGGTGCGCTCGTGATGAATTACCCGTTCGATAATTACGATAGCGGTTCCAACCTCACGCCCGACGACGCGGAATTCATCTGGATGAGCGAGAAATATTCTTATTACAACCAGCCGATGTGGAACGGTGAATGGTACCACGGGCGGACGAACGGCGCGGACTGGTATGTGGTTCACGGTGGCATGCAGGATTGGAACTACCATTTCGAAGGCTGTAATGAGATTACGATTGAAATGAGCAATACGAAAGAACCGGCACCATCGACCATTCCGGCTTACTGGTCGGATAATCGGTTATCGATGATGCACTACATCGAAACCTGTTTGGTCGGTATCCGTGGCCTCGTGACGGACGGCGACGGTGAACCTCTGGCGTGTACGGTGCGAGTGATCGGCCGGGACCATGACATATGGACCGATCCGGATGTGGGTGATTATCACCGCATTCTGTTGCCGGGGGTTTATGACCTGGAATTCGATGCGGGAGCTGCAGGTAAGCAGTACCGATACGGCGTAATCGTAAACGAAGGAGAAGCAACGCGTGTGGATGTCTCCTTCGGTCCTCAACCACCTATCGCCTACGAGATGAACGTGCAAGCGAACACGGGAGAGCCGACTGCTATCGCGTTGCTTGCGACTGATCCGAATAACGATTCGCTGGACTACATTGTAATGACCTTGCCCTCCCAAGGTTCTCTCGCTGAGCCGGGCGCCGGTATCATTCATTCGGTGCCACATACCCTTGAAGGTGGACGGAATGAAGTCGTTTACACCTCAGAGGCCTACGTCGGTGAAGATGGTTTTGCATTCAAAGTTGATGATGGCGGAACGCCTCCTGGTGGCGGTGATTCGAACGAAGCGGCCGTTACGTTGCAAGTTGTGGTCGGTCCGCCATCGATTCCGATGCAGTGGCTCCGCGACGGTGTGGTGAACCAACTGTACGGCCCTGTTCAGTTGCAGCGGGATGCAGGTACCGAGCCTGTGGCGTGGTCGGTTCTTGCGGGCGATCAGTATATCGAAACTCCCCAGGGCGTATCGGAGTTCGAACTCTTGGGTGAGCCCCGTAACTGGAACGATGACGATGCGTTCTGGAGCTACAGCCTGCCGTTCACATTCCCGTTCTTTGACCGAGGCTATTCGTCTATTCGCGTATGTTCCAACGGGTTTGTGGATTTCGGCTCATTCACGGGACAAAGCTATGACAACGGCGCAATCGCGCTGACGAACAATCGGATGATTGCTCCTCTATGGGATGATCTGCGAACTGATGGTGGGGGATATGACATCTACATCGACGATACAAGACCCGGTGAGGTGACAATCCGATGGGATGCTCGTACCTATACGGGCGGATACGCAGTTAATGCTTCCGTGACGCTCTTTGACGATGGCAGGATCAGATTCCATTATGGTCTGGGCAATACCGGTTTGAGTCCTACGGTCGGAATTTCCAGCGGAGATGGCGTGAGCTACGCCTTATCGATTCATGATGGTTCCCACACCTTGACGGTTGCTGAGACTGTAGAGTTCAAGAAGCCGGATGGCCTGCCTGATGGATTGGAACTCACTACCGACGGTGTGTTGAGCGGAGCGCCGACGGTTACTGGCCATTTCGAGCCGGAGTTCATCGTTACGGATGCTCTGGATCGGACGGATGCACGAGTGATTCCGTTGACGATTTTGGGTGAACAAATCGCCGATGGCGATGTAGATCAGGACGGTGATGTAGATCTTGCCGATATCGCTGCGTTTCAAGCCTGTTTCGATCGTCCTTCAGTTGGCGAATGCCAAGCCGCTTTCGAATTTATTTCGGACGGTTTGATAAACATTGGCGATTTTGTGTTTTTGGCGGAGCGAATGACACCACCAGTCCCCTAGGTGTTCGTGCGGTGCATTCTTAGTTGTGGGTGTGTTTGGAAGAGTCATGGTGAGTTCGTGTTTCGACTAGTGAGTAAAGTCAACTCGAAGGCTTCGATGCATACAAAAGGAAGATAAACGGCATGTTTGGAAAGAGTTGGACCGTGGTTTTTGTCGTTATCGTTGTGGGCGTATCGGGTTTGACTGCGTCGTCACAAATGAGCATCCATGTTGCGTGCAAACTTGGTGATCTGGATGCGGTGACGAAGTTGGTCGAGACTGACGATTTGGTGGTCAACGAACAGAGTGTTGCAGGCGAGTATGCGATTCATGCTGCGGCGGGTGGCCGAAAACCGGTCTTATTGACGCGATACCTTTTGGATCATGGCGTTGATATCGACGCCATGACTAAATGGGGTGACACAGCTTTGCACGTCGCCGCGCGAAAGCTCAACCCCGAATTGGTCGAGTTGCTGTTATCGTATGGAGCGGACGTTGCTCTTACGAATGGTCCGAAGCAGACGGCGCTGCATGCGGCAGTGGCTTCGGGTGCAAATAAGAAGCAGGAAAGCGAACGCCGGCTGCGGATCGTCAAGGCACTGCTTAAATTTGGCGCCGACATCGAATCGAAAGATCGCGATGGAATGACAGCGCTGTCGCTTGCATGCATGCATGGGCGCATTGGGATTTGCCAATCTCTCTTGCAAAACAAGGCGAGGATTAGCAGTGTCGACAAGAAAGGGCGTACAGCTCTTCATTGGGCTTCGTTTGGCGGGCATGTCGAGGTTGTGCATGCGTTGCTTGGCAGAAAAGCAAATCGCGGTGAGATGGACAAGCAAGGGAACACTGCTTTGCACCTCGCCGCACAGATGTTGCGTGCAGATGCGGTGGCGTTGCTGCTCGAAAATGAGGCGAACGCAAACGCGTTAAACGAGTCCGAACAGACTCCGCTCATTTTGCTTGCTCAGAAGGGAGGGCGCGAAAATGAAGGCGGTAAGTTGGCACGAGAAATCGCCAGCCGGTTGATTCGGAGCGGGGCTAAAGTCGATCTGAGGGATGCGGCAGACAAAAGCGCGTTTGATTACGCTCGAGATCGTAACCTAAATCAGCTTGCGTCGGCTTTGCTGGCAGCGTTAGAGGGAGATGGCGAGTAACTATTTCTTACTTCGAAGTATCTAATCTATGGCATTCATGCTGGTGTGTGCTATGGCTTCGGCATAAAGAATATTTGTGGGTGTGATTTATTGTAATTTAAGGGGATTTTACCTGGCAGGTCAGCCCGGCCTGATCGATTGATCGTTTATTTAGTGGAGGAGATACGACATGTTGGTTACAAGCAGGGGTGTTAGGCGAATTTGTGCGGTAGCGGTCGCAATTGCGATGATCGCTCCCGTTGCGTATTCGCAGTCTTATTGGGCAGGTAGCACGCCGGATGGCAGGCCGGTTGTCAAGAACGAGCCGATTTCGCAACTGCCTGCGTTTGACGTGACGCAGGTGGCAAACCGGGGTTTGTCGGTCGCATTGACGATGCCCGGGTTTTCGATCACGCCCGTCAAGAATGCGGGTGGCGTATTTCATCAATTGTCGTTCGACGGTTCGAAGACCGCGGGCGAGATTGGCGCACCGGCTATGCCGGTTATTCGCGAGTTCTTTATCGCACCTCCGCGTGCGGATGTGACCTTTAATGCGGTCGAGAATGGCGTGGTGGTATTCGGTGCTGATTCGTTCGGTTTTGACCTGGCTGTTATGCCCGTGCAGGCGCCCGTCGAGAAGGTGCCCGGTGCGTGGGAGAACAGGCCTTTCGATTTCGATGCGGCGGTTTACGCGGATGACGTTCCGTATCCCGCACAGTCCGTGCGTATCCAGGAAGTCGGTACCGTTCGAGGGCAGCGTATCTGCCTCATCGAGATCGCGCCGATTTCTTACAATCCCGTTCGCGGCGAGTTGACGTTAATCCGTGACATCGCTGTTGATATCGATTTTGCGGGCGACTTGGTTATGGACCATTCGGTCGCTCCGTTTGCCAATGTTCAAAAGCTGGTCCTAAACCCTGACGAAGACGCACCGGTGCGTCGCGGGTCGGGCAATTTGCTCATTATCGTGACAGATACTTTTGCAACGCAAATTACCAAATTCGCCTCGGCGAAATCGGCTCAAGGTTTCAACGTTACGACGCAACAGTTTGCGGACGGCACGGCCGCTTCCACGATCAAGGGTTACATTTCGGGCTTGTACGGTGGCGCAAATTCGCCCGACTACATTCTACTTGTGGGTGATACGAACTTGATTCCCGAATGGACCGGCGGCGGTACCGGCTCGCCCGACACCGACCTGCAGTACGCGTGTATGGATGCCGGTGATGATTGGTTCCCTGATATTGCGATCGGTCGTTTTCCTGCGCGCACTAGCGCCCACCTTTCGGCTATGGTCGACAAGATTCTCTACTACGAGAACGGGCCGCTGGCGGACCCGGACTACGTGAAGCGCGCTTGTTTCATGGCGTCGACGGACAACTATCAGATCAGCGAAGGTACGCACAACTACGTCATTGCCAACCACATGGATCCGAATGAGATCGTTTCGGATCGCCTCTACACCGTGACCTACGACGCCACCACGCAAGACGTTCGTGATGCGTTCAATGCCGGGCGTTTCTGGGGTGTTTTCAGCGGTCATGGCGGAACCTATTCGTGGGCGGACGGCCCACCGTTCTCGCAGGATGACGTAAACGGTCTGACCAACAACAACATGTACGCTTGCGTCTGGAGCTTTGCGTGCATCACAGGCACTTACACGGTTGACGAGTGCTTTGTCGAAACGTGGCTTCGAGCGCCGAACAAAGGTGCGTTGGCCATGTGGGGCTCTTCCGTAAACAGCTACTGGACCGAAGATGACGTTCTCGAGAAACGCTGGTTCGACGCCATCTTCGACTTGGACGATTCGGTCGACAGCGAGCTGGGCCCGATTTTCGTCGAGACCATGATGCGTTACTACGCGGAGATGGGTGACGGCGGAACAACTCGTCGCTACTTCGAAATGTACAACCTGATGGGTGATCCGACGCTGGCGTACCCCGGCAACTGTGATGATGCAGGGACGATTTCCATGAATCGTTCGGTTTATAGCTGCGACGACAGTATCGATATTCAAGTCGTGGACTGTGGGTTGAATCTCGATGATAACCTGGTTGAGACGGTTACGATCAACATGGCCAGTGACAGTCAGCCAACTTTCATGGCAGTCGTCCTGACAGAAACCAACGCCGGCTCCGCCGATTTCCGCGGTACTTGCAGTGTCTCCAGTGCAGGCGGCGTTGACGTTCTTCTCGTTTCTGAGGGTGATGAGATTACAGCGAGGTATGTGGATGCTGATGATGGCCAGGGTGGTCAGAATGTGTTGGTGACTGACACGGCGTTGGTTGAT
>JANQHN010000029.1 GCA_028282665.1 Phycisphaerae bacterium | reverse complement strand
GGTTTCGACGCATGCAGGTCGATGACGTAAAGCGTATCCCATGCATTGGCCACCACCGTCGATCCATTGGCGCTGACGTCGTATGAAAAAATATCGGTGTCATCGAAAGAAGTTAGCCGCTCTGCACGTCCCTCGCTACGGTCCACCGCCCTGCGATAGAGGTTCATGCAATCCAGTTCACGGTCTGAGATGTACAAGAGCGTGTTCGCGTTTGCCCAACGAACCTGATCGTCATTGCCTTCCCATGCGGTAAGCTGTTTGAACGTGTCCTTGTTCGTGTCTAGCAGCCACACGTCCCGATCGTTCGGCCCCCGATAATGGCGGCGCGTCGCGCGCGAGTTGCCACGGATGAACGCGATCGCGCTACCGTCGGGGCTGAGTGTTGGGTGCGAACCGAATGCATGGTGGACGCGGATCAAGCCCCCGCCGTCAATCGAGCAGTAATAGGGTCTTGGCGAATCATAGTTATCTCCTTCGAGATAACCATCGAATGTGACAATTTCCTCTCCGTCGGCGTTCAATGTGTAGTCCGTCAGTACGCAAGTGCGGTCGATATCCGTTACCATCCGTACATCCGTGCCGTCCACATCCATCACGTGGATATTGCGATAGCCGTTGCGGTTTGATTCAAACGCGATACGTTTACCGTCAGGGCTCCACGCGGATCGAAGATCATCACCATCATGACGTGTAAGGCGTATCGCCAAGCCTCCCTTCGATGAAACCTTCCACAAATCACCACGCCAGCTGAACACGATTTGAGAGCCGTCAGGACTCAATGAAGGGAACCGGGGGAGATCTACGTTTCCTGTCGACAGTTCGTCGACCGTAGCGAGTTTTACTCGACGTTGAGACGAGTCGCCCATGCTCTTCTGATCCGTCGCCTGCACGCACCCTGCCAAAACAAGCGCTAAACCCAAGTAAAGTGAAGCAGTCCGATACATCCGTCTTCCTCCCGTTGCTCGTTTCGATTTGCGAAACACGTGACTGGAAATAGCGACGGTGCTACTGGAGCCCGCCACCATATAGTAGTGCTATATCGGACCATACGTTGGGCTGCAACCCAATGACGTAAGTACCTGTCAGGTACGAATTTGGCATTGACGTTACGAACATTTGGACTGTGAGGGCGATCGAAAGGCGTTTGCGGCGTGTCCGCCAATAATCCTTCGAAAACTCTTCTTAAAAGATTCTACAGCCGATCCGTGTCAGATCAGGATTTCTCATCGCTGGACGGATTCGATTTCGGAGACAGTTGATTATTTTTCCTCACTGCGACACTTCGTTTCTTCTCAGTTGTGGCACACAAGAGTTACCCGAGACCAGGAAAGACAAGTGCTACGCATGCAAGGTGTGGCGTGTCATTGAGGATTCACGGAGAGCGGAAGTGGTCTTTTTTGCTTTGCGTTGCTTAAATGATTTTCATACGATGAAGGTTGGTTATGAAAACACCCGTTGCTGTAGTGAGGTACTTTCGGACTTGTTTGCTTGTTCGGTATTCGACGCGGAAAGCCGGGGGGCGTTCCAGGAAGAATTCCGGCATTGCTTCTAGGTAATCGAACTGGGTTGAGGTTCGAACATGTGCGGTCAGGCGCGCACACGCCTGCAGTGAATTCTCTACGCAAATGAAATCGAGATTCGTATATCTAATTGTAGAGGATATACACATCCATTTTAATTAAATTTGGCCGCCCGCGCGGTCTGGGCAAGTCTGCGTTGGCAGACTGAGGATTTCAGGGAGATGGCAGCATGATGAGGAAGTTCAATCAGTTGGGAGCAGGGGTGTGTTGCGTTGCAGCTTGGGTGTGTCTTTGGGCGCTGATCACGCCCGCGCAGGCTGCGGCGAATGCACAGGGGGTTACCGTCAACGTTGCACAAGCGGGCGATCCGGTTGTTCTGGAGTACCTGTTTGATGAATTCACGGCCAAAACTGTCGATATTGACGGTGCCAAATACCAGGCGATTCTCCTGGGTGGCGAGGCGAACTTGCTCGATGCGGGTTCACCTGATTTGCCCACCGTAAAACGCAGCATCGCAATTCCAGGTGATGCGCGTATGCAGCTGAACGTTCAGGCTTCGAAATTCTACGAAGTGCAGGGTGTGAATGTTGTGCCGTCGAAGGGCAATTTGCTTAGAACGGTCAACCCGGAAGATGTCCCTTACGAATTCGGTGAGGTCTACCAGATCGACGCATTCTACCCTGAATCTGTGGCGTCTGTGGGCGAGCCGTACATCTTGAGGGATCACAGGGGCTTGGTCGTTACGATCAACCCGATTCAGTATAACCCCGTTAAAAGAGTTTTGCGTGTGTATACGCAGTTGACTGTTGAAGTGCGATCCGCGGGGCCGGCCGAGAAAAATGCCCTAACGAGTCGTCCGGGCGGAATGGACGCCAATTTCGAAATGATCTACCGGAACCAGTTCCTAAATTACGGCCATGACGCACGACGCTACGACCCGCTCAACGAAATGGGCGATATGCTTATCATTTGTGACGATGCCTGGATGGGCAACATGCAGCCGTTCGTGAATCACAAAAACGCGCGAGGTATCGATACGACGATCGTGGCAGTTTCCACTGTCGGCAACAATGCTACGGCTATCGCGAACTACATCCAGTCTGCTTATGACAGCGGAAATCTCGCGTATGTGCTGCTGGTCGGCGATTACGCGCAAGTCACTTCGCCCAGTTCTTCAGGAGGGGCTTCCGACCCCAGTTACTCCAAGGTTGCGGGCAGCGATGACTATCCTGATATTCTCGTGGGACGGTTCTCCGCTGAATCGGCTGCGGATGTGGACACTCAGGTTCAACGGACCATCACTTACGAAACCACGCCGGCAGTAACGCAGGATTGGTTCTGGCGGGGCATGGGTGTCGCGTCGAATCAGGGCCCGGGCGATGATGGCGAGTACGACAACGAGCATCTTGGCAACATCCGCACGATGCTCCTGGCCTACGACTACACGCTCGTGGATGAAATCTACGATCCGAACGGCACGGTTGCAATGGTGACTGCGGGGCTGAACGGTGGGCGTGGTGTCATCAACTACTGCGGCCACGGCAGCACGACTTCCTGGAGCAGCACGGGTTTTGACAACAGCGATGTCAACGCGCTGGTCAACGACAACATGCTGCCGTTCATCGTGAGCGTGGCTTGCGTGAACGGCGATTTTGACAGCGCGACCTGCTTTGGAGAAGCTTGGTTGCGTGCGACCAACGGGAATGCGCCCACCGGCGCGATTGGTGCGTATATGTCCTCGATTAACCAGTCGTGGAATCCGCCGATGCAGGCGCAAGACGAGTTCAGTATGCTGCTTGTCAACGAAGGCTATGGCTCGTACGGCGCCTATTGCTTTGCCGGCTCTTGTTCTATGATGGATCAGTACGGCGCGGATGGCGTGGAGATGTTCGATACTTGGCACATCTTCGGTGATCCGAGCGTTCGCGTGGTACTGACCTGCTTGGATGCCGGCACCGTCAATATCCAACAAGACAAGTACATGTGCGTCGATACGGTTACTGTCTATGTCACCGACTGCGGCCTCAACTTTGATGACGGCGTGTACGATACGGTGGATATCAACGTGGCCTCCGACACGATGCCAGGCGGTGTGACTGTGACACTGACCGAGCTTGACCCGGTATCAGCTCAATTCACAGGTACGGTCGATATCGCGACCTCGGGTAACGACCTGTTGCTCGTTTCTGAGGGTGATGAGATTACAGCGAGGTATGTGGATGCTGATGATGGCCAGGGTGGTCAGAATGTGTTGGTGACTGACACGGCGTTGGTTGAT
>JANQHN010000322.1 GCA_028282665.1 Phycisphaerae bacterium | reverse complement strand
TATTCCATGCACAGGTAGGGGAGTCGGACGGGATAACCCGTGGGTAACGTGACGCTTGCTTCGCCGGCCTCGTAAATGCGTGCGATTCCCTCATGCTGCAATTGCCCCAGAATGTACGCTTCGTGTCGAAATCGTTTGAGCACACCGCGCGTAGTGAGCCCTGGCTTGATGATTTTGATGGCAACCAGGCGATCGGGATGATGTTGCCTTGCCTGGTACACCGTTCCCATTCCTCCGCTGCCTATGACGCGAAGGATTTTGTAGGGACCGATTTGTTCCGGGTGATCGTATTCGAGAAGCTCTTCGTTATTCTTCCATGCGACGAGTGGTGGCTTTTGAGGAAACTCTTCGCTGTCGCTATCACTGGCCAGGAGTTCTTCTACCATTGAGCGCAATGCCGCATTGTGTGCGCAACGAGCACAAATCAAGGCTTTCTGTTGTTCGTACGGCGCATCGATCAGTTCTTCGAAGATTTCCTGCGCTTCTTGGAGCAGTGAAGCGTTAAACGCTTTCGTATGGCCGGTACGCTGAAAGTCCGATGAATTGAACATGCTGGGCTACGCTTTCTTTTTGAGACGCGTGCGCAGCAAGGCGCGCGTGAAACGCCATTCGCGCTCCACCGTTGAGAGAGAGACGCCCATAATTTGCGCAGTTTCAGCCAACGTTAGCCCGGCAAAGTAATGCAACTTGACCAGAGTCGCTTTTCGTTCATCCACTTCCTCCAGTTCCGAGAGTGCTTCGTGAACCGGGATGATTTCCTCTTCTTGAATTTCGAACGAGGGATCGACGGCGTGGATGTCTATGTGTTGTTTGTTTCCGCCTCGCTTTAGCGCCGCCTTGGCGCGGGCGTGATCTACCAGGATCTGTCGCATGGCCTGGGCGGCGGATGCAAAAAAATGCGAGCGATTAGACCACCCGGGGTCGGCATCACCAACGAGCCTTAAATAAGCTTCATGCACCAAGGCGGTGGGTTGAAGTGTTTGTCCGGGAGGAGTTTTGCGCATGCGGGCACGGGCCAAACTGCGCAATTCACCGTACACGAGGGGCAGCAGTTCTGCGGAGGCCCGCGAATTACCCTGTCCCGCGGCCTTGATCAATTGTGTCACAGTTGTAGAGGCTTCTTTCACCATGACTCCAATAAATATTTTAGAAAAATGACGGTTCGCATCGGCACAATACGAATTGACCGATGAACAGGTCTGAGGGCTGCGCCGCGTGCAAAGCGTAAGAATCATCCCTGTTCGAGATTATATCAAAGCGAAGGCATCGCCGCACAGGTGTAACGCTGCCTGTGCGCGCATTTGGATTGGGTCACGTACGCTTTTCTCCCACTTGGTAAGCGAGAAGGACATTAGGAGACGAGAAAGATGAATCCGAGGTATCGATTGAGCAAGGTATTTTCAGGGGTGGTTTTGATGCTGGCGGCGGGGCAGGCGCTGGGCGGTCCCGGATCTGTTTCAACATATCAAGGATCACTATTGGACAATGGTGATCCTGTGAACGGTTCTTATGACCTTCGTTTCAGCCTCTTTGACTCGGAAGTGGGTGGAGTGCAAATCGGTGCTGACTATTTCGCGAATGACGTCGCGGTTGCGGGCGGTCTGTTTACGACCGAATTTGACTTTGGTCCCAACGCGTTTGACGGTGCTATGCGTTGGCTTGAAGTGGCTGTGCGCCCGGGTGATAGCGGCGGCGCGTACACCGTGCTGAATCCGCGTCAGGAGTTGAACCCGACCCCTTATGCCCAATACGCCGAGAACGCACCGGGCGCAGGTTTGTGGGTCGAAGAGGGACAGGGCATCCGCAATGACGGGAGTAACTTTGTTGGTATCAACCGTTCGTCGACCGTATCGGGCGCGGAGTATTTCGGTATTCAGGCACCGGTCGAATCGGGTTACGGCGGTATGTACATTCGAACCGACGGAGCGGACGGTTGGCCTTTCTACGGTTACGCCGCCGAGGGCGGTGGTTCGATGTGGACTTATTACAACGGCACAACCGGGGCGTGGAACCTCTACAACGGCGGCCACCGCATGACCGTACTTAATACCGGCGAGGTGGGGATCAACACGACGGCGCCGACCTGGCCTTTGCAGGTGGGCGCGAATGAGGATGAAGAAGGCATTTATTCGACGGGGACCATTAGCAGCTACAAAGGCTACGAAGCAGAAGGGCCAGGTCTGCGTGTCGGTCGCCGCGCGTCACCGAGCTTGTTCCTCAGTACGTTTACGAACATTGACGGTGCCACGATCAACAGCTCTGGTTCGCTCATTGCTGCGTCGTTAAGTCTCAACAACGACACCGACGCCAACGTGCTGATGGCTACGGGTGGTGGCATGGTCGGTATCGGTACAAACCAGCCGCTCGCTCACCTGCACGTTGAGAGAGCCGACAAAAACCTCTCCGCGGCTTCATTGGTGAATGATGACATCGTCATCGAGGATTCCGACGCCGGGCTCGGCTTATACAGCGACGGGACCGGCAGCTACGGCTCATCCGTTTCGCTGGCCGAATTGGATGGAGACGGCGCGTTGGAGAACAAATGGTCCATGTACCGCACTACGGGCATCGCGACACGTTTGACATTCTCCTATGGTTCGGACCCGAATTACGCCAATCACACCCCGATTCTCACGCTGCGAAACGGGGGGTTCGTGGGCATTGGAACGACGTTCCCGACGGCAATGTTGGAAGTTGCAGGCACCGCGAAGGTTGATGTGCTGCAAATTCAAGGTGCGGACGTAGCCGAGAAGTTCCCGGTAAGTGAAGCGGTCGAACCGGGCATGGTTGTAGCGATTGATCCTCAAAATCCGGGCAAGCTCTGCCTCTCGCGAGGCGTTTACAACCGTTGCGTCGCCGGTGTTATCAGTGGTGCAGGCAATCTGCCGGTTGGTGCGGTTCTCGGGAATCTTCCAGGTTACGAGGATGCACCGCCTGTTGCGTTAAGCGGGCGCGTGTGGGTGCAGTGCGACGCTACCGAGCGTGCCATTCAGCCGGGTGACCTGATTACGACTGCTGAGCGCGCGGGACACGGCATGGCAGTGTGGGATCACAGTCGCGCCTCAGGGGCCGTGCTGGGCAAAGCGATGACCTCGCTGGAAGCGGGCGAAACCGGGCTGGTTCTGGTACTGGTCAACTTGCAGTAGGAAAGGGGCCTTACGATGACTAACCTGATAAGGAAAGTAATCGAGAGAGGGCACTTGCGGATTTTCTTGATTCTTGGCGCGACGGTAATGGTCCTTGCCCCGCAGGCTAGGGGAGTACGCTGGGAGTCTAAATCCGAAGGAGGCGTGCCGAATGAGCCGCGCGCTGCGCAGTTGCCTTGGATGAACGAAGACGGCGAGATCAACAAAAAAGCTTTTCGGACGTTTCAATCGGACGACTTCCTGCCCGGAGAGATCTATGTTCGATTTCTGACGGATGTATCGCAGTCAATTGAGAGCATGCGCGACATTCATGACCGCGCGGGTGCGTTACACGTGATTTGGGAATCGCGGTTCGTGCCAGGCCTGGTCAAGGTGCAGGTGCCCGCAGGTGAGGAAGAACAGGTTGCCAATCTCTACCTGGATGAGGAGGGTGTGGAGTATGCGGAACCGAACTACACTTACTATCCACATGTGACGCCAAACGACCCATTCTACCCACAAATGTGGGGATTGGAAAACGTCAACGCGCCGCAGGCCTGGGATTACGACACAGGGCAATCGAACCTGCGCGTAGGCGTCGTCGATACGGGGACGTATTTCACGCACCCCGACCTCGCCGGCAATCTATGGAACAACACCGGCGAGGTGATCAACGGTGTAGACGATGATGGCAATGGTTACATCGACGACGTTCGCGGTTGGAACGTACGTAGTGACAACAACAACATCTGGCCTGACACAACCTGCTCGGATGACTCTCACGGAACGCACGTAGCCGGCACGATCGGTGCAGTGAGCAACAACGGGATGGGCGTTGCCGGCCTTATGTGGGATGTGTCGATCGTGACGGTGAACGCCGGCGTGCGCAACCCGAATACCGGCCGCTGTGGAATCAACGATACACCGGATGCGCTCGAGTACGTATTGACGACCGGTTGCTTTGTCTCCAACCACAGTTACGGTGGCTCCAATTACAGCCAATCCATGTACGACATGATCGACACTGCCAAGGGCAGCGGGCATATTTTTGTTTCATCCGCGGGAAACGGTGGTGGCGACAATGTTGGCGACAACAATGACATCCTTCCCCAATACCCTGCTTCATACGACTTGTCGAATATCATCTCGGTTGCGGCGATCGATGTTAACGACGACAGGGCTGAGTTTTCGAACTATGGTTTAAACTCGGTGGATATCGGGGCGCCGGGCGTTGGCATTTGTTCGACGATTGACACGAATAGCTACTCGTGCGGATGGGATGGAACGTCGATGGCTTCGCCGCACGTTGCAGGTGCGATTGCGTTGATGAGGGCGGCCCACCCGGGGGATTCGTGGCAGATGCGTCGAGATCGTATCTTTGTTGGAGCCAGGACCATTGCTGACTTAAATGGTTTGGTCAAAACCAATGGTACGCTGGATGTGGCGGAGGCGATCAGCTATCAGATGTACGCCAGCGATCTTTGGGTGGACTTCAACTTTCTGCTTAACGGTATTGGAACGTATACGTTTCCATTCAATGACCTGAATACCGCTTTGAATGCGGCGCCTGCCGGTGAGATAATCAGTATCAAGCCGGGTCAGGACAACTGGACGGGCGTCATCAATCAAAACGTCGTCTTGAACGCACCTTACGGCGGCGTGAGCATTGGAAACTAAAAGGAGCGAGGAGCATGATCATAAGCGCACGACGATGGCGGTATCAACTAATACTCGTTTTAGCGGTTGCTTTGGCCGTTCCATTGCTCGCGAGTTACGATTTGTCCTGGTACACGGTTGACGGCGGTGGCGGTACTTCGACGGGCGGTGATTTCGAACTGTCCGGCACGGTGGGCCAACACGACGCATCGACTACGATGACCGGCGGATCGTTCGAACTGACGGGCGGCTTTTGGACTGTGGCGGGCTCGACGCCAAATCCCTGTCCGTTCGACTTGGACGATAACGGTGCGGTTGGTCCGGGCGACGTGGGATTGGTGAAGAACAATTTCGGCTGCGACGTCAATCAACCGAACTGTGCCGCGCTGGATTTCGACAGCAATGGCGCCGTTGGTCCGGGCGACGTGGGACAGGTGAAGAACAACTTCGGGCCTTGTCCGTAGTCGAATTCGCAGGTCATAAAAAAACGATGATCATGGACCCGTTCGTTTTCGAGCGGGTTCTTTCTCGCGCTGGAATGATAAAATACGCGTAATCCGAATATCAAGCGCGAATCTGGTGACTTAATTTTGGTTTTACACACGATCTTTAGAATTGTTCGTTTTCGATCGCAATTCTAATATTTATTGTGTTACAAATCTTATGCGATACTCCCATTGTTTGAACGCACAATAGCAGGTCGGCACGACAAACAGGGACACCAGCGTTGCGACCATGCCGCCGAAGACCGGTAAGGCCATAGGGGTCATCACGTCGCTTCCCCGACCGGTTGTCAGAATCACTGGAGTCAAAGCGGCTAGCGTGGTGAACGTGGTCATCAGGCACGGTCGAATCCGCCGCAGACCTGCTTCCACGACACGATCTTCGATTTCTTCAAATCGCATTACCTTGGACCGCCTGAAGCTCTGTTCGAGGTACGTGCCCATGACGATGCCGTCATCCACGGCGATGCCGAACAAGGCAATGAAGCCGACCCACACCGCCACGGTGAGATACATTTCGCTTTCCGGGAAGGGACGATCCATTGCGCCCAGCGTATAGAGCCAATTTTGCAGTTCGGGCCAATATTCGAGCAGAATGAATCCGCCGGAAAACGCAACCGGTATCGCCAGGAAGATCACCAGCGTCAAAGACCACCGGTTGAACTGGAGATAAATCAGGATGACGTTGATGATCAACACGAGAGGTACGAGGATGGCAAGACGCTTTTTCGCGCGTAAATTTCGCTCGTAACTGCCCGCCCATTTCATATAGTAACCTTCGGGCACCTCGAGTTCACCGCGAATGATCGCGTCATCGATGATGCGCTTACCGTTTTCGACGAGTGAACTTTCGTCGATATCTACATTGCTCATAGTGACATAGCTAACGTACTTTGCGCCTTCACGCCGTACGCTCATAGGACCGGTAACGCGCTTGATGTCCGCCACCATTGCGATTGGAATCTGCGCTCCGCTTGAGGTGGGAACGTAAATCCGCTCCAGATCGGCGACTTCATCGCGCAATTCACGTTGATAGCGAACGCGTACCGGATATCGATCAAGCCCTTCGAATGTTGTGATGAGGTTCTTGCCGCCGACAGCAACCTCAATGACGTTTTGCACATCGGCGATGCTTACGCCGTATCGGGCAATCGCTTCCCGATCGATCTGGAATTCGAGGTAGGGTTTACCACTGATGCGAATGGCGTTGATCGCTTGAGCATTTTGTAGGCGTTTACGCAACAAAGATTCGATTTGAATGGCGAGTTCCTCGCAACGCATCAAGTTGTCGCCGTATACTTTGATGCCGATTTTGGCTGTGAGGCCTGTGCTGAGCATTTCGACGCGCGTGCGGATGGGTTGAAGTTCCACCGATGGCAATACTCCCGGGAAACTGCCCGCCTGCTTGATGTCCGCCCAAATCTCGTCCATCGTTCGCTTGCGCTTCTTTCCTTCGAAGTCCGGGTCATCAACGACGGGCCACTGATCACGGTCTTTGAGCATGATCATCGTTTCGAGCATACCGACCGGTGCGGGGTCCAGTGGTGATTCGATGCGCCCAAGCTTGCCGACGACTACGTCCACTTCCGGAATCTGGGCGAATTGCACATCTTGCTTTTGCATGACATCCATGACTGTGTTGATCGAACCTGCGGGGAGAACGCTGGGCATGTACAAAAAGTCGCCCTCGTCGAGGGGGGGCATGAATTCCTGCCCGATGCCTTTGGTATCTGACAACGTTGCAAGTGGTCTGTGGGTGGCGAATGTTCCCGCGTCGGGGGGCGGTGGGGCGAGGATAGCGGATAAGGTGATGCGGTTGTTGTCGGCGAAATCCGCGTTGTGCAGCAACATCGCAAGGATACCCGCACTTATGATGGCGAGCAGCCGCATGCCCCATCGGAACCGCGGCGTGTCGACCGGTATCGCATCACGCTTGACAAAGATGAGCAGGCGTACGGTGCGCACGAGGAGTGGAAGGATGACGAGCCCCAATAGACCACCAAAGGCAACGTGGATGAACCAGGCTGCGGATCGCTGCGTCAAATCAAGTCCGAAC
>JANQHN010000293.1 GCA_028282665.1 Phycisphaerae bacterium | reverse complement strand
GTCTCTTTCGAAACCGGCATGACGCAACTTGGCGGACACGCGATCTACCTCGCCCCGACAGACATTTCGCTGGGCAAGCGGGAGACGACAGAGGACATCGCCATCGTCCTCTCGCGTTACGTCGACATCATCATGGCCCGCGTATTCGGGCACGATGTTGTCGAAGGCTTGGCGAAGCATTCGACCGTCCCGGTCATCAATGGCCTAAGCGACTATGAACACCCTTGCCAGATCATGGCGGATTTTCAAACGATTATTGAGCGACGTGGCACGCTTGAAGGCGTGAAAGCTTGCTTCATTGGCGATGGCAACAACGTGGCGAATTCGCTCATGTTCGGCGCCGCCCGCGTCGGCATGCACATGACCATCATCACACCCAAAGGATACGAACCGCAAGCGGATGTGCTCACGCTTGCGAAGAAAGAAGGCGAAGCCACAGGCGCACAAATTGAAGCAACGACGGAACTCGTGGCTGCGGAAAGCATGGAGGTGCTGTATACCGACGTGTGGGCTTCTATGGGCCAGGAATCCGAAGCCGACTCGCGCAAGAACGCCTTCGACGGTTTCACACTCGACGCCCGTATCATGAAGCTCGCCGCGAACGACGCAACGGTCTTACATTGCCTGCCCGCCCACTATGGCGAAGAAATCGATTATGAAACCTCACGCCTGCCCAACTCCGCCATATTCGATCAGGCGGAGAACCGCATGCACGCGCAGAAAGCCATCATGATTCACCTCGCCGGCAAGGCGTAGCGGTTAGACTGTACGGAAAAACCACTACGCAGGCGGCTTGCCTGCGTTGAACAAAATCACATTCACGGCGGGCAATGCTCGCCCTACTTTTTTGGGATGCAGTTTTGTCTTTTCGAAACGCGAACAGAGGACCGGTTCGATGAATGATTACAAGGGCTTGATTGTTGTGGCGCTGGGCGGCAACGCCATTTCGCAAGCAAACGAAGAAGGCAACGTATCGCAGCAGTTCGCCAATTCCCGCCGGACAGCCATTCAACTTGTCGATCTCATTCAACAAGGCTATCAGATCGTAGTCACGCACGGCAACGGACCGCAAATCGGCAATTTTCTGCTGCGTAACGAACTCGCCGCGGGAACAATCTACTCCCTGCCGATGGAAGTCGCTGTCGCCCACGTACAGGGCGGCATGGGTTTCATGATCGCCCAAACGCTCATGAACGAGTGCAATAGCCGAGGTATGACCGACAGCGTCATCACGGCTTTTATCACCACGGTTCTAGTCGATCTGGATGACCTCGCTTTCAAACACCCCACCAAGCCGGTCGGTCGCATCCTTAACAAGGAAGAAGCGGATCAGTACATCGCAAAAGACAAATGGACCATGAAGGAGATCAAGCCTGGCCAATTCCGGCGCGTCGTGCCCTCGCCCAAGCCGCAGCAAATCATGGAAATCGAAACGATCAGGCGAAGCGTGGTCGCAGGCGATATTGTGATCGCCTGCGGCGGCGGCGGTGTACCGGTCGTGAAAGATCCAAAGTGGGGCGTGCGCGGCGAGCGTGCGGTGATCGACAAAGACCTCGCCTCCGCTATGCTTGCTCGACAATTGGGCGCCGATGCACTGGTCATCCTCACCGCCGTCCCCAAGGTAAGCATCAACTTTGGCCAACCCGACCAGCGCGATCTGGATCGAATAACGCTGACTGAGGCGAAACGGTGGCATGAAGAAGGCCAATTCCCGCCAGGCTCGATGGGGCCGAAGATTGCAGGCGCCATCGAGTTCCTGGAAGCCAGCGTCAAGCCGCACGCCCAGGCTATCATGGGCCACCACGATCACGCCTGTGATGCGGTGGCGGGCAAAACAGGTACGGCAATCGTCAAAGAGTTAAAAGTCGGCACGCTTGATCTTAGCGATTGACGAATGTTCGAGTGCAGCCGATCCAGCAAAATCCACAAGCCTCGCCTCGTTCGGCACTGTTCGCAAAAAACCGGCGATTGTCGTTAAGCCCACGACGATCGCCGGTTCTTTATTTATCGATTCAAATCGAGTCGACGTTTACAAATAGACAATTACAAGATCTTTTCTATCTCCTTCTTCAGCGAGTTGGTCGCCGCAGTTCCCAAGTCGTAGGTAACGCGGACAGTCGGCTTGTTAATCTTCATCATGCGGGCCAAGTCGATCGGCGTACCGATGAGCACAACGTCGCAGTCTGCCTTGTTAATCGTCTTTTGGAGTTCGTTCATCTGCTTTTGGCCATAACCCATCGCCGGCAGGATCTCCTCCATGTGCGAGTATTTTTTGTACGTCGCTTTGATGGAACCAACCGCAAACGGGCGCGGATCGATGATCTTTTTCGCACCGCAATTACGAGCCGCAACGTGACCCGCACCGTAGGTCATCTCGCCGTGCGTCAGTGTCGGGCCATCCTCGACCACCAGCACGCGTTTACCCTTCACCATACTCGGATCCTCGACGCTTACCGGACTCTTACCCTTGATGATCTTCGCTCCTTTGTTGAGCATCTTCACGTTGGCAACGACGGCTTTGATGTCCTCTTCCTCGGCCGTGTCGACCTTGTTGATCAGGACGATGTCCGCCATGCGCACGTTCGTTTCGCCCGGGTAATAGGATACTTCATGTCCCGCACGGTGTGGGTCGGCGACGGTGATGTACAGATCCGGCTTGTAAAAAGAAAGGTCGTTGTTTCCGCCGTCCCACAGGATGACGTCCGCTTCCTTTTCCGCCGCTTTGAGAATTCGCCCATAATCCACACCAGCAAAAACAACATTGCCCGCAGCGATGTGCGGCTCGTATTCTTCACGCTCTTCTATGGTGCAGTCGTGCAAATCGAGATCTTCGAGCTTGGCAAAGCGCTGGCATGCCTGCTTGTTCAGGTCGCCGTAAGGCATTGGATGGCGAATGGCGGCAACGCGCTTGCCCATACCTTTGAGCACCTTGGTGACTGCACGGGTCGTCTGACTTTTGCCGCATCCCGTGCGTACCGCGCAGATCGCGATAACGGGCTTCTTGGACTTGATCATGGTATTGCGGTGGCCCATGATCACAAAGTCGGCGCCGGCGGCGTTGGCAATAGCTGCCTTGTGCATGACTTCCGCGTGCGGCAGATCGGAATAAGCCATCGTGACGATGTCGACGTTGTGCTTCTCGATCAACTCAGTCAGCTTTTCCTCGGGCTCAATGGGAATACCCTTGGGGTATCTTTTGCCGGCGAGTTCGGTAGGGTAGGCGCGACCAGCAATGTCGGGAATTTGGGCTGCGGTGAATGCAACCACTTCGTACTTGGCACTTTGGCCCCAATAGGTGTTGAAATCGTGAAAGTCTCGACCGGCTGCACCGACGATGATGACCTTGGTCTTGTTACTGGCTGCCATGATCTCCTCTCTGCTTTCCTGTGCTGCCCAGCGGGACTCTCATGCCTCAACCGCTGAAAAAAACACGTAAAGGTAGGTTGAACCGTACGACACAAGGGGTTGATCCGATGCGCTGCACACGGACCGTACGCGGGGAATCTAGTAAATTGTGCGATCAAGCACAAGCAACTTCTCACCGTTTCGCAAAGTCGTATACGCGCCAAAGGGAGAAATCACCGTTTAAATGCGATAGGAGCGGTTGGGCAAAAAGGTTCGCTGACCAAATCAAGGCAGTTCGCGCAAGAGGCGGCACCTGACATCGACACAAATTGGCAGAAAACGGCTAGTTGTGTTGATCCACGAACGCCTGACCCGCCTCGTATTGTGCCAGCGCATGCGCAATCCGTTCACGAGCCTTGTCCGACATCGGCGGGCTTTCATCGCTCAGTAGTCGTCGCGTGATTGCCGCAGCCTGGTCAAACTCGCTCCCCCGAGCATACCCCGCAGCTAGAGCTTCCAACGCAAGTGGATTTCTTCCTCCCGAATCTTCCACGGCACGCTTCGCCAAATCCACGGCTACAGGTCCATCTTGGAAATGCTCATCCGGACAAGTTGCCAGTACCCACGCCAATCGCGTCAACAATCGGTTGTCATCCGGTCGGCGTGCGAGACCGTCCCGATACCGCTTGATCGCCTCCGCATATTGACTACGTTCCTCCTGCACCAATCCAAGTCGATAGTGCGCATCGATCAAATCAGGATCCAGCGCTATTGTCTTTTCAAACACCGCCACGGATTCATCCATCCGCCCCGATCCTGCGAGAAATACCGCATAATCAAGCCGTCTAACTGCGGAGTCCGGTTCGAGTTCCAGAATCCGCAGGAACAATCTCTCTGCCTCCTCGAAACGCCGCTGCGCGTAGTACATTGCCCCCAGCCGGGCCATTTGCATGGTGTCGTCAGGTTTGATTTCTAATGAGATCAAAAAGTGTTTCTCAGCGACCGACTCATTTCCGAGCGCTTGCGCACTCCGCGCCATCGTAATGTGAGCGCTGCGATTGCCCGGCAATCCATCGAGGGCTTTCAACGAATGGTACCGCGATTCTTCGTATAACCCATTATTCAAATACACACCCGCCAAGTTCACATGAGCGGTGGGTGTTTTGGGGACTTTCTTGAGTGTGTGATGCCAAAGGGTGTAAGAATCATGCCAAACCGTCACCTGAGTCCGTGTCTTCAACACGAGGACGGATGCCACAGCGACCAACAGTACGATCACCGCCGGCATCGCTAGCGGCCGGGTTGGCTTGCCTTCTTCTTGCTTGAGCAAACAACTCACGAACGCTCCCAGAATCACGAACAGCGCGAGCGTCGGAATGTAGGAATACCGCTCCGCCACCACCTGCGGACCGCTTTGCGCCAATCCGAGCATCGGCGCCACCATGACCGCGTACACACACCATGCAACAAGCAGTCCCGGCGTCCGCTTCCTAACCAAAAGCAGCGCAAGGGTAATGAACAAGACCAACGCGGCAGAAAGGACATTACGCGTTTCAAGTGCGACCGCCTCAGGATCCTGTTCGTATAACGGCACCAATACCGCGGGCCAAATGGTCTTTAAAGGGTAGAATACGAGACCGTAAAATGCTTGGGCTATTCGCAGTGATAATGGATGCTCCTCGAACGTCCGCATCGCCCCGGCGTCACGTTGAGCCCAACTGGCCAACATCGCAGCCGCGATCGCGGGGAGCAACAAAAACAACTTTTCACGAATGAGGCGTGCCCAAGTCTCGCGGCGTGGACGACCGCCGTTTGGGAATTGAACTTCCGCCGTCATGCCATGGCGGCTGTTTATCAAATTCGATCCTGCCCGCCGCAAAGGATACATATCCAGCATCAGCAGCACTACCGGCAGCGTCATTCCCACCGCCTTGGACAAGAGCGACAGCACGTACACGACAAGCATCGCCAAGAATAAGCCCGCACCGCTCGCCCCCCGGCATCGGGCTTGAACCATCCTAAGATAAAGCAAAACGGCAAGCATCAAAAAGACACCGCTTAACACATCGCGTCGTTCCGTCGCCCAGGCAACCGACTCAACCCGCATCGGATGAACCGCCCACAACAACGCCGCGGTAAAACCCGCGATCGATGCGGGAATCAGCAACGAGAAATTCGCGCGTTGGTCTCCCCCATTCAGACCAGCCAGAATCAGTCGGCGCGCAATGAAATAGAAAATCAAAGCAGCCAGCAGATGCAGAGTCAAATTCGTGAAGTGATAACCCGCCGCACTCACACCCCATAGTTGGATTTCCACCGCATGTGACAACCAGGTCAACGGCTGATAGTGACCGGCGAACGATGTCGTGAACATCCAGCCGAGGTGCTTCGCCGATAGGCCCATGTACTCCGGGTTATTCACCAAAACTGAAACGTCGTCCCAGGTCACGAATTCGTTGTTACGCACGCCCTCGAAGGCGATCAGCCCGATAACGACAATAAGCAGGAGGCAGATTCGCTTCAAAAAAGAGGCGCGGAGCGGCTCTGAGTTGTCCAACTGGTTGGTGGATTTCATGGTTCGTAGCGAATGTAACCCAACACCTATTGGATCGCAAAACACTCTCCTGTGTTGCGGGGTCGCAATTCCCGCTCATCGCGCTAAGATAATAAACCGCTCGCGGCATGGGTCGCGAGAAAACAGCAGGCTCGAATGAACCGGAGAGCTTTCATCGCGAGGTCGGTCATGCGTGGGACAATGAAGTTTGAATTGAGATTCACCAATGCTCTATTGTTAGTGCTGTTGGGAATGTTTTTTTTCGCAACGCATTCGGTCAACGCCCAAACCGAAGTGCCGCCCGCGAAGACCGATCAACCTAAAGAACCAACTGAAAAACCTGCGCAAGACATCCCAAAAGCAGCTGAAGAATCGGACATTCTCGATAAACTCGAAGATGTTCAGATCGAGCCTGCCCCCAAGCCTAACGCCATCGACCGTAAATCCGCTCACGCGACCATGGTCACCTTCCTTAATGCCATGACCGACGCCCTACGCGGGGATACGGAAAAATACAACACCGCTTTAGCGTGTCTTGACCTGAGCGGATTGGACGAGGACCTATCTGAGGAAGTTCGACTGGCACAGGCGCGAAAACTCGCAACGCAGCTCTTCGAATTTATTAACGAAAAGGGACTGGATACTGATCTCATTCCCATGGATGTTGAGGGGGAATCATACGTTTACTGGCACATTAAAGACGCATGGGGTGACGATCAGCCGGCGATTGAGATCGCTCGAAATCCGGAGGGAATCTGGCGATTTAC
>JANQHN010000124.1 GCA_028282665.1 Phycisphaerae bacterium | reverse complement strand
CTCCAAAATCGTGTAGGCACTCTTCGATCATTTTAGCCTTAGAACTCGACCTCAGCGGCTGCTACGTCTGGAGCGTTTGCAATCGGCACGGGAGCTTAGGTTACGGGATTCTTGGTGCTTTGGTCATTGTTTGCGCTGGTGACCTGGGGATAAATAATCGCGTTTTTAGCGATGGCAAAACGGGTGCTCGAAGAATCCATCGCTTGGTGGCTTACGCGTTCCATTATATGTTGATCGCTTGACGGATCGCTCTCCGCGCGGGAACGTCCAAGCAACATGAACGGCCCGAACCGCATCGACCCTGGATAATGAGGAGCTAACAACGATCATGAAACACGCGATCATCCTTCCGGACGGCGCAGCCGACGAACCATTGCCGCAGCTTGGCAATCAAACCCCGCTTCAGAAAGCAAACACGCCGAACATGGACACCGTCGCAATGAGTGGTCGGCTCGGTCGGGTCGTTACGGTTCCCAAAGGTTTCACACCTGCGACGGACGTCGCGACGCTTTCGTTGTTCGGCTATCAACCGGCGCGATACTACTCCGGTCGCGCCCCCATCGAGGCAGCCGCTCAGGGACTCGAAATCAAAGAAGATGAGATCGTCTTCCGCTGCAATTTTGTGACAATCCTCGACGGTAAAATGAAGGATTTTACCGCGGGTCATATTAAGCAGGCGGAGGCGGACGCACTCATCGCAGATCTCAACAATCTTTTCGCCGATGAACCGCTGAGCTTCTATGCGGGTGTGTCTTACCGTAATCTTCTCATAGTGGGAAACGCTGGAAACATGCGTCTCATCACGGCCCCGCCGCACGACATCCCCGACCAGTCGGTAGCGAGTCATCAGCCGGCGGGTGCGGGTTCCGATCGGGTCATCGCGATTATGGACCGGGCTCGAGAGATAATCCGCAAACACGAAGTCAACAAGACACGAGAAGCGGCAGGTGAGAAACCAATCACGGACATTTGGCTTTGGGGACAGGGCAGACCCACCGTTCTCGAGCCGTTCGCCGATCGGTTCGGCGTCATGGGTACTGTGATAACCGGCGTAGATATCATCCGTGGTCTAGCAGTTTGCATGGGAATGAATTTGATAGAGGTCGAAGGGGCAACGGGTTATATTGATACAAATTTCGAGGGGAAGGGTGAAGCGGGTATCAAGGCGCTGGATGATTACGATCTGGTTGTCGTTCACATCGAAGCACCGGATGAAGCAGGCCATTTAGGAGATGCTGAGGAAAAAGTTAAAGCCCTCGAGCGGATTGACGAATACATCGTCGGACCAATGCTCAAAAAACTCCGCACGTTCGACGAATGGCGTATGATGATCGCACCGGACCATCCCACCCCCGTCTCCACCACCGCCCACAGCGACGTCCCCCCACCGTTCTGCTACGCGGGCACAGGCATCGACGCGATCGAGAAACGCCCGTTCACTGAAGCGGAAGCCGAGGCAGGTGGATGGTTCGTCGACCCGGGCCATGAAATGATTGTCGGATTTATGAAATAGCCGTTCCACCATCAGTTTGACGGACAGCAAAGCGTCATTCTCGCACAAGCGGCTAAGGTTGGTCGTTCGAAATTGAAACGATAGAAGTCGCAGGAGAACGCCTCACACAAACCAGAACATCCCACTGAGTCTTCGTGTTCTTTCCGTCCTTCGTCGTGAGCAACTAAGAGCGAATGAAATCTTCTATCCAAAGAGATCTAACGATGAAACGGTCAGTTCTTGTCGGTTTCGCCCTTCGAACCGGCAGATTGCAGCTTTGATTTTCCGCTATCGATAAACCGAACCAACAACCAAACAACAAACAAGCCTAGCAGCAACCACGGGATCATTACCAGCAAACCATACAGCATAAAACCCAACGTCTCATACAATCCTTCCAGGCCATCGCGAAGCCTCGCTCGAATCGTCCCACTGGATTGATCGCGCGACGGGCTGATTGGAGCCGGTTCGCGCAATCGCAACTGCACCACGCCCAGCGTCTGCGGATCGACTCTCGATAACTTGCCAAGCCCCACTCCCGTCAACTCGCGACCTTCCACACGCCCCAGTTCTTCTAGACGGGCAATGACATCCTCCAAAGCATCCGCCTGAATGCCAAGCCTGAAATCGCCCGTCCACGAACCATCACGCCCCTGATGGCTCGACGACCCCAACAGTTGCACCCTGTCGTCATCTACTAGGTTGCCCAACCGCTCGCGGGCAGTAGTGAACGCCCCCACTTCGATTTGCATTGAGCCCGACGGCACCTGCTTCGCCCGTTCCGCCAACACAACCTGCAAGTCACAAAGCGTTTCCGCTGCTCCACCTCCAATCAGCCCGATCTCACCCTCCACTTTCCGCTGCGTCAATCGCCCCAACGAAACACAACGATGCACCACATCCGAAAACGCACCGGCGGGCACCTGCACCATCACGTTAGCGATCGTCGTACCGTCCTCGCGACGTTGCGTCTGACTCGACCCGACCGACGCGCCTGAGCCGGCCAACTTCTCTTCCAACGCTTTCAAAGCCACCTGCGTGTCGCTCACCTCAATGGTAATTTGACCTTGCGGCATCTGAACCGTGCGTTCATAAAGTAGTAGTGAGATTGAACACTGCACATCCTTCGCCCAAAGCTTATTCGCTTCCGACGACTGCCAGTTGTCCAGCTTGCGGTTGGTCACACGCCCCAGTGCCTTGATATTTTCGATGGATTCGCCAAACTTCGCCAGCGAAACAGTCAACTGATACGCGCCGTGCAAGGCGCCGCGGTCCTGCCGCGTAACCTTTCCTGATAAGACCTGCCCATCCACAGCCTGCACCAGCGACGACAGCACCTCGCCAGCCTGCTCCAAACTCTCCACCTGCACCGAAAACTGCGCTTGCGGCACAATTCTGGCGGGTTCCTCCAAAAGTACGCTGATCGTCGAAAGCGAAACTCGATCCGCCAACACGCGAAGCTGCCCCTCGAACTGCTCGATTTCAGTACGCACGCGATTCATCTCGCGCTCGACCTCGAGCAATGCCTTTACCTCATCCAGGAAAGACTTTTCTTCGATAAGCTTTTGCAATCGCTTTTCGGTGATCTTCAGGCCTTGGATGCGAGCTTCCAGA
>JANQHN010000123.1 GCA_028282665.1 Phycisphaerae bacterium | reverse complement strand
ACGCGGTGTCCCCACCGTTACCTCGACGTTCATATCACGTTTCAAACGGGCAACCTGGACTTCCAGATGAAGTTCTCCCATACCGGAAATCAAGGTCTGTCCCGTCTCCGAGTCGTACTTCACGGTAATGGTCGGGTCTTGCCGTTCCATCCCCTGAAGCGCTGCCTCGAGTTTATCCCTGTCTTTGGAAGACTTCGGCTCGATGGATACGCTGATGACCGTCTCAGGAAAATCGATCTTCTCTAAGAGTACCTGGTGCTTCGTCTCGCAAAGCGTCGCACCGGTCAACGCCACCTTCGGGCCGATGACCGCCACGATATCACCCGCAAGTGCTTGGTCCAACTGTTCGCGGCGTTTGGCGAACATTCTAAAAAGCCTGCTGATGTTTTCTTTTTCACCTGTTGCGACATTGATCAATCGCGAATTGCATTTGAGTGTGCCCGAGTAGACGCGGAGGTAATACAGATCAACTGGTTTTTCCGCGACAATTTTAAAAACCAATGCAATCAGCGGACCATTAGGGTCTGTCGCTATCTCGTGAGTTTTGCCTTCCTTCTTGGGATCGCGGGCAACGACGGGTGGTACATCCAGCGGGCTGGGCAAATAATCCACAACGGCGTCCATCATCGGCTGCACACCAACGTAGCGCAACGAGCTACCGCAAACTACAGGTTGCACCTGGTTCGCGATGGTCAACTTGCGAATCGCCCCTTTGATCTCTTCAAGGCTCAGATCTTCTTCTTCGAAGTACCTTTGCATCAGTTCTTCTGAGGATTCCGCAACCGTTTCAAGAATCTGTCTTCGACAATTCTCAGCAGTTTCAAGAAGATCCTCGGGAATCACATCTTCAGTGAAAGATGCGCCTAGCTTTTCGATCTCGAAATAGATAGCCTTCATTCGCAGCACGTCGACCACGCCCTTGAAGGTGTCACCCGCACCTATAGGAAATTCGAGGATCAGCGGATTCGCGCCCAATCGCTCGCGAATCGAATCGATCGAGAAATCAAAGTCCGCTCCCAGACGATCCATTTTGTTGATAAAGCAGAGTCGTGGCACTTTGTAGCGATCTGCCTGATGCCACACTGTTTCGGATTGTGCTTCCACCCCCTCCTTCGCATCGAAGACCAAGACCGCACCATCCAACACACGCAGCGAACGCTCGACCTCAGCGGTAAAATCAACGTGACCGGGTGTGTCGATAAGGTTGATCGTATGCCCCTTCCACGGGCAGCTCACGGCGGCAGAGTAGATGGTGATGCCGCGTTGTTGTTCCTGCTCATCGAAGTCGGTAGTGGTCGTGCCGTCGTCGACATCGCCCATCCGGTGTGTTTTGCCCGAATAGTAGAGCAGGCGCTCAGTGGTCGTGGTCTTGCCTGCGTCGATATGGGCGGCGATACCCATGTTGCGGACTTTGGTCAGGTCAATACTCATATCGCAGGTCCGCCTTTGTTGGGGCTGATCATCACCGGCGTAAGGGTGATGCGGGCGTGTGGAAAGAGAACGAGCCCACCGGTACATCCCAATGGGCTCACGAAACTCAATCGGATTTTGGAAACTTACCAAGCGAAATGGGCAAAAGCCTTATTCGCCTCGGCCATTCGATGCACGTTCTCGCGCGTCGTAACCGCCGTACCTTCACCCTTGAACGCGTCAATAATCTCCTGCGCCAGGAAATGACAAGTCGCCTTGCCCTTTTTCGCACGAACGGCGTCGCGAACCCAACGGAACGCGAGTGACTGCTGACGCTTGCGGTTAACCGGAATCGGCACCTGATAGTTACTACCTCCGACACGCTTGGAACGAACCTCAATGTTCGGCTTGATGTTGTTGATGGCCGTCTCGAACACTTCAAGCGGAGGAGCATCTTTGACGCGCTTGCCTATGATGTCCAACGCGTCGTAAACCATGCGCGTCGCGGTGCTCTTCTTTCCGTCGAGCATCATGGCATTGATAAACTTCGAAACGAGCAGGCTGCCGTACCGCACGTCGGGCTTGAGCTGTTCTTGTGATTTGGTAAACCGCTTGTAAGCCATTGGTTCCTGTTTCCGTGTCCTCGAAAAAGCTGCTTTTCGTTCAATTTCGCGAGCCGCGGAGTCTAGCAGATTCCGCCATCATCGACAAGCCCTATGCCCGGCGACTGTGCCCCGCATTCCCCAGTATCCTGCAAAGCGTTATCGCCATGATCAGTTGCACGAGTGCTTTCGCGATAAAAGGTAATACGCCCGTCGCAAGCGCTAGTTTCCAGCTACCGAGCCAGGCAGCGTTCCACGCCGTTCCCGCAACAAAAAGTATCAACAGGCCAAGTAAACCCGCCTCACTAAGCCGAACGATTGACAAAGATCGACCTCGAATCGCGGCAATGGCCACCGAAGCAGCAACGAATCCAACTAAATAGCCGCCTGTGGGGCCAAATATTCCCATCGTTCCGGCAAAAAGTCCCGTAAACACCGTCCCTGAAACAAGATAGAGAAACATCGCACCGCCCGCGATCCGTGGAGCAAGCAAAAACCCCGCAAGTAACATCACAAGCGATTGCAAGGTCATCGGCACGTGAGTACCCGGCACGGGTATGCGAACCTGCGCAGCGAGCGCCATCAATACGGCAAACGTCATAATCTGGACCGCAGGTCTAGCCCACAACAGCCCAATAAGTCCAGTCGAACTGACCTTATCGGGTGAGTCTAAAGCAACATCGACCGCGACCTCTTGATCCGATAAGCCCCACGATCCTTCGGGAGTCTTTCTAGTTTCACGCAACGGCATTTCCAGCTCGCTTTCCGCGCAACAGATCTCTTTTTTCGCGATTTTCTGCGGATATTACAGCAAAAACTACTTGCGACGCTTCACGCCGTATTTGCTGCGACCGCGGTTACGCGGGTGGCCTTCCTTGTCCTGCTCCACACCCGCACAGTCGAGCGTACCACGAACGATATGGTAACGAACACCGGGAAGGTCCCGCACTCTGCCGCCACGCACGAGCACGATCGAGTGCTCCTGAAGGTTGTGGTCGACACCGCCGATGTAGGCGGTCACCTCCTTGCCGTTGGTCAGACGCACACGAGCGACTTTCCGCAGCGCGGAGTTGGGCTTTTTCGGCGTTTGCGTTTTAACCGTCAGGCACACGCCCCGACGCTCAGGACACTGGTCGAGGTCACGAACCTTCGATTTTTTGATGACCTTACGGCGGCCTTTACGCACTAACTGGTTGATAGTCGGCAT
This sequence comes from Phycisphaerae bacterium, assembly GCA_028282665.1. Taxonomy (GTDB): domain Bacteria; phylum Planctomycetota; class Phycisphaerae; order UBA1845; family UBA1845; genus JANQHN01. The sequence goes on along the minus strand of JANQHN010000123.1, from coordinate 12,966 downwards.
TTTACAAATCCTAAGAACATTCAATCATTTACGCCGCAACATCCCGTTCCCCGATACCTGCAGCATCGAAGAGCTTCGTCACGAGCTACTCTCGTTTTCGTTTTCATTGCTAATCGAGACGTCGTCCGCTTGAGGCGAACCACCGAACTGCGGCGGAGAGCCACCGGGTCTGGGTGGCAACGGCAAACGTTGCGCCTCCATCGACATCACATCAGGCTGTTCGGGCAAACTGAACGGCGAAGGTACTGCCGATTCGATATCACCCATCGAAGAAATCACCCCCGCGGCGATGTCCGCCGGCGTATCCGTAAGCAATGGCAACGGCTCACCCAAATGCTTGACGCGAAGCCGCTGATACTTCGGGAAACCCGATCCAGCAGGAATCAAGTGACCAAGTATGACGTTTTCCTTGAGCCCATGCAACTCGTCCGTCGCGCCGCTCAAAGCAGCCTCCGTCAGAACTTTCGTCGTCTCCTGGAACGACGCAGAGGAAATAAACGACTCGCTGGACAACGACGCCTTGGTGATACCCAAAAGCAGGGTCGTCGCGGACGCAGCCTTGGGCCTTTTGCCCTTGGCTGACTCACCACCTTCGGCTTCGACTTCTTCGTTAATCTCGTTGAGTTCGCTTTTTAGAACCACTTGGTTCTCTTCAAGCTCAGTATCACCGGGCACCGAGATCACCAAACTCCTCGCCAGCCGTTCATTTTCGTCGCGGAAACGGAACTTATCGATGACTTCGCCTGGCAGGAATTCACTATCGCCCGGTTGCTCGACCTTCACTTTACGCATCATCTGGTTGAGAATGACTTCAAGGTGCTTATCGTTGATACTCACATTCTGCGAACGATAAACCGCCTGGATCTCGCTGAGCAGGTACTGCTGCAAGGCTTCCTCACCACGGATTCGCAGGATGTCGTGCGGAATGAGTGGGCCTTCGATCAGCGGATCACCCGCCTCCACCCGATCCCCCGCATGCACACGCAGGTGTTTGTCCTGCGGCACGTGGTGCTCTTTTTCCATTCCGCTCTCGCTTTTGACCACAATGGTCATCTTGCCGCGTTTCATCTCGGAACGAATCTCGATCTCACCCGAAATTTCCGCCATCACCGACGGCTCCTTGGGACGGCGGGCCTCGAAAATCTCCGTCACACGCGGCAAACCACCGGTAATGTCCTGCGTTCCGCCCATCGCACGGGGCACACGAGCAAGCAAGACACCCGGCACAATCGACTGATTCTCTTCCACTTCGATACGCGCCTTCGCAGGCAAGTAGTGGTAGTCAAGAACCTTGCCCTCCATGTCCTCAATGATAATTTGCGGATGCTTCTCCCCTTTATGTTCGATCACCACAAAGCGAGAAGAACCACCCTCGACTTCGAGACGAACCGTTTCGCCTTCGGCAATATCTTTAAACTTCACTATACCGCCAACCTCAGCCAAAATTGGCGTAAGGTGCGGATCCCATTCGCACAAAACTTCCTTTTTCGAAACTTGTGCGCCATCCTTCACCTTAATGACCGCACCGTAAGGAATCTTCTCACGAGCCAGTTCGCGGCCCTTTTCGTCGAGAATGAGCAGCGCGCCGTTTCGTTTCAAAGCAACCGTACGAATTTCGTCATCCTCACCAGGCACTTCCACAGCGCCGAGTTCGACGTATTGCACATTACCCTTCTGCGTCGCACGAAGCACGTTATCCAACGCGGTCTTCTGAGCGACACCACCCGTGTGGAACGTCCGCATCGTAAGCTGCGTGCCGGGTTCGCCGATGGACTGCGCTGCGATGATACCTGCGGCCAATCCTTCCTCCACGGTCTCGCCCGTCGACATATCCATGCCGTAACACTTTGCACAAATGCCACGCGGACTCTCACACGTCAACGGACTACGCACGCGAATCTTGTCCAAACCGAGTTCCTCGATTTTGATTGCGATATCGCGGGTGATGATCTGGTTTTCGCGGACGATGGATTCGTCGGTCACCGGGTTTCGGATATCGTCACGAGCGACGCGACCCACGATGCTCTCGCGAAGGGGAATATCAACCTCTTCCCCCTTATAAATCGCTGACTTGGTAATACCGGCGATCGTCTCGCAGTCATCCATATTGATGATGACGTTTTGCGCAACATCGGCGAGTTTACGCGTCAGGTATCCGGAGTCCGCTGTCTTAAGCGCAGTATCCGCCAGCCCCTTACGTGCGCCATGCGTCGACGAAAAGTACTCGAGTACAGACAGACCTTCGCGGAAATTCGACTTGATGGGCGTCTCGATAATTTCGCCACTGGGTTTAGCCATCAACGCCCGCATACCCGCGAGTTGACGAATCTGGTCGACACTACCTCGAGCGCCCGAATCCGACATCAAGTAAATCGGATTAAGGTACTGCCAGGCTTCCTCATCTCCCTCATAGAAATATTCGTCGTTTGGACCACGGAAGTCCGTCTTCATCTCATCCAGCATCGCCTTGGTCACGAGTTCACGCGCGTGAATCCAAACATCGATGATCTGGTTGTACCGCTCCAAACGAGTCAGTGCGCCTTGGCGGAATGCTTTCTCGATTTTGTCCACCGCTCCCTGAGCGGTATCGAGAATTTCGGTTTTCGCTCTGGGAATTCGCATATCACGAACACCGAACGACAGACCTGCAAGCGTACTGTACTTAAAGCCGATCTCCTTGATGTTATCAAGTAGATCGAGCGTCGCTGGTTTACCCAAAATCGCATGCACATCCGCGATGACGCGAACGCTTCCGCCCTTGGAAAGCGGGCAATTGTAGAAGGGGATACCGTCCGGCAGGATGTCGTTGAAAAGAATACGTCCCACCGTCGTTTTAATGAGATTGTTTTTGGGCGCAGCTACCGGATCCTTCTTGTGTCCCTCGACGATCTGATCCTGATCTATTCGCACATACACGTAGTCGTGAATGCCGATGTGCTTCATCGCATAGGCATACAACGCCTCATGCGCATGAGCGAACCGTTGAATCTTCTCGTCTTCCACCTTGGGTGAGGTATGGTCCGTAGTAAGGTAGTAAATACCCATGACAATGTCTTGCGACGGCGACATGACCGGGCTTCCGTCCTGCGGACTGAAAATATTGTTGGTCGCAAGAATGAGCGTATGCGCCTCAACCTGCGACTCGATCGATAGTGGCAAGTGAACCGCCATCTGATCGCCGTCAAAATCGGCATTAAAGCCCTTGCATACGAGCGGATGAATACGAATCGCATTCCCCTCAACGAGCACCGGTTCAAACGCCTGAATACCCATCCTGTGCAGCGTGGGCGCGCGGTTAAGCAAAACCGGGTGCTGGTAAATAACCTCTTCCAGAATATCCCAAATCTCCTGGTCGCGGCGTTCCAACATCTTTTTCGCCGACTTGATCGTATCGGCCAAGCCACGTTCTTTGAGCTTGCGAATGATAAACGGCTGGAACAACTCGAGTGCAATCTTCTTGGGAAGACCGCACTGGTGCAGCTTCAACTCCGGACCAACCACAATCACCGAACGGGCGGAATAATCCACACGCTTGCCCAACAAATTTTCGCGGAACCGGCCTTGTTTGCCCTTGATCATGTCCGTGATGGATTTCAAAGGCCTGTTGCTTGACCCGAGTACTGGACGACGACACCGCCCGTTATCAAAAAGCGCGTCTACCGCCTGCTGCAACATGCGCTTTTCGTTCTGGATGATGACCTCAGGTGCATTGAGGTCAACGAGTTTCTTGAGCCGACTATTGCGATTGATGATCCGGCGATACAGGTCGTTAAGATCGCTGGTCGCAAAATTGCCGCTCTCCAAAAGAACCAACGGACGCAGGTCCGGCGGAATTACGGGGATGACGTCCAACACCATCCACGTTGTCTCGTTGGGCGAATGACGCAGCGCCTCCACAATCTTCAGCCGCTTCGCCAAGTCCTTCGCGGTCTGCTTGCTGCCCGTTTTGCTGAGTTGCAAACGCAAATCTTCCGAAAGCGTCTCAAGATCCAAATTGGCAAGAAGTTCCTTGACAGCCTCCGCCCCCATCATGGCGGTGAATGAACTACCATACTTGTCTTGAGCTGTTCGGTATTCCTCTTCGCTTAGAAGCTGGCGCTCTTTCAGGGGAGTGTCGCCGGGATCGATGACGACGTAGTCCTGGAAGTAAATAACTTTCTCGAGACTTGCAGTTTTTAGATCAAGCAGCGCGCCAAGCCTCGAAGGCATCGCCTTGAAGAACCAAATGTGCACAACGGGCGCAGCGAGGTTGATGTGCCCCATGCGCTTACGGCGAACGCGGGAATGCGTCACCTTCACGCCACAGCGATCACAGATAATGCCTTTGTGCTTCGTTCCTTTGAACTTGCCGCACGCGCATTCCCAGTCTCGCTCGGGACCGAAGATTCGTTCGCAAAACAGACCGTCCTTTTCCGCGCGGTACGTTCGATAATTGATCGTTTCCGGCTTTTTCACTTCACCGAAAGACCAACTTCGAATGTCGTTGGGCGACGCCAACGAAATGCGCACACAGGCGTAGTCGTTTACGCGATCGTAAATGTTGTCCACCATGTGCGGTGCGTCCTTTCGTAATGTGTGGCGGAGCCTTTTACAAAAAAGCCCTACTCACTCTCTCGCACGCTCGCTCATCGATCGCGGCCGGCTTGGTCGAGCGTCGATATCCAACTTACCCTGCCACGCCGCGTTCGCTATTGGGATACAACAAGCTCCAGCGCGGTCACACCACGCATGGGCCTAAAGCCGAGTTCCTCACAGAAATCGACCTCCGTTCCGTAGGCGACTGCGTCGATTCGCTCCACGCCGAAATTCTTCAGCGCCTCGACCACCCGCATCGCCATTTCCTTAGCAATGCCGCTCGAATCATGTTCGATACGACCGTCCGTTCGTGTAATACACGCCGGCCCCTGGTACTTTGGATCAAGCTTGCACTCGGCCAAGCGTCCCCACACACCGTCCGTCACGCCTCGCGCCCAGCCAATGAGCTCACCGTCCCGTCTCGCTGCAACAAAGCAAAACGTGTTGTCAATCATTCGCTGGAGTTTTTGCGGATCCTGCGTAATGTCATGCCCTTGACGCTTGTAGAAATTCAGCAGTTCGTTAGCGCCGGGCTTCGCATCAGCCTCGTAAGTGATGTTGTCCATCAGCATCAACTCCTGAGTGTGGCCCAAACTTTAACCCGACACCCCTCTGGTCAAAGCAACTCCTTGCGACCACCGCTGGGCCAATTCGCTAAATCACACGCCGTTTCTCGAGGTAGATATTCAAGCACAACCCACGAATCTCGTTGCAAAGCACATCGAATGAAACCGGCGTACCTGCTTCGAGTGTGTTTTTTCCTTTGACCATCGACTCGTAAATCTTGGTTCGTCCCTCAACATCATCGCTCTTAACGGTCAGAAGCTCCTGCAGAACATAAGCAGCACCGTACGCCTCCAGACCCCACACCTCCATCTCGCCGAACCGCTGACCACCCGTGCGGGCCTTACCACCCAGCGGTTGTTGCGTAATCAGGCTGTACGGTCCCGTCGCACGAGCGTGAATTTTGTCGTCGACCAAGTGGTGCAATTTCAGCATGTAGATGTAACCGACGGTAACGGGCTGATCGAAGAACTCGCCCGTTCGCCCATCGCGCAAGCGAACCTTGCCACTCGCGGGCATGCGGGCAAACAGGGAATCAACCGAGCCCGCATTCGAGACAAAGTTCTCGTCCCTGCCCCGTTCATTGGCCATGTCAAGCGCCTCCTGAAGGCACTGTTGTAATTCTTCCTCCTTGCAGCCGTCGAAGACGGGCGTAATCGCCTGAAAGCCGAGCATTTTGGCCGCCCAACCGAGGTGCGTTTCGAGAATCTGGCCGACATTCATACGCGAAGGCACACCCAGCGGATTAAGCATAATGTCCAGCGGTGTACCGTCGTCGAGGAAGGGCATATCCTCTTCGGGCAGGATACGAGCAATCACGCCCTTGTTTCCGTGACGACCGGCCATCTTGTCGCCAACGGCAATTTGCCGTTTCGTCGCAACGTAGACTTTAACCATCTCAAGTACGCCCGACGGCAACTCATCCCCGCGTTTCATTTGGGCGGATTTGCGGTCGCGCTCTTCCATCAATTCCTCAATACGAGGCCAATACCGATCGGTAATCCTCAAGCAATCGTCACGCCTGCTGGCGGGCTTGACCCACTTGAGATTGCGCGAGCGCACCTGCTCCTCGAACGATTCGATCTGCTCGAGGATAACCTCGTCAAGATTGCTGTGGCCTACCTTCTGACGAGTGTTCGGGTCGATCATCGGATTGTCTTCGAGTTCAATCTCTATTTCGCCGCACATTTGCTTGAACGCGTGAATGATCTTGCCATTCTGCTCGGTGATGTAGGCTTCGACTTGCTCGTTGAGTTCGCGCTTTTGCTCCTCGGTCATATGCATGCGACGGCTGAAGTGCTTCGCGTCAATTACGATGCCCTCTTCACCGGCGGGTAACTCGAGCGAGTCGTTTTTTACGTCTTCGCCCGCACGACCAAAAATCGCGTGCAACAGCTTCTCCTCCGGAGAAAGCTCACTCTTGCTCTTCGGACTTACCTTACCGACAAGAATATCGCCAGGTGTCACACGCGTTCCTATACGCACGATGCCGTGCTCATCCAGATTGTTGAGCGCTTTTTCGGAGACGTTCGGAATGTCGTTGGTGAATTCTTCGCGACCGAGCTTGGTTTCGCGGACTTCAACCTCATGTTCGTCAATATGGATGCTGGTCAACGTATCGCTCTTGACCAAACGTTCGCTGATGATAATCGCGTCCTCGAAGTTGTAGCCGTCGAAGGTCATAAACCCGACCAGCAAATTACGGCCCAGCGCCAATTCACCTTGTTTGGTCGCCGGACCGTCGGCGATGATATCGCCCTGCTTGACGCGCTGTCCGAGTTGCACGAGCGGTTTTTGATTCAGGCAAGTACGCTCGTTGAGCCCCTGAAACTTGCGAAGGATATACTCATCCGTCTCATCAATAACAATGCGCTTCGCATCGACAAACGTCACCTTGCCCGTAGTGCGAGCACGAACCACCATACCGCTGTTTTCCGCGACCGGACGCTCCATGCCTGTTGCAACCACAGGCGGGTCAGGTCTAAGCAAAGGCACCGCCTGCCTCTGCATGTTCGAACCCATCAGTGCGCGGTTGGCATCGTCATGCTCAAGAAACGGAATCAACGAGGCGGATACGCCAATCGTTTGCTTCGGCGAAATATCTACGTAAGTAACTTCCTTTTGTTCACGCTGATCGAGTTCACCATGAGCGCGAACAAGCAATTGGCCGGAGTACAACTTACCGTTGCCCGGTACCATGGCCTCGGGTGGTGCGAGAATCTCCCGCATCTCCTCGTCGGCTCGCAGATACGCAACATCGCCAATTTTGCCGTCACTGACCACGCGGTAAGGCGTAACCAAAAACCCGAAATCGTCCACCTTGCTATAAATGCTCAACGAAGCAATAAGACCGATATTTGTGCCTTCCGGCGTTTCGATCGGACAAATCCTACCGTAGTGGGAAATGTGAACGTCACGCACTTCAAAACCCGCGCGCTTTCGGTTCAATCCGCCCGGCCCCAACGCCGACAATCGTCGCTCGTGCGTAAGCTGCGACAACGGATTCGTTTGGTCGACAACCTGCGAAAGCTCGCCGCGACCGAAAAAGAAATCGATACTCGAACTTATCGACTTGCTATTGATCAATTCGGCGATACGACCGATCTGTTCAGGGTCTTTCAAACTCATACGCTCTTGGACCGTGCGACGAAGCTTGAGAAAACCCTTACGCATTTCGTCGGCGCAAAGTTCGTCGAGCGTACGGAGGCGGCGGTTACCCAAATGGTCGATATCATCGACAGCAAACGCGGATTCGCCTGTACGAAGCTTGAGCAGGTACTTCAGGCAATTGACCATGTCCTCGACGGTCAATGTCATTGCCCCACCGTCACCATCGATTTCAAACTTGCGATTCAGGCGGAAACGACCGACCTTGCCCAGGCGGTAACGGTTCTCGTCGTAAAACTTCTCCGCAAAAAGCTTGCGTGCCTTGTCGAGTTGCGGCGGGTTTCCAGGCCGAAGCCTAGCATACAATTTAAGCAATGCCTCTTCGTGCGTGTTGCTGGCGTCTTCGACAAGCGTATTAAGAATCAGCGGGTCGTTCGCGTTAGCAATGACCTCGACGCTCTTGATGCCGAGATCCTTGATGCGATCCACCGCGTCACCGATTTGACAGCCCGCCTTCACTACGACTTCTTCGTTCTCCTCATCGATAATGGAACTGACCACATACATCTCGGGCTTGAGCGAAGAAGCCTTCGCCGTCTTCGTCGCGTAAAATTGCTTGATGATCGATTCATCCGATGAGAACGACTCATCCATCGCCCGCAGAAACGTAGTTGCGGGAATCTTACTCGATTGATCGATGCGGATGACCAACACATCCTTCTTGGTCACTTCGATCTCGATCCAGCTACCGCGTTCGGGAATGATGCGACAAGAGTGCAACGCGCGATCGCCCTCCGCCTGCGTCTTGATAAAATCGACACCCGGCGAACGGTGCAACTGCGAAACGATCACGCGCTCCGCGCCGTTGATGATAAATTCACCACCGCCGATCATGATCGGCATGTCGCCCAGGTAGATAAGATCTTCCTGAATCTCGTCCGAGTCCTTGCGTGTCAGACGCAAACGGATACGAAACGGCATGCCGAAAGTGAGGCGCAGTTCACGACATTCATCCGGCGTATAGCGAGGTTTGCCGAGTTCATAATTGATGTACTGCAACATGAGGTTTCCGTCATAACTTTCGATCGGAAACATCTCACGCAGCAGCGCCTCAAGACCGACCTCCTCCCGGCCGTTCGGAGCCGCGTTTTCCTGTAAGAAGCCCGCGTAAGAGCGTGTCTGTAAGCCGACAAGGTCGGGAATCGGCATGGCGTCCCCGACCTTGCAGAAATTGCGCACTGGTAGCGTTGCTGTCGTCATGAGCTTGAACCTCGGGCGGTATCGCGCGAATCAAACGACGCCAATGATCTCACCGTCGCGAGCGAATCCCCAGGTTCGCGCACACCGCGCAAAACATCTTGGGGCAGTTCGCTCTTTGCTTGTAAAGGGGGACGAACTTCCATGACGAAACGACATCTGCGGCACCGGGTGTCCCACTAACCCGGCCGGTACCGTCGCAGTCACGGCCATAAAACGAGCGGGCCGGAAGACGGCGCGCGCAGTCATCGCCAGCCCGATTTGATCTGTTTTCAAGTAGATTGATCGACGCAGAGCCTCAATCTTGTTCAGTCTTTTACTTGAGCGCAACCGCAGCGCCTGCCTCCTCAAGTTCCTTCTTGATCTTCTCGGCTTCTTCCTTGTCCAAGCCTTCCTTGACGACTTTCGGAGCGGCCTCGACCAATTCCTTCGCTTCCTTCAGACCCAGACCGGTAATCGCGCGAATCGCTTTGATGACCTGGATCTTCTTATCGCCAATACTGGCAAGCTCGACATCGAAGGAAGTCTTCTCTTCAGCAGCTTCGCCACCACCATCGCCACCGCCACCAGGAACTGCGGCCATCATTACGCCACCGCCCGCAGGCTCAATACCATGCTCTTCCTTCAGACAGTCAACCAGTTCCTGCGCTTGCTTTACGGACAGATTGACGATTTTGTCGGCAAGCTCTTTGATTTCCGCACTAAACTCAACCGCCGGTGCTTCCGCCATCGAAACCACTCCCTTACGTAAAATTCGCCACCCCAGTAGGCGATCCACCCGATGTGGATCATTTCATTCGCCATGCGAACCAGCCAGGATACAGCGTCTAAATCTATTGATTAGCTGCGACCGGCAACAGCCGCGAGCTCGATTCGGTTAGGCAGCCTCTTCCTTGTCGGCGATCGCCTTGAGGCATCCAGCGATCTTCGACTGCGGCGAACTGACAGATCCGGCAATCGCACGACCCGGTGAACTCGCCAGCATCGCGACCTCGCCAATGATCTCCAGACGGCTGCGCATTTTGGAAAGCTCCTGCACCGTAAAGAGCGACTCGTCGCCCTCCAGAATCGCCGACTTGAGCTTGAGTTGTTTGAACTTCTTCGCAGCACCGACCAGCGCTTTTGCGACATCAATGATGGAGTCCGCAGAAGTCACCAGCGCATTAGGCCCCTCAAACGACTTTCCCAACGGGGCAAGCGGACCATCCTCGAATGCCTTGCGAGCGAGCGCGTTACGAACTACATGGACCTCCGCCTGCTTCTCGCGGAGTTCGAGGCGTAGCGCTTCAGTGGTTTGCACATCCATGCCTGTCATTTCGACCACACAGGCGCTATCCACACCCTCATACTGCTTCTTGAGGACAGCAATCATCATTTCTTTTACCGGCTTGCTCATCTGTACAACCCACCGATTATCTTTTGTATTCGAACGCTACATTCTCAAGTTTGACCAAATCATCGTGAGACTGCGCTTTGCGCTGCTTAAACTCGTCAACACAGTCAAGGCGTCAACGTCACCGAAGGTGTCTGCGAACCACTTAGACTGATTCGCTTGACATACGTCCCCTTCGCCGCTGCCGGTTTGAGCTTCGTAATGTGCGCGATGATCGCCTCGATATTCTCTTTCAGCGCTTCGGAGGAAAAACTCGCCTTACCGACTGGCATGTGAATGTTGCCGCCCGCATCGTTACGAAATTCGATACGACCCGCCGCGAAGTCCTTCACCGCCTGCACCAACTCCGGTGTCACCGTGCCAGCCTTGGGAGACGGCATCTTGCCTTGCGGACCTAACACACGACCGAGCTTGCCCACGCGCCCCATCATCGAAGGATGGGCGATGGCAACGTCAAAATCCATCCAGCCACCCTCGATCTTTTTGACCAGCTCGTCTGAACCGGCTTCGATTGCACCAGCAGCCTTCGCTTCTTCGATCATGTTGTCATCGCAGAAGGCAATCACTTTGCGGTCTTTGCCAATACCACGCGGCAATGAAATCGCGCCACGAAGCATCTGGTCAGCCTGTCGAGCGTCGATGCCAAGATGCATGCAAATCTCGACGGTCTGATCCTTGGTCTTACGCTTCTTCGCGCCTTTGTACTTGCGATCAACTCCCATCGACGCCATTTGTTTGACGCGCTCGATGCCCTCGTCGATCGACACAGGATCCTTCGAACCTCCGCCAGACTCGACTTGCTTTTGATAAAGAACGCCACGCTGGGCCATCTCGTCAATCTCCCAATACATCATCCAGCGATCAGTTTTCCACAACGATGCCCATTGACCGAGCCGTGCCCGCGACGATCTTCGCCGCCCCGTCAACATCATAAGCATTCAGGTCGGGCAGTTTCGTTTGAGCAATTTCTCGGATCTGCTCCATGGTCACAGTGCCCACTTTGTTTCGATTTGGCTCGCCACTGCCTTTGTCCACCCCGGCCGCTTTCTTCAAGAGCACGGCAGCAGGAGGGCTCTTCACCTCGTACGTGAAGGAGCGATCCGAATAGACCGAAATCACTACGGTCACGGGCATACCGTTCAAGTCGCCCGTCGCGGCATTGAACTGCTGGACGAACTGACCGATATTCACTCCGTGCGCACCAAGCGCCGGACCGATGGGTGGAGCGGGCGTTGCCTGCCCACCTGGCGCCTGAAGCTTGATCGTTGCTGTTAATTCCTGCTTGGCCACGATATACCCGTCCGTTTCAAATCCGCCCGGATCACTACGACCGAACCCGGTTACTCCTCGACCTTCTCTATCTGCCAATATCCGACCTGCACCGGCGTCGATCGGCCGAAAATCGACACGATCACCGACACCTTGCCGGAACGCTCGTCAATCGAATCCACCTCACCCTCATAGCTCTCGAACGGACCGTCGGTAATTTTCACCACGTCTCCGATCAAGACGCCGAGGTTAGCAAGGCTTGGCTGCTCCTCCGCCTTTTGCGAGGCGGCAAGCATGGCGACCACATCGTGCTCGGGCATCGGAGTTGGTTTGCCAACCGATCCGATGAAATCACCTACGCTGGTCGTTTCCTTGATTAGAAACCACACATCTTCGGCGATGGACCCGTCATCTTCGCAGGCCATCTCGACAAACACATAACCCGGATAGAGCTTGCGCTCGACAATTTTCAGAACACCCGCCTTCATTCGCTTCTCTTTGAGTGTTGGAACGAGAATCCGATTGACACGATCATCAAGGCCCTCGATCTTCACTTTGCGCAGAAGCGTATCCCGCACGTATTCCTCTTTGTTAGAGGCGACACGCAATACGTACCACTTCATGCCAGGTGGAGATTCCTGCTCCACCGCGGCATCCACCGGCGGACTCACTTCACCGGCGCCCACATCTTGTTCTTCGTTTTCGTTCATGTCCTTAGGATGTTTATGGCACTGAAGAGTTGCTGCCAAATGAAGTCCCACAAGAACAAGAAGGCGGAAAGCAAGGCCGTAAAGAGAATCACGACTTTGGTCGAGCCTATAATCTCGCGGCGCGTGCTCCAGTTGACCTTCTTCATCTCGCCTTCCGTTGCGATCAGAAAGTCACTGCTCTTCTGATTCGAATAAACGCCCCACCACGTCAATGCGCCCAAAACCAACGCAAACACTAGTGGGATCACTACGGTGATCAGGTTGTTTAAAGCAGGCGAATTCTCGGGTACGAAAACCGTCAATCGACCGCTTAGGTAATAAGCACCCCACGCAATCAAAGCGCCGGCACCGACGGCGGTGCCCAAACGGGTGTATTTGCCCTGATCGGGCTTATATTTTCTCAACAGTGCCGGGCCTTCGCCAACACCCGCCGCACTGGTTGCCGCATTATTATTCGCCATATTTATACACCTTCGACTGGAAGGTCTCGCCGCAATCGTGAAGAGCCCGCCACAAATGCTGCAACTCGACGCAGGCCGGACTCAATCAGGAGCGGAGGGATTTGAACCCCCAACCGCCGGTTTTGGAAAC
>JANQHN010000342.1 GCA_028282665.1 Phycisphaerae bacterium | reverse complement strand
AAGAAACAAAAGAACCACGGTGACCTTTTTCGCGTCGCCAAGCGCGTGCTTGAAAAGGCGCCGGACACGTGGTTTCTCTGCGTAGGCGAACCCCTGCGGGACAACATGCAAGGAGCGGGCGACTATCACAAGGAAATGCGTCATCTCGTTGACAAGCTCGGCGTGGCCCATCGCTTCAAATTCCTGGGCAATCGCAATGACATGGTTCGCGTATACAACGCATTGGACGTCTCCGTATTGACGTCGATTCGCGAAGGTACGCCCAATGTATTGCTGGAATCGATGGCCTGCGGTGTACCCGTGATTGCAACCGATGTCGCCGATAATGCGCAGATTATTCCGCAGAACGCGGGCGGATTCGTGGTGGATCTATACGACGTGGACAGCTTCGCGGAAAAACTGGTGCGTCTCCTGACCGACGACGACTTACGCAAGCACATGGGCAATCACGCCCGCGAATGGGTAATCCGCGAGTTCTCAACGGCCGCGCTAGCCCACAAGATGGAAGCGATCTACCTGGCTCGCTTGCGGCGTAAACTCGGATTACCTCCAGAGGATCGCAAGCGATGATTCGAGCGATCCTCGCCCGCACCGTGCTGTTTTTTTGCTACGCGAAAACGCGCGTGCTCGCCAACCTCATTCGTGCGATTCTTCCCGCTCGCACAGAAAAAACCGGTCGACTACTGCTAACGGGCACGTTTTTTCACACGCAATGGCTTACCGCCCATACGCGCGGATTGATCGAAGGCGGTGTAAGCGAGGTTCATATCGTCGCGGATTCGCCTTTGGATGTACCCTTGAATGTACAGTTCCACTATCCACCGAAGATTCTCCGACGAATGATGGGGCGAGCGGTTTCCAAGTTTCTATGGACAGTGCGTGTGGGACAGCGCCTCAAACCCGATCTGGTCATGGGTTTTCATATTTTCCCAAGCGGTCTGACTGCATTGCTTGCAGCACGACTGATTGGCGCAAAAGCTTGCTACCAATGCACCGGAGGCCCGATCGAGATCGAGGGTGGTGGTTACAAAGCGGAGAACCGGCTGCTTAGCGCATTGCAAGCTCCGTCAAGATTTGTTGAACGCCAGGCACTGGCAGTAGTTAAACAATTTGATTTGGTGATCGTGCGCGGGCCGGCCGCAGTACGCTACTTTTGCGAGAACGACGCGGGCGAGCATGTATACCCAATCCCGGCGGCGATTTGCGAATGCGGTGCTTTACCTGTCGCTAAGCGATGCTACGATCTCGTTTTCGTCGGGCGTCTCGCGCCGATCAAACGACCGAGACTGATAATGGATATTATAGACATTCTTATCCGCGATGGAGGGAACCCCTCTTGCGCTATGGTGGGCGACGGTCCGCTCGGCGAGTCACTAAGAGCGGAAGCATCGCAGCGTGGATTTGAAAAGAACGTCCGGCTCTTCGGTCAAAGCGAGGAAACAGGCAGGATCGTCAGCCAAGCTAAAATCTTCATCCTGCCATCGGTGAGCGAAGGACTCTCAATCGCTTTGGGAGAGGCGATGGCTTCGGGCTGCGTACCTGTCGTTTCGCGCGTGGGAGAATTGGCCACATTGGTTATCCACAGTGAAAACGGTTATTTGGTCGATGGGGAGGATGCATCGGCGTTCGCTGGCTATTGCGGTCGGCTACTCGCCGATAACGAACTGTGGCAACGCTATTCGCAGGAAGCGAAAAAGCGGACGATGGAAGTGATGTCCGTTGAAGCCGTGGCCGGTAAATGGCGCCAAGCATTGGCGGGAATGAGTGATGATTCAAATTAAATGCGTGCATGAGGGAATCATCGCATGATCCGAAATTCGAAAACAACGCAACCTGATCCGTCGATCGTCGCGATCGCTGTGGGAGAAGGTGCATACTTTGCTGACCCTCCCTACTCGCCGGCGGCGGCGTATCCGGAATCGCCCATTGCGCACCAGACGCTTTCCACACGAAACGAAGGCTACCACTTGGTGCGCGAGGCGCTGCGATTGACCGGTTTGGATAGCGAAAACTTCGGTACGCCACAGTGGAACCCTCTCGGTTCTGTCGTGACTCCCGGCGATACGGTCGTACTTAAGCCGAATTTCATTCGCGATTTTCACGACACGGACCCCAACGAAATCGAAAGCGTCATCACGCACGGCAGTATCATCCGGGCAGCTTTGGACTACACCGCCATCGCGCTGCAAGGCCGGGGGAAAGTGCTGATCGCGGACGCTCCGCAGTGCGAATCCAATTTCAACCGCATCAAAGCGTTCACCGGCCTTGATGAAATCCAATCACTCTATCGCGAGCAAGTGCCGATCAAGGTCGAAATCATCGATTTGCGCCAGGAATACACGGAAAAAATGGACGGCGTGATTGTGGGGCATCGAACGCTGCCGGGCGACCCGGCAGGCTATACCAGGGTGAACCTCGGTCGCCATAGCGAATTCATGGCTGTGAATCACATGAACCACCGCTTGTACGGCAGCGAATACGACCGTAGCGAAGTCGCCGCCCACCATCACGGCGAGACTCACGAATACTTGATTTCCAAAAGCATCATGGATGCCGGCGTCTTTATCAATTTACCCAAAATGAAGACACACAAGAAAGTCGGCGCGACGTTGAATCTCAAGAATCTGGTGGGCATCAACGGAAACAAAAACTGGCTGCCGCACCACCGCGAAGGCGTACCGCGTAACGGCGGGGATCAATTTGCAAACTCCGGGCTATCCGAGTATTTGGAATATTACCTCGGATCGGCTTTTAAGAAACACTTTCCCAAGCTGGGACGACTTCGCAAACTTATCGGCGGTCACGCAAAAAAGATGGGCCGTGCAGCTTTCGGTGACACGAACACAGATCGCATCCGGTCCGGTAATTGGCACGGCAACGACACCACTTGGCGTATGGTTCTCGACCTGAATCGCGCACTACGCTATGCCGATGGTACAGGTACGCTGAACGACTCTCCGCGTCGCCGGTATTTCAGCATACTTGATGGCATCGTAGCGGGCGATGGCAACGGTCCGATGGACACCACGCCCAAACCATGCGGCGTGGTTTTGGCCGGAACGGATCCGCTCTCGGTGGATCTGGTCTGCGTACGTTTGATGGGATTTGATTACGAAAAGATGCGGCTTATGACCGCCGCCCTCAAACCCCACGATCTGGGTATCGTTCAAGTGCCGTATGAGGAGATTCAGGGAAATTCCAACGATAGGCAGTTCGACAAAAAACTCACGCAGTTTGAAGGCCCGTGCTTTGCTTTCAAGCCGCATTTCGGTTGGACAGGCAACATAGAGTTAACCTCTAGAGCAAGCTCTAGCCAGGTGTAGCGTTCAGTATCGTGTTTTGTACTGCCGGAAAGTCGACATTCAACGCTACGTTTGGATCGAGACTGCTATAACGCCCCGGCAAAGCGCTAAAATCCGTGGTGGACAGGAATAGCAAAGAAGGCAAAAGAACCAACTGATGGTCGCTCGGATAACTTCAATCCTGGCGTTTCTCACCACGCTCGCAGTGTTCGGGATTTCACTGGCGATAGTGCTGCTCGCGCGGGTGAGTCGAGGTATGCGCCCTGGTAGGACGCGCCGCCAACCTGGAAGATTACAGTTGCTCTTAACAGGCACATTTTACAACGAGAACTGGATTCGAGCCCACCTAATTCCTCTTGCCCGTGCGGACGCTATCGGTGAGATCGATCTTGTCGTTGACAAAGTATGGTTCGACGTCCCAAAAGTAAATTACATTTGTCCGCCGGGATGGATGCGACGATGGCTGGGGCGCTCGGGCTCGCGCGTTCTACTCGTCTTTCTAACGGCATTCAAAAGGCGTCCGGACTGGCTCATCGGGTACCACATTATGCCCAACGCATTGGCTTGCCTGGTCGCGGGAGCCTTGTTTGGGGGCAAGACGGGTTTTCAATTGACCGGCGGTCCAGTCCAAATCGTGGGTGGTGGCGTCTATGGCGCGAATTCACTTCTGTCGAAGATTGGGCATGAGTCCGCGTTGCTCCAGAGCTTGCTATTTAGCCTCGTCAAGCATTTTAACGTTATTGTGGTTCGAGGTTCGCGTGCGCGCGACTTCATTCATGATGAAAAGCTTGGTGAACATTCCCTAATCATTACGGGAAGTGTCGATACCGATGGAGTCTTGCCTGTCGAACAACAACATGACTGTGACCTTGTGTGCGTTTCACGCCTGATTAAGACCAAAAATGTCGACTATCTTGTCCGCATCGTCGCCGCGATGGCGAAGGAAGAACCGAACGTACTTGTCAGGATCATCGGTGACGGACCGGAACGGCCAAACTTGCACAAACTGGCGGAGGACCTGGAGATCGCCGACAAAGTCGTATTCCACGGACACATTGATGATGTCGGCAGGTATTTGAGCAAGGCTAAAATGTTCATCCTGCCGTCAGCCACAGAGGGAATGTCCATTGCGATCTTAGAGGCGATGTCTTATGGCTTGCCGGTCGCCTGCATGCCTATTGGCGATTTGCCTGACGCTGTCATTGATAACAAAACCGGTTTGCTCCTCGATCAGAACAACCCGCAAGCCGCGGCGGCCAAACTCCTGGCGGCCTTGAGGGACGATCCCTCCCTCCAGGAGATGGGCGCGGCAGCGCGCAATCGTGTCGTCCAGCAATTTAGCATAGGCGCAATCACGCAAAGGTGGGACGGTTTCTTCAGGGGAAGATCCTTGGATCCGGTTAATCCGCGTGAAAGAAGCTCAGTCAGTCGAAACTTGAGAAGGGAGCGACGGAAAGAGTTCGTCGTCCCCAAAGTCAAGGAATGACTTCATGAAACGAGCTTTGTCCAGGAAAAACTTGTGGGAAAACGCACCATCGTGGTTGCGCACGATGCTGCGCCCCATGTTTGGTCTTATCCCTCAATCGCTTCTTCTGGGCGGCGAGTTTCGGCGATCCCTGAAATTTGTCAATGAGGCGGAGCATTGGAGCGACGATCAAGCCACTGCCTATCGATTGGATGAGCTCAAGCGTATTTTGACGTTGGGATACGAGAAAACGCAGTTCTATCGCAAAGCATTTGATCTGGCGGGCTTCAACCCGAGGGAAATGAAAGCCATCGAGGACTTACGCAAGTTACCCACGATCGATAAAGAGACCGTCCGTTTGAATCTGCAGGAGATGCTGGCTGAGAACGTCGATCACTCAAAAGTTGATTACGCTTCAACAGGCGGTTCCAGCGGAACGCCTTTGGAATTCTATATTGGATCGGATCGCTCGGCGATCGAATTCGCGTATCGAATCAATGCGTGGCAGCGTGTGTCCTTCAAACTAGGCAGCAAACTTGCTGTATTGCGAGGTAAAGTTTTCCCAAAGGGCAAGCTGCACGAGTATGACGCAATCCTAAGATCACACTTCCTTAACAACTTCAAGACATCCGAACAGGAGTTGGACTTCTACGTGAAGAAAATCGCCAGCGCCGGTCCGATCTTTCTCCACGTTTACCCATCAAGCGTCTACGTACTCGCAAGATTTCTTCGCGCAAAAAAACGGAGTCTTCCGAACGTCTCCGGCATCCTCGCGGGATCGGAAATGGTCGATCCTCAACAACGGGCTTTTGTGGAAGAGACGTTCGCCTGCAGGTACTTCTCCTGGTACGGACATTCCGAAAAGCTGGTGATGGGCGCAGAATGCGAACACTCTACCGACTACCACATTTATCCCACTTATGGCATCTGCGAACTGCTGGACAACAACAACGAGCCTGTGACAACACCCGGCGAAACGGGACAGATAGTAGGTACGGGTTTCATAAACCGGATCGTCCCATTCATTCGCTATGAGACCGGCGACTATGCGGAATACATATCCGCCGGATGTGAACACTGCGGTCGCAAGCACATGATTATCCGAAAGATCATCGGCAGATCATCAAAGATCGGACTGGTTGGAAAGTCAGGCGCTTTCGTTTCGATGACAGCCTTGAACCTACACGATGATGCCTTCAAAAACGTGAGGCAATACCAGTACTACCAGGATAAACCGGGGACGGCGATCCTACGAATCTCCCCATTGCAGGATTTGATGGATTACGACATTAGCGCCATTCGAAACGCACTAAAAAACAGACTAAACGGCGAGATCGAAATTGCGATCGAAGTTGTACGACAACTTCCTTGTACGGAATTTGGCAAAGTAAAAATCGTCGACCAGCGTTTAGACATCGAGTGAATTCACGAGGGCAAATTCGGGTTTGCTAGTAGAACCTCTCCGTGCCGGCGATCTCGTTCGCATGGAGACTTAAATGACAATAGAGCGTTTAAACCATGAAACAAGTCGTTCAAAACTACAACTCCGGCGAATTGACGGTCGAACAAGTACCCGTGCCGCTGTGCCAATCGGGCGGGGTACTGGTGCGGACTGCCTATTCGCTCGTCTCGGCGGGGACGGAGCGAATGAAGGTCAGCCAAGCTCGTATGAACCTGCTACAGATGGCCAAAGCCAGACCTGACAAAGTCAAACAGGTAATGCAGTCCGTAAAACAGGTGGGCCTGAAGGAAACGCTTAGCAAAGTCCGAGAACGCCTCGACTCGCTTACACCGCTAGGCTACAGCCTAGCCGGCGTGGTGGAAGAAGTCGGGCACGGACTGGATGAATTCGCCGTCGGTGATCGCGTCGCCTGTGCAGGCGAGGGCATTGCCTGCCACGCCGAATTTGTATCCGTACCGCGGAACCTATGTGTGAAAGTTCCCGAACGGGTGGACCTGCAAGACGCTGCTTTCTCAACGGTCGGTGCCATCGCGATGAATGGCGTGCGGCAGGCGGGCGTCACGGTGGGGGATACCGTGCTGGTCATCGGCCTGGGTCTAGTGGGCTTACTGGGCGTGCAGATTCTCAAGGCAGCGGGCTGCCGGGTGATCGGCGTGGATATCGACGAATCCAAGCTCGACCTCGCCAAACGCTGCGGCGCCGAAGCAGCCATAAGCCGCAACGATCCTGCCCTTGAAGATACGCTACGTCACTTGACCGACGGCGCAGGACCTGACGTCGCTTACATCGCTGCGAGCACCAAAAGCAATGACCCCATGGAACTATCAGGCAACGCCGTACGCGATCGCGGCAAAGTGGTGATCGTGGGCATGGTACCGGTCGAGGCGGATTGGCAAACGTACTACATGAAAGAACTCTCCGTCATCATGGCCCGTTCTTACGGCCCGGGACGGTACGACCCCAATTATGAATACAAAGGCATCGATTACCCCATCGGTTACGTAAAGTGGACCGAACGCCGCAATCTCTCCTCTTTCCTGAACCTCATCGCTGCAGGGCAAGTCAGGCCCGGGTTACTACAGCCCGAGATTTTCGACTTCGAACGGGCACCGGATGCCTACCGGCAGCTTCACGAAGCGCCTGGCAAACACGCGGCCGGCATCATTTTCAAATACAAGACAAATACGCCTCTCGTTCGCCGCATCGACGTGAAAAAAGAAACAACGGTTTCTACCACACCGGTTTCCGGAAAGGTCGGCATCGCCATGATCGGCGCAGGCAACTTCGCCACCGGTACGCTCATACCTGCGCTGAAGAAACTGGACACCGTCGAACTGCGCGCGATCGCTTCCGCCGGCGGGCTTACCGCCCGCAGTGCGGCCAGGCGTCACGGATTCACTTACTGCGCGTCAGGATTCGAAGAAGTGCTCAAGGATGATTCCGTCCACGCAGTGATTATCGCCACCAGGCACGACAAGCACGCGTCTTTCGCCGCACAGGCGGTTCGTGCGGGCAAGCATGCCTTCGTAGAAAAGCCGCTCGCACTCAATGAAGAGCAGCTTCAGCAGATCGTCGACGCCCAAAAAGAAACAGGCAAAATCGTAATGACGGGCTACAATCGCCGGTTCAGCCCGCTTAGTGTCGCAATGCATGATTTCTTCGCGTCACGCAAGAGCCCGATAGAAGTCGTCTGCCGTGTCAACGCCGGCGAGATCAAGGCGGATTCGTGGTACCAGGACGCGGAAGAAGGCGGCTGGCGTATCGTGAGCGAAGGTTGTCATTTTGTAGACCTGATTCAATACCTCTGCGGGTGCAAGCCGGTGCGGGTCTTTGCCGAAATGATCGGAGGATCGAGGCAGGGGGCGCTTAACGACAATTGCATTGCTAACATCCGTATGGAGGACGGCTCGATCGCCTCACTCATTTACATCGCCAACGGCGATTCGAGTTTCGAGAAGGAACGGATCGAGGTGTTCGGACAGGGTCGTGCGGCGGTCAACGACAATTGGCGAATCGCAAAACTCTCCAGCAACGGGAAAATCAAAAAGGTCAACCCGTCGGGTTCGGGCAAAGGCCACGCGGCGGAGATGGCTGCGTTTGTGGACGCAATCCGTAAGGGCGAAGAACCCTCTTTAACGTTCCAACAAACGGTGGACTGTACGCTGACGACGTTCGCCATCGAACGATCGCTACGTAGCGGGCAGGTAGAAAAATGCGCCATGGAATAGTACTGAAATCTCGAACACTCCAACATGGACGATAAACGTATGAAGGATAACGATAAACAAAAGGCTATCGTCCAGAAACACTTCACGCATGTAAGTGGGGAATGGGGCAACAAGTATCAGGGCAAACCACGGAAGATGTCCGATCTCGACCTTCAGTTGCGCCGCGAACACGCCCTTAAACTGTTCGGCGAAATCCTCGATGCGTCCGAAGAAACACTGAAAGTGTTGGACCTTGGCTGCGGGGCGGGAAATGCCCTGGAGGGGCTTCCACGGAACGGCTACACGGTGTTCAACACCGACATCGCGGAAGCCATGGTCGCCCAAGCGTCAAAGCTTAACCCACAAGATTTCTTCTTCGTTTCCGACGCGAAGCAACTGCCCATCGTTTCGAGATCGGTGGACGTGGTCTTATGCCTCGGTGTGCTCGAATACATTCCCGAACCGTCCAAAGCGCTCGCATGCATGTGTGATTGCCTCAAACCCGGCGGCAGCTTGATTATCTCGTTCCCCAACAGGGCCAGTCTTTTTCGATCGCTCTCCGAGGTTGAACGGGCGATGGAACACTCAGCTCTGATTGTGTTGGACAAAGTGCGGGGGAAAGTGCGCAAAGAGCCGATTGCCCCCCAATATGCCCATCAACAATGGGACTTACCCCAGGCTGTCGATCTTCTCGAGACGGCGGGCTTTCGAATGGAAGAAACGATGTTCAGCACATTCGGCACGTACGGTCGATCTGGACGCTTAAAACCGATGCTCGCTTTTTCTCGCTGGATGACCAAAAAACTGCGCACAAAATCAGGTATCGCAAAGCGGCTCGGTTGCACAATGGTGGTAAAGGCTGAAAAGCCCGCGATTAGCGCAACCATGCCGGTCACCGCACCGGTCTGACACCACGGACTCCATTCGATGATCAGGCTTTCGCTACTGCTGACATTCGTTGTCGCGCTGATGATTGCGTCAGTGTACCGGTGGTACTACGCGCTTTGCGGATTGCTGTTTTTGACCGTCGTCACGCAGCATCCATCCATGCCCTCAAGCATGTTCGGCGTACAGGGCATGAACCCCTGGAACGCAGTGCTATTGGTTATCTGTATCGCTTACCTCATGAACCAGAAGATGGAGACACCGCACCAAGCTCCGACCTCATACAACGTTCTCTTTCTGCTTGGCGCCTACGTCCTGATGATCATCGGTGTCACCATCCTCGAATTGTCGGACGCGGCCCGACTCATGCGTGTCACCGGCGGGCGATATACCAGAATGATGATGATCGTCGATGGTATGATCAACCCCCTCAAATACATCATGGTCGGCGTACTATTCTACTTGGGGGCGACATCGAGGCGACGAATTTATACTGCACTTTTCTGCGCCGTACTTAGCAGCCTCTTTTACGCCTACCTGATGTTTAAGACCATACGCACGCGCGTCTTTACAATCGACTATAAAGACGCCCGACGACTCTCCGACAAACTCATAGGACTGTTCGCCAACGACATGGGAGAATTGCTCAGCTTCGCTATCTGGGCGGGATTTCTCCTTGTCCTGATCATCCCCAAACATTGGTACAAGTTGGCGTGGGTAATCCTCGTCGCAGCAGCAATACCACCCTACATTTCACTGAAGTCCAGAGCGGGATACCTCGCCTTTATCGCCATTGGTCTGGCGCTTAGCCTGCGCTGGCGACGACTCCTTTTGTTGTTACCGGTAGGAATTGCTGCAGTCATTATCGTTTCACCTACCGTGCTCGATCGAGTCATGATGGGCGTAGGCGTGGACCAGGGTGAACACGACTGGAATGAAATTTCTGCGGGACGAATAACCAACCTCTGGCCTCCAGTGATCGAACAGATCACTTACTCGCCAATTTTCGGCCACGGTCGATACGCCATACTTAGAACCGATACCTTCGAGAAGATCGAAGCAACCGGCGAACTTGTGCCAAACCACCCGCACAATTCCTATTTGGAGATTCTACTAGACGCGGGTCTGGTCGGACTGAGTATCTGCATGGCGGCGATCCTCGGGATTATTCGAGTAGCCGTCTCACTCCTATGGCGAAAAGAGGACCGATTGATGATCGCGACGGGTGCCTTGGCGCTTGTCGCCGCAGTCGCCGAACTCACGGCAGGCGTAGCGGGTTCGAGTTTCTACGCCACGCAAAGCAGTGTACCATACCTGTGCGTGTGGGGCGTGGCGCTGCGCGCACACCGTCAACTTGCGGTTCATGAACAACGGCAACAACAACTCACCGCCTCACTCGTCACCGGGCAACATCACCAAAGCTCTGCAGGAAAGATAACATGATCGACATGATTTACATCGCGTCACCGAGTTTTTCCGGGTCGACTCTGTTGACATTCATGTTGAACAATCATCCGGATATCGCGACCATGGGTGAACTGAAATGGGGCGATATCGACCTTGATACTTACCAATGTTCCTGCGAAGCACGACTCGTCGAGTGCCCTTTCTGGCTCGAAGTCGCCCGTCGCGTCAAAGACAGAGAGCTGCCGTTTTCGTTTGAACGACCGATGACCGACTTTCGATGCAGGAGCCACCCCCTGCCAGATCGAATCGCGCGCGCCCGGATACGCGGTTTGGCCTTTGAAACAACCCGAAACCTACTGTTGAAAACCATAAGCTACACGCGCGAAGCGTTTGCCACCGCGCGAGAACTCAACCGCGCCATGACCGAGATCATCTTAGATTTGCAAGGCGGTAAGGTTTTTTGTGACGCATCCAAAGATCCGGTACGCCTCAAACACCTTATCGACACCGGCGACTATCGCATCAAAACCTTGCATTTGTTTCGCGACGGCCGCGCAGTGATGAACTCCGCAAAGAAAAATGCCAGCCATTCTGCGGAAAAAGGCATTCAAGAATGGCTTCGCACACACGAGCAAATAGAGTTGCTCAAACAACGCAATGAGCCCGATTCGTTTATGGTCGTTCGCTACGAAGAATTATGCGACCAGCCCGCTCAAACGATAAAGCATATCTGTGAATTCGCAGGACTGGATACGGTTGACTATGTGCCGGACTACCGCGCCGCCGAACATCACATATTGGGCAATCGTATGCGTCTCAAACCGACATCGCAGATCAAACTGGACCTTAAGTGGAAAATGATGCTGACTGAGGATGACCTGCGCCTCTTCGAACAATTCGGGGGGGATTGCAATCGACGGCACGGCTATGAATAATCCCAAAGGTCAAGACAACTCATCCACACACGATGAAGACCCGGGATCGGCTGGCGCAAGTCCGTCTGCGCTCCGCCCGAAATCGAAAAAACCATCCACGTTCGTCAACATTATGACCAATTGGATTTGGTACGCACTAAATCTTGTCGCAGGTTTCATCGTTCCCCGATTCATCGACAGCGCGGAGGGCGACGACGGCCGGCAGATGCTCGGTATCTGGGATTTCGGCTGGTCACTGGTAGTCTATATCAACCTTCTTACAATCGGAGTCAGTTCCGCCGTCACTCGATATGTGGCACGATTCCGCACCCGGGAAGACTTCAAAGCGCTGAATGCGACCGTGATGTCCAGCCTGGTCCTATTGCTGGCGAACAGCCTGATCGGCCTCGCACTCGCCGGGTGTTTCGTACACCTGGTCCCAACGTTATTGCCCGACCTGACTCCCTCGCTCGTTAACGTCGCGCAGTGGGTCGTCGGGCTGCTGGCTTTAAGTATGATCATCCAACTGCCAAGCGGTGTGTTTAACGCAATCATCACAGGCCACGAACGTTTCGACCTGCTCAATCTCATACGCGGCATTCGCGACGCAGTGCAACTCTTCACCATGATTGCACTCCTGCTTACCGGATTCGGAATCATCTGGCTTGCGGCCGTCGTTCTCACGCTCGAACTGCTAGCTGACATCGCCAAAGTCATTGTCTCCCGCTACCTGTGCCCGCAATTACACTTGTCTTTGCGTCACTGCAACTGGAAAACGAGCAAGGAGATGGTGCAATTCGGTGGAAAAACAGTAGCTCAGTCCGCCGCTCGCGCCGCCCTTTATCAGGCGAACAGCCTGGTCGTCGGTTACTTTCTCGGGCCTGCAATGCTCGCCGTCTACGCAAGGCAACGCGCCCTCGCCATGCACATGATGAAATTTGTCAAACAGTACGCACAAGTCTTCATCCCCAGCAGCGCCGCCTACCACGCCGAAGGAAACACCCGCAAATTACAAGAACTGCTTGTTCGCTCTTCGCGCTACGGTTTTTTAGTGGCTCTTCCCATCGCGTCTATTCTCATTTGCATGGCAGGCCCACTACTCAACCTCTGGATGGGACCGGACTATGAAGCGCCTATGGTCCTGACTGTCATGGTCGCGGGCCACGTGCTATCGGTCAGCCAGCTTGGCGTGTATTCCATTCTGCTAGGGATGAACAAACATGGCCTGCCGGCAGTGATTGAACTCATCTGCGCTATCGTGGGCTTGGCTATCGCCATGATTCTGCTCGGAAAGTTCGACGGCGGCATGATCAGCGCCGCTTTCGCCCTCAGCGCGCCTCTCGCCATTGCGACGGGCATCATTTTGCCGATCTACGCGTGCCGTCAAATTAATCTGAGCCTTTATCAGTACATCGCAGGAATCGGCATCAAACCCGTCATCGCGGTCATGCCACTGATCGCCTGCTTGCTTGCCTCCAGGTTCGTACTGCCCGACAAACCGACTTACTCACTAACCGCAGGATTGACCGCGGGCGGATTCTTCACGCTGCTCGTCTACTGGAGATGGGTACTCCCCGATTGGCTGAGGCAATCGCTCTTGGTCAAGATCGGAGTTAAAAAACAACTGACCTAACGACCGAAAGACGTCACCATTGGTATGGATTTAAAGCTAATTTCGCCAATGACAAGCCGCCGCAATGACTGCGATTGCTTGCGATAATAAGGTTACTGCAACATGATCTCCAGACCTGCAAAGCCTGCTATCTGCTTCGTCGCACCAAAGGTCTATCCTACATTAGTGGACTCGCCCGACAATTCCCATGTTGG
>JANQHN010000401.1 GCA_028282665.1 Phycisphaerae bacterium | reverse complement strand
GGCGAGTTTGGGCAGACGGGGAGATTTTATCGCTGCAATAGCACCAAAATGAGCTTCACCGAGTTTTGGCGTGAAACCCGCTCGCCTGCGGTGTTGATTGGGTGGTTGACCAAGGTGTTGCGGATTAAAGTGCCCGGTTCGCCAAACGATCCAAATGTTGTTTCGCTTCGGCCTTTCATGGTTGACGCAGGCAGGCTTAAGGATCACGTTCCCGCGAAAACCATGAATCAGGTTCGACCTATTTTGCGCGAATTGTCTGACATGGGCTTCGGTTCGCCGGTTTGCTACCATTTCGATGACGCATTCCACGGTGCGGACACTGTGCAAATCGCCGTTACGGAAAAGAGAGGAAGGTCCATTGCGCGCGTGGTCGTTCGCAGGGAAGGCGTGAACAAAACGAAGGTTACTTGTTACACCGAGTTCATCAGTGGACTTACCGACGGCGCTTTTATTTGTTCCTCTTCAGCGAAGGCTCAGATGTTTTGGCCCGATCAGTGCGAATTGAACTGGCTGCCAGGAAGTACGCTATCCAAACTTTGGATCTCACACAAAGCGCTGTTGGAAGCTGATTCTAAATCTCCAGAGCAGTTTGTCATTCTGGAGAATCACGTCGATATTGAAAAAATGCTCGAACGCCATCACGAGGTTATACGTGATTTTCAGCTCGCACGGGGTGTGTTTGAATCCATGCAGGGCGAGGATCTGGCACAGACGCAGGCGCTTGATGAGCGAATTGCTGCGGCGAAGCGAGGCGAAGTGCGGAATCCTGAAATTCTTGCACACATTGATCGACTCCAACGCCGCCGCATGAATGGTATGTCGGCGGTTGTCATGCTACTGATATCGGTATTGTTATTCATTGCGTTCGGGGCAGGCGCTTGGAATTGGTCTGTGTCGACCATCCTTGTTGTTGTGGCCATCCTTTTCGTTCATGAACTTGGCCATTTTTTAGCTATGAAGATTTTTGGGTACCGCAACGTGCGGATGTTTTTTATCCCTTTGTTCGGGGCGGCCGTGAGCGGGGAGAACTACGCTGCGCCTGGATGGAAGAAGGTCATTGTATCTTTGATGGGACCTTTGCCCGGCATATACATCGGATCGGCGTTGGGGATTGCGGGATTAGTGTGGGGGAATGAAGCCGTGATGCGGCTTGCGTTAGCAGCCGTTGCGCTCAACGGCCTGCAACTTCTGCCTGTCGTGCCGCTTGACGGAGGGCGTGTTCTGCAAACCATTCTTTTTTCGCGTAATTATTACCTTAATTCGGTTTTCTTTGTGATTGCGGCGCTGAGCGTGATGGTCCTGGGCGGTCTGACAGGCACTATGATAATGACCGGATTTGGGGCCGCGTTGTTGGTTGCAGTGCCTATGGTTCATCGGCAAGGCAAACTCGCGGCGGAGCTTCGTGCGGAAAAATTTGCAGTGGGATCGTCTGTGGTTGCGAGGGCGGTAACCTTGCCGATGTCCGGTTCATCCACGGATTTGCCGCCTTCGAGCATTACGGATGAGAATGCTTCCATGTCGTTAAACGTGGCGCCTGTGCAAACTTCAAGCGAGCAGCGGATTCCCGAACACCTTGCGCAGACTATTGCGGATCGCGTGGTTGAGACGAACTCCAAAATCAAGTCTCCCAAGCAATTGGCTAATATTGTTCTTCAGGTGTATGAACGTATGGTGGAGCGGCCACCGGGCATTCTTGCATCGTTGGCGTTCGCTTTTTTGTACGGCGTGTCGCTTCTTGTCGTACTCATCGTGGGTGGCTTACTTTTCTTTATGCAAAATGAAGGGTTTCGCAACCAACTCGCCAGGTATAGTGGTCCAGCGGCTTACGCCGTCGCGCCCGCGGAAATCGAAATTTGGTGCGAGTCGCAGTCGAATTCGAGGCTCAGCTCGATACCGACAAGCGAACCGCCGCGTCAAACGATCATCGCCACGTTTAGATCAAGTCGCCAAGCCCGCACGTTTTATGACGAGGTTGTCCAATCGCAAACCGAAGAAGGATGTGCCGTGCAGCTGGGATCGTCAATGCTGCTTTCATTTCCTGAGAATAATCGCGCGGGCATCGATAACTGGTTCTCACGCATCGAACAACAGACTGATAAAGTGTTCATCGAAGGTGCTACAGGAACAACCGCCATGTTACGGCTCACCTACCGGTTGCCTGCGGGTTTGGAGGGGAAGCGGGTCGGTAGTTTAATCGATGGATATTTTGATGCAGGCAGCTCTTTGTACTTGATACCACCGTGGATTGATCCGAGTTTGGATCAACGATCGGAAACTGAAAAGCAGGCTCATGAGGCCGCGCGAATGATGTACGCGGAGTTGCACGATGCAGGCTATCCGATCGAATCCGAAGAATTGGAGCAGTTGCAAGGAGAGTTGGACAGGGCAGTACGCCGCAACAACACGGACGAAAGCGAACGACTCCACAAAAAGTATGACGAACTGTATCACAAGCTGCATCTGGAAGAACTTTATCGCATTCGTAATAGCGCCGATGCTCCAATCAAACGAAAGATCGCGGATATTTTTATCGACGATTTTATCGCGCAGCGGACCAAAGACTTGGAGATGGAAGACGCGAGTCATGAGGAATTGACCGATGAAGAATGGGAAAAGCAGTATGAGGAAAAAAACGCTCAAAAAAGAGCAATATATGGCCCGTTGATGGGGATGCTCCCCATGGATTTCAGTCAAACTAAACCCACCTTCGAAGATTTGCGGTATTCCGTCAATTATGGATACGGTGATGTGTTCGCTCTAACAAATGGCCAATTGTCCGTTCTCTTCGAGAATACGCAGATCGGGCTGCCCGCCATGCTGAAGTGGATGAAAGAACAAGGTTGTTACGACTTCCGCTATGAGTTTGTTAACGACGTAGGTGATTACTAGAAGAGCCATTGGTCGAACTGTGATCTTGATGGCTTCGTTGTTTGAGTGCCGTTGGTCAGGCAACAGCCCCGAGTTGAGTGGACTCGCAGCCGCGGGAGCTTCTTTGCCCAACTCTGATTGGCTGCACTCCTCGTCTAGTGACGTCAATCGAATCGAGGCTGTCGATCATTCGCAGACCGAACGTCGGTGCGGTTATATACAAGGCGAACGTGCCCGAGAAATCGGTTACGAAGAGGTCGCCCGCCATATTCCAAATAAAACAATAGGGCTCGGCGAGCGGTTTTTCCGTCGCCGAGCCCTACGCCAGTCACAGGATGGGGAGTTTGAAGTTTGTGTGGACTTTAGCTGGAGCAAACCAATCCCTAATTGAAGAAAAAGTACAGTGCTTGGCGGAGTTCGCCACCCTCGGGCCCCCGGTGGTTACGAGCCGCCAAGCACCGTTCGTTCGTCTTATGCGAAGCTGGGCTCCGCATTCGACCAACGTCGCTGGATCGCTTTCCACTGGATCGCCTGGAACAGTCCGGCAATGCCAACCAGCGAGTAGACGACCCTGCTCAGGGCGCTGCTGTCCCCTAACAAAGCAGCGACCAGGTCGAAGCCAAACAGCCCGACCAAGCCCCAGTTGCATGCTCCAACAACCACCAACAACGCTGCAATCACATCGATGCTCTTCATTGTTAAATCCTTTTCGTTTCCTGTCTGCGTCATTAAGGCGCTGGTCTATTCGGCGGTTCGTTTCATCCGTCGCGGATGAAAGGTACTTCTTATCAGCTTCAATCATTTAGCTACTAGGGAGAATCACGCTATCGATAACGTGAATCACGCCGTTGGTTGTCATTACATCCGTCTTCACCACGCGGGCATTATCGATCATTACGCCGCTGCTCGTGTCGATGTCTACCTTCGAACCTTGCAACGTCTTTGCGTTTTTCAGTTTGACGACGTCTTTCGCAAGCTCCTTTCCACTGACGACGTGGTACAATAGGATGTCCTTGAGCTTATCCGGATTGGCGATGAGCTTCTCGAGCGCGCCTTCGGGCAGCTTGGAGAATGCTTCATCCGTCGGAGCGAACACCGTAAACGGGCCGTTACCACGCAGTACGTCGGTCAGGCCTGCGGTTTCGATCGCCGTAAGCAGCGTTTTGAACGAGCCGGCACTGCGAGCAGTCTCGATGATGTCGTTGTCCGGCAGGATAACGCTATCGATGACGTGGATTACTCCGTTACTCGTCATGATGTCAGTGGTCACGACATTGGCATTGTCCACCATCACACCGTTTTCCGTATTGACCGTGACCGACTGACCCAGCAGCGTCTTGGCGCTGTCGATCTTCACAACATCCTTTGCGAGCACTTTGCCCGGCACCACGTGGTACAGCAGGATCGCCTTGAGTCGTTCAGGGTGAGCAAGGAGCTCATCCAGCGTGCCCTTGGGCAGCTTCGCGAAAGCGTCGTCGTTCGGTGCGAAGACGGTGAACGGACCGTCGCTTTTCAACGCGTCCACCAAACCGGCCGCTTTGACCGCGGCGACGAGCGTGTTGAACTTGCCCGATGAAACCGCGGTTTCGACGATATCCGGCGTGCTTCCGGCCGTCATCGCGGATGCGGTTTTGGACGAGCTGCACTGGGCGAATGCGGGGGCGGTTACAACCATCAGCGTTGCAGCGGCAAGAGTGACCAAAATCTTTGTTGCATGAATGTTCGTTTTCACAGTTCTCTCTCCTTGTTGTGAAAAGCTTGGCTTCGTCAGTTTCGTTCGATCCCGACACGCTACGTGTAGTCCGGAATTCGTATCGCCGTCAGAATCTCTATTCGTTGTCCCGAGCGAGCAGGGCGTCGAGAGTTTCATCTTGCAAACTACCAATAGCGAATACGGTGTAGACCGCTTCGTCCATCAGTTCGATATCGCCCAGCGCGAGCACCGTGGTCTCGCCAGTGTCGTCGCGGACTTCGAGTGCGTACGTTCCTGCCGCCACCTCGATGTAGTCTGCAGACTCCTTGAAAGCGATGTCATCAAACAGAGTGGTGCCGTCGTCCAGAGTGATGTCTACCGTGGGGGCGTCCGGACTTGCGTGTACGAATCGCACTCTCGCCATTCCCATCATGGGATTGGCGTTGTTGTCTGCCAGTACGATCGGTTCGATGCTGTCCAGAAAATTCACCGCCGCTACAGTGGTGTCGGTGTTTGCGTCAAACGTGAGCATGGCCTCGATAACGCCGTCCGATTCACATCCCGCGTCCGCTGGCACGATCTTTACGTTGTAAGTTCCCGCGGGAACGGTGGTATACGCGGAAGTGACGGGGAAAGCGGCTCCGGTAAACAATTCGGAGCCATCCGCGCAGACGTCGACCGGGGGTGCGTCCGGACTCGCGTGTGTGACGCGGAGTCGGGCTTGTTCCGGCTCGCTGGTGGTGGGCATACAACCTGCAAGCGGCAGGGCGATCAGAGAGAAGGCGAGTGTGGAATACATACGTCGATTCATCAGATATCTCCAAGTTCGGTTAAAAAGTTTGGCTGCAGGTAACAGCCGGATTTCAACCAGGGGCAAATCCCTATCGCGTACCGATTCGCAGACTAGCTAATTTCCGATTCGCGGGTGACGAACGGGCTTTTGATTAGATGGGCGACATGCACCACTCCGTAGTGCCATTCATTTCACCGTTGAATCCAGCAGGCTTAATCTCGAACCGCTGTGCAGAGTGAACTTCGCTATGGATGCAGGTTTTGCGTTCTTGTTTGTCGCACGCCCACTATAAAGCTTTACTGCAATGGGCCCGGCATCTTCTCGGCTGATTGCTTTATTGCTTCGTTGTTCGAGGTTGTAACCATGCAAGCCTCTAATTTCGTTCAAATCGTTCTTGTTGAGTATATGCCGCTCGGGCGATTCGTCAAAAAATTTCGCTCAAATCGTTCATTTGATGCGATAGAATATCGTTGCTAGCCTTCAATTAAAGATTTGGAATCCCATATAGGCGTACAAGATGGTCGATTTTCTTTTCACTTGTTCTTTGTTAGTGGAGACCTTAAAATCGTTCAAAGCGATCGATATGAAGCTATGAAGGATGTATTGACCCCAAAACAAGTGGCACGGGCGATTGGAGTCAGCGAGGCCAGCTTGAAGCGATGGTGCGACAAGGGTCATATTCCTTTTGCGCGCACGCCAGGGGGACACCGTCGCCTCCCAATCAGCGGAGTGATTCAGTTTCTTCGGGAAACAGGTCAACCGATTGTGAGGCCGGAAGTACTGGGCTTGCCCTCGACAACAGGCCTGGGCGAAACAGTCATTGACCGATCCGTCGAAGGTTTGGTCCGTGCGTTGGAGTTGGGTGACGAAGAACAAGCGAGGACGATCTGCTTTGATTTGTATCTCGCCGGTCACTCTGCGCTCGATATTTGTGATCGCGTCGTCGCTCCCACCTTTCACCATTTGGGTGAGCGTTGGCAGCACGGCGATATAGAGGTGTACCAGGAACGCCTCGGGTGCGAGATCACGTTGCGAATCCTCTACGAACTTCGGGTTTTTCTTCGCACGCCGGATCGCGATGCCCCACACGCACTCGGTGGAACGCTGATTCAAGACCCGTATGCGATTCCTACGACGATGGTGGAGGTCGTGTTGCACGAAGCCGGCTGGCGCGCGCAATCCATGGGCACCGGTCATCCTGTCGAAACCTTGTGCGCAGCTATCGATGACAAAAAACCGAGGCTTTTTTGGCTCAGTATCTCTACCGCTGATTCCGCTGAGGCGCTGGTGGACGATGGCAACGAACTTTACCGGTGTGCGGCGGAGAAAAAGGCAGCCCTCGTGCTGGGTGGCCGGGCGCTCAATGACGACGTACGCAAACGGATCAACTATTCCGCCTTTTGTGACCACTTGCAGCACTTGATCGCTTTCGCAAAAACATTGTACACGGCGCCCGAGATTCAGGACTCTCCCTCACACACCCACCCGAATGCAGGCCGTTCTTGACGTACTGCGCTAATCCTTCTTCAATGGCGGAAGCGCCGAAGTGTTTTCGGAAAAAAAGCCTGTTGATATGAAGAAAGGTGCGGTAGCCCACTCATGCCGCAATATGAAATAGAGCGATCCACCGGGCGATGCAGTGTTTCCGGTGAAGAAATTCAGGAAGGCGAGGAGTTCTACACGGTTCTCTTCGAAGCGGGAGATTCTTTCGAGCGGGCTGATTTCAGTCTGGACCGCTGGCAAGGTCCGCCGGATGGTTGTTTTTGTTTTTTTAAGACTAAAAAACCCGTCAAAGAAAAGAAAAAACAGCTGCTGGTCGACGACGCGCTGCTCGAGAATCTGTTTCAGCGCCTATCGACGGAAACCGAACCGTTACGCATTCAATTCCGATTTGTGCTTGCGCTTATTCTGATGAGGAAACGTCTTTTGCGTTATGACAAGTCCACCAAACGCAACGGCGAAGAATATTGGTGCATGACCTTGATGCGCGACAAATCGACGCACGAAGTGATCAACCCCGAACTCAATGACGATCAGATTGACGGCGTGAGCGAGCAGCTTACCGCGATCCTGCATGGCGACATGGCCGAGATGTTCGAAGAACATTTAGATGACGCGGATCAAAAGACGGATGAGAATGTATCGATATTGTGCGATGGGGAAGATAATAGCATTGAGGAGAATGCGGGCGAGGATGACTCATGATGCATCGTTCACGAATCATACACATGTTCGAATTCGCGTTTGCACTTTGTTTCACCGCCATGATCGCAGGATGTCCGCCACGTGTTATCGAACCGGGACCGGTGTTGCCGGCCCGTCAGGCAGTGTCGCATGTGAATCAAAACAGCGAGCGTATCGACGATACGGTTCGTGCGATCGGATACGTTAACGGTTATTTTACGGACGAACGGGGTGGACGCCGTTCGTTCGATCTGGATGCGGTTCTGCTCTATCACCCGCAAGGTCACGTCCGCCTGGAATTAGAAAGCCTGGTCGGCACGGAAGTGCTCGTTGGTTGCAACAGTAAGCATTTCTGGTGGTTCAATCAACGACAGGACAACACGCTCTACGTTCGCCCGCTTTCCTACCTGGATGATCTTGGCAGCCGGGTGATGTTGGTCAGGCCCGACCAAATGGTTGAAGCGCTAGGATTAACGCCGATTGAAGGCTTTGGCATGACTCCGGAACGTGTTCGTGATGGTACATTCGGCGCAAAAGAACGTCCCATCGCGGTACAGCGTGTCGACGGCGCGTATCAGCAAGTGTTGTTTATTCAACGAGACGAATTCGGCGTTCCGCTTCTTACGAAGGAATACTGGCTCGATCGCCGGGACCCGCGCTTGGTATCTAGGGTGATCTTTCGAGATCGCGACGGTGTGGTCATTATGGACGCAACCCTCGCGAACTATGAGCCGTTAGAGACAGATGGACCGTTGATTGCGCACGAGATTATGGCGGATTGGCCTGAAAGCGGTTCGCGACTTACATTTCACATTAAGCAATGGAAGGCGTTTCCTCGTGTTAGCGCGGACGGTCCGCCGTTTCGCCCGCCGCACAAGCTCGGCATTCGCTATGACAACGAAGATATTATCGAGTGATCGCGTGTGCCTGTGATCGAACTTTTGGAATGGACATTCAATTGAACAGGACAATTCATCACCCCAGACGCAACCGCCATCCCCGGGCTATATTCGCTGTCATTGGTCTGATCGTTGCTTCAACTCAGTGTATCCACGCGCCGCGTGCAACTGCCCGGGCACAGGAAGTGGAGCCTACGATCGAGTTGGTTGGTGGCAAGGGGATCGTCTGGTTGTTGCGCCATACACTTGGCGAGGATGGGTCTTTGTTGCGGTTTGTTTACGGCCGATCGGTTGCAGAGGGACAACTCGACTTTCGACGCTTACCCATTCCAGATTTGGCCGGTCGCGTCCATTGTGGCGCAGTGGTCGGTGAAAACTTACACCTGTTTTACAGTGACGGGACACACAGGCGTTACACCGTACCGCTTACAACC
>JANQHN010000362.1 GCA_028282665.1 Phycisphaerae bacterium | reverse complement strand
GCTCAATTGACCAACGTCACGGTGCGACATCCCTCAAACTCCCCAATCCATCAAAGAAGCAAAAAGAATCACACCCAAAACATTTATGCAAAGATCTCTTTGGATTAGAGCCGCCGGCCCGTACGGCGGATGAAGGCAAGACATGAGAGAAAAAACCGGGCGCCGCCCGGCCCCGCAAAGGGACGCGGTCCGTTTGAACCCGTAAATCGTGCATATTTATGTATAATGCCCTGGGATTTCTATTACTTATGGCGTCCTCGTATTTGTTTGAATGTCTACTAGAAGGGGGAGCTAGTGACATGCCCTCAAAAGACGATAACGGTGGGGCGGCTCCTAATGCCGCTCTTCCGGATATACCCCTTGGCCTCCGCCATGCACTTGAGGCTGGTGACTGTGTACTATTTGTTGGAGCCGGAATTGGGCGCCACCTGTCACGCGAAGGCGCCGAAGCGCCGACTGGAAACGTTCTCGCACGAGAGCTTGCCGAACATTTTAAGATAGACGTCGGTGATGCTACGGACCTCGCGAAGGTTTCACAAATTGTCGAAATTAGAAAAGGTAGGACAGAACTTGAAACCTATTTGGCAAAGCGCCTATGCGGACTTGAGCCAGACCCAACAATGCGTTGGCTTTGCACAGTTCGTTGGAAGGCCATATTCACAACAAATTACGACGATGGAATTGAACGGGCATACGCGCAAACTTCAGGTCCACCGCAAACCCCTGTTCCGATTTCTTCTTCGTCACAGATAACAGAGTTCGACAGAAGATTTCAGGTACCAATTTACTATTTACACGGCCGCCTATGTGGATCGGATCAGACCCGTATTCTCATCACGGAGAATGATTACGCTGAGTTCCGCAAACAACGAGAGATGATGTTTGAGGTTTTGAAGATCGAATTTGCGAAGTCCACATTTCTATATATCGGCTACTCAAACAATGATCCAAATTGGAAGACGCTTCTGGAAGAAATGAGGTCTGAGTTTTTTCCGTCAAAACTTCCCCCTTCATATCGGATCGCACCTAACACTGACCCTCTCGACGAGGAGATTTTGCGAAACAAGGGCATCGATAGCATCGTATGCACTTATGAAGGTTTCCAAAACAGCGCGTCATTGGCGCTGGCCGGTTCCAAAGTTCAATCAGACGCGCTTGGCCGGCTGCAAGCGTCCGTACCGACCGAACTTTTACCCGCATTTGATCTGCATCCTGCGGCTGTCGCTCGCCTGCTCAATTCCTGGGAGTACGTAAATCAAGTCGATTTCCATATGCCCCCGAATACTCGAGAATTCTTTCGTGGCGACAAAGCCAATTGGGGTCTCATCGCAAAGAAAATCGCTTTTGAGCGGGACTTAGAGGACGAAGTCTACGACGCTCTTTTGGATTATGGCACAAGTTCGGCTACTCAGCCCTCAACCGCGATTGTATTGGCTCCCGCTGGTTATGGAACAACAACGATACTTCGCCAACTGGCGGCACGCCTCGTAAATGATCGAGCCGGATCCGTTTTTCTACACAAAGAGGGTACGCCACTCGATCAAGGCGACATCGAATTTGCGGCATCCCTTTTTCCGGATGAATGTCCGTTTTTTGTAATCGATGCCGCTGCAGACAACGCAAGTAACGTTTTCAATGCTATCCATCGCCTTCGAGATATCGCAAGTCCCGCCATGTTTCTGCTGGGGGAGCGACTTAATGAGTGGCGTTATGTTAGACATGGCCGAGCATCGGGACGTGAATTCATCATTGAACCACTTAGCGATCCCGAAATCAGCCGCCTTCTGAAATCACTCGAAGATAATAACGAGCTAAATGCGCTTGCCCCCCTCAGTTCGGAACTCCGAATCGCCGCCATCAAACAAAATTACCAACAAGAACTTCTCGTCACTCTCAGGGAAGCGACCGAGGGCAAGGCATTCGACGCAATACTAGAAGACGAGTTTCGCTCAATCCCGAATGACGTTGGCCAACAATTATATTTGGTAGTCAGTTGTTTTTATCAGCATGGAGCGATGATTCGCGATTCCTTGATAGCAAAAATCGTTGGGGTCCCTCTGACCGAGCTTTATCCCGTTACTAATGAATCGACGTTGGGAGTGGTATTGTTTGAAGAGATCGATCCGTCTTACGGGCACTACGCCGCTCGAACAAGGCATCGAAAGATCGCTGCGGTCGTTTGGGAGCGGTGTGCCGAATCTGGTGAGCGCGAAGAGATTATTCTTAACGCCTTAAACCAAATTAATCTGAACTACAGAATTGATGCCAAAGCGTTCGAAAGTTTTGTTCGATCTGACCGTCTCGTTGATAGCATTCGAACGCTAGACGATCGAATTCGCTTTTTCGAAAATGCGTGTCAAAAAGACCCAACAAGCCCCTACGTACGTCAGCATTATGCTCGGATGTTGGCTAGGGCAAATAAACTCAACATCGCACTCTCGCAAGTAGAAAAGGGACTTGAGCTAAATCCGAAACTTCGAGTTTTACATCATACGAAGGGGATTATTTTAAATCAACTTGCGATAGAAACAGAGAGCCCTGATATTGCGCGACGTCGCTTGGTACAGAGTGAGGATGAATTTCGACAATGCATAAGTATGGACGACCGCGACGCATACGCTTATCAGCAACTTGCTGGTCTTTACGTTGACTGGGCGAAGCGAACCGATGATCCGACTGAGGCAACGGAGTACCTTAGCAGAGCCGAAGAGTTGATCTCCGTTGGATTGCGCCGAGTCCGCGTCAGAGACGGTTTGTGGATCGTCTCTTCCCGCATTCAGTCGATACTCGGCGACGCGCCCCAATATTTGAAGGCTCTGGAAAAGGCAGCAAGCGGTACGCCCCCAAGCATTGTTGCAACCTATCTGCTCGGTAGAGCTTACCGACGATCCGGAAACGCCAAGCGAGCCGTTGAGATCTTAAAACCGGTTCTAGAGGCCAATACAGATGAATTTCGTGTGAGTGTTGAACTCGCCCAAGGCATGGAAGCAATCGGCGAGCCCTATTCAAAATGTATCGCTGTTTTGCAACTAAGCACACTCTACGGGCTGAGCGATCCGCGTTTTATTGCAACGCTGGGAGGCATGCTGTTTTTAGACGGACAGTTTTCACCTGCGGAGAAGATATTTGGGCAAGCTTATAAAAGGGAATTTCCTGCCGATGAAGCCGCTCGCATTCAGTATCGCCCAATAGATCGACAAAATCTAACCTCGCCAATGAAGTTGAGTGGAACGGTTACAGCGGTGAAAACTGGCTATGCCTTTATTGATGTTCCCGGCTATCCATCGTTTTTTTGTCCCGGATCGAAATTTGGTCGGCTCGTAATGAAGCCCGGACTGAAGGTTCGTTTTGAACCGGCGTTCAATACGAAAGGTCCGCAAGCGGACGCCATAGAGCTTATATGAACGAATTTGAGGTCCGTGGAATTCTGCGGACACCAAACTTAGTTAACGGTATCAAAGGGAACGCCGTACGGAACAACCGCGACCGGCGGGCCGTGGACCGACCCCTCAGCGCCGGTAGCGGATGAAGGGGGTGAGTTGACCGATGCGGTCGTAGAGGCGCCGGGCGGCGGTATTGGTCTCGTCCGTGTACCAGTAGACCTGAT
>JANQHN010000348.1 GCA_028282665.1 Phycisphaerae bacterium | reverse complement strand
CTTCATTGGTGGGAATGCGATCATCGTTCCCACAAATACCGCAGTTGTCATCTGCGCATGGAAAACCGAGATCCACGTTTTCCGGCAGGTATTCGATGCCTAGTCGATCAATCGCAATGCGATTTCTTTCGGTGTGTGGAGCGGCGACGACCTCCAACAGGATTTCGTTTCCGTTAAAGTAAGCCGACGAAAAATTCCACATCGCCGCTTCAGAGAACGTAAGTTCCTGCACCTCGCCATCAAAAGTAGAGGTCATTCGTATGTAACTGCCTTTGTCCAGGTTGAAGTGTGCGAAATAAATCCGCAACCACGCAGCGCGTTTCACTTGGACTGAATGTGCGAAGACGACTTGGTGGGCATCCGAGTTATTGACGAGCACGCCGCTCTCCAATTTGTAGTCCGTGAATTCGCCGAAAAAACGCGGGAGCGTGGTGTCCGCTTGCGTAAATGAGAGGCAAAAAAGAAAATAAGCCAGGCTGCAATGCAAAGCGGTGCGCAGCACCGGTGCGTTTTTTTTGAGTAATCTCATCGTTCCTCCCTGTAAAGCGTGCAGTGAAATGTGCGCTATTATTGAGTCGAGCTTCTTGTCGGGCGTTCGAACTGAAGTGTCCGCGCACGCACCATGAAGATCGCATATCCATTTGAGGATATTCAAATCGCGCGCTTAATGTCAAGAAATGTCGCCGTTTGTAGAAGAAGAGTTACCGGTGCCTAATTTTCGTTTGTAAGTAAACAAAAGGAAGTGTTGGAAAGGGGATGGAGGATTCGATTTATTAAACGGTGGGTTTTTCTACTCAAAATCACCGCCTCTTGCCTCTTTTTCCTCGCTCCCAAGGAGGGATTCTTGAGAGACGGATGCGGTAAATCAACCATATCAGGCACAGAACGGCGAGCAGGCCTGCGACCGTACTAAACATGAGCAACAAAGTGGCGAAATCCAGCAAGGGCTGGGTCGTGGAGTCGATGTCAGCAGTTTCTTGACCTTCGACCATGAATCCAGCAAGGTAGAGTAGGATGCTCGTAGCCGTACAGCAAGCAAATGAAACGACAATTTTCCACTTAGGCCAACGCTTGGATTTCTTGCTGCTCATCCGTGCCTCGCTTTCATGCTCGATAGGAGGAGGGGGGTACGTGCGATACTGCCTGTGTGTGTCCTGATTTAAGCACGGACGTTGCTTTCCATCAACCCACAACCGGTTACCCATTCGATAGAGTCACCTTACGAGCCAGCTATGATCGGTTACGGTCGGCGACTGTTGACGGACGGGCATGCATCCTGCAAAGGAGGTCCTCAGTCATGGAGTGATCGAATCAATCGATTCATTTTTCCGGTTCCCTATTTGACGTTGGCTAGAATTTCGGATTGGTTTCGCCACCGGCATCACATAGCGGGAGTGATACAAACTGTGGATGTTGCCCTTTTTGTTACATGTTTGACCGATACGTTCCACCCACGTGTCGGGGTGGCTGTCGTGCGTGTTCTGCGGCATTTGGGATATCGAGTGCAATTTCCGCCGGACCAGGCATGTTGCGGTCAGCCAGCTTACAACAACGGCTTTCACGATGAAGCGGCTTGTATGGGGCGCAGATTCATTGATGCGTTCGAAGGTTACGGGCTTGTGGTTACGCCTTCCGCTTCCTGCGCAAACATGGTCAAGCATCATCTGCCGGAACTGCTGGCGAACGATCATGCTTATGCGGCAGGGGCACGCGCTTTGGCCGGTCGATGCCATGAGTTCGGGCAATTCTTGAAGGACGTCGTAGAGTTCAATCCAGCTAAAGCCGGGGCATCGTATCCACATTCCGTGACGTTGCACTACAGTTGCCACACGCGCGGTATTGCTACTGTGGAGGAGACAGAGGTTTTGGTGAAGGCGTTGCCCGACGTCGATTACCGGCCGTTATCTCGGATGGGCGAATGTTGCGGTTTTGGTGGTGCGTTTGGTGTACTGTACCCGCAAATAAGCAACGCGATGTCTTGCGACAAGGCATCGCGAATCGTGGAAACCGGAGCTGAAGTGGCGGTGGTGAACGAGTCCGGCTGTTCGATGACGATTGAGGGGACTGCGCGGCGCTGTGCGCATACGGTGCGGTTCGCCCATGTCGCCGAGGTGATTGCGGAGTCATTGGGGCTTATGAGTGATTATCCGCCGGTAGATGACATGGCGAGGTAGTCTGAGAAAAAAACGAGAGGTAGCCACTCGTGAGTAGTAAGAAGGCATGGTTTGCAAAGAATGTCGACTCAGCACTTAAGAATGAAGCGCAGCGTGTCGCGATCCAACAAACGACCGCAAAAAAAATGATTGCTCGCGCGGAGGCCGTCAAAGACGTGGATCGATTCGATGATCTGCGCGACCTCGCCGCACAAATCAAACAGCACACGCTCGATCACCTGGAGGTCTACCTAAAACAGTTCGCAGATCAAGTGCAGGCGAATGGCGGAACCGTGCATCATGCCGATGATGCACAATCAGCATGTCGGATCATTGCGGATATTGCGCGTCGTGAGAAATCACGTATCTGCGTTAAAGTCAAGTCAATGACTACTGAGGAGATCGATCTTAATGGAGTTTTGCAGGCTGGCGGGTTGGACGTTGTCGAGACGGATCTGGGAGAATTTATCGTTCAGCTTGATGACGATCGCCCGTCTCACATTGTGACTCCCATCATCCACAAGAATCGTTTTGATGTTGCGAGAATTTTCGAGCGCGAATTGGGGGTGGCGTACACGGAAGATCCGGAGACATTGACGATGCACGCACGCCGTCATTTGCGAGATGTATTTGCGCGGTGCGACTTGGGCATAAGCGGTGCCAACTTCGCTGTAGCGGAATCGGGGTCGATCTGCATCTGTACAAACGAGGGGAACGGGCGTTATTGCACAACCAGGCCTCGCGTCCACATTGCCTTGATCGGTATTGAAAAACTGATTCCCCGATTGGAACACTTGCCAACATTTTTGAAAGTTTTATCGCGATCAGGCACCGGGCAGCAGATCACGGTGTATGCATCGTTGTTGACGGGGGCTAAGCGGGTTTCGGACGCAGATGGCCCGGAACATTTGCACGTGGTCCTGCTGGACAACGGCCGGCGGGAGATTTTAAACAGCGAGTTCAAGGAGGCGTTGCGGTGTATACGATGTGGTGCGTGCCTCAATGCGTGTCCGGTTTTTTCGCGCATAGGCGGTCATGCTTATGGCGGCGTGTATCCGGGACCTATCGGTAAGTTGATTTCACCTCTTTTGATGTCTGCGGATACGAGCGAGGTATTTGAGCACTACAGCGATCTGCCGCAAGCTTCGAGCCTGTGCGGCATGTGTCGTGAAGTGTGTCCTGCACGCATCGACATTCCGGAGCTTCTGATTAGGTTGCGTTCCGGTCAGGTAGGCCAGCGGACCGTGGGAATCACGCGCAACCTGGGATTCAAATTGGCTTTTCGGATGTTAGGTTCGTCATTTTGGTATAGGGTAGGCCAAGGTATCATGAGGCTGGGATTACGCTTGTGGAATCACGAGGGATGGATTCGGTCACTTCCTTGGCCTTTTTCGAGTTGGACCATGTATCGCGATGTTCGTGTACCGGCAGCAAAGTCATTCAGGCGATTGTGGCGTGACTCACTAAGCCAGTCCGAGAACGAGGAGTGGTAACCGATGACACGGCCTAGACAATTGAAAATCCCAGTTCTGCCGCCTGATATGGTTATGGACTCTGCTCGGCGAGTTGGCGAGGCATATGATCTGGTCGATTTATTTTGCCGCCAAGCGACGAATGCCGGTATGAAAGTAAGCCGCATTGAACGATCGAATGCCTTAGATGCCATCGCGTCTTTTCTGGGAGAGATTGGCGGAACGGTGAACCGGACCGTGCGGGTCGGGTTTGAGAAGGGGCATTTTTGGTCTGATGAGCTTGCTCGAATGTCCGTCGATCATGTCGAACTCATACCCGCCGAGGCGGCGCTTGAGACCGTGTTCGATTTAGATGTCGGAATTACGGGCGTCGATGCGGGAATCGCCGAAACCGGGAGCCTGGTGACGGCTA
This sequence comes from Phycisphaerae bacterium, assembly GCA_028282665.1. Classification (GTDB taxonomy): domain Bacteria; phylum Planctomycetota; class Phycisphaerae; order UBA1845; family UBA1845; genus JANQHN01. The sequence continues at coordinate 2,758 of JANQHN010000348.1, read as the reverse complement.
GCGGCCCGGAATGTCCGAGAAGCTTAAGTTTAATTCCACCCGTACATATTGCCATTGTGCCCGTCTCGATGCTCATTCCGGATTTGGTGGATCTGTATGGGGAATTGCATCCAAACAGTCTGCCTGCCGCATTGACTCTCATCACAGGCCCCAGTAAGACCGCGGATATCGACGGCATCTTGATCACGGGAGTACATGGCCCCGGGCAGGTTCGTGTGTTTCTTGTTACAGGTGCCTGAGGCAGGTGTGGATTTTTTTATGGGAGCAGCCGGTCTTGGAACAAGCTCCAGCCAAGCGTGGCGTTTGGTGCCTTGTTTTGCAGTGAAGAAAGCCCGCCCAAGATGCTATGCATTGATTCACACTGCTATGGCGGGAGGTTGCTGCAACGATCAGGCCATGGAGCGTTGCGCTAAGTCCACCAGTATAGGGCGAGAAGCGGAAAAGCGAGGAGCAGGAAGATCAGCGTATTGATGATCCAGTTCACGGTTCAAGCCTCCAAAAGTGTGGAAAGCCGACGAAGGGAGTCGAACCCTTAACCTCAGCTTTACGAAAGCTGTGCTCTACCATTGAGCTACGTCGGCGGTAAGGCGTCGATAATGGTATCTTGTACCCCGCCAAGTGCAAGATGCGTACTTTACTGAGTGGCATGGATGAATCAAGTGCCCTAGAGCAAGCTCTAGCCGGGTGTAAGCGTCCGACACCGTGTTTTGTACTGCTGTTAAGTCGACATTGAACGCTACGCTTGGATTGAAACTGCCATAGTCAGCCAGTAAGGTTTTGGTTCGTTCCAGCGTCATTGATTACGCTGGGCAATGCGGTATTTGGCAGCAGCTATTGCTTCGGGTGTCGTGAGGTCAGATTCCCTCACCATCAGTCAAGTTTTCGCACTTGGAGCTCGATTCTTGATTGTTTGAATCACACGGTTCTTTGTTGGTGATCATGGAGGCCGCGTCCGGTGATGTTCGGTGTTGAGCTTTCGCGGCATTTTCGCTTGCCAATTCGCGGATTCTCCTGATGCAGCTTTCTATTTCATCGGTGTGGTTCCTCGTATCCTGGGCAAGCAAATTAATCAGCTTTTTAGCGATTTTTTGATAGGCGCCCAAACCGGCGGCTTTGCCACCGTCACTCGCCAGCCATTCCATAAGAAAAGAGATCGATTCCAGGTCCTTCGTTTGCCAAGCTTCGTCAAGCGTGCGTAATTCCGGAGGAAGTAAAGTGGCAGGATTAGGACCGCCGATTATCAAATCTTCTTCTTCGGGTGGCATTTCTTTGGGCATTTTGTTCTGCTGTTGCAGGGGGGCGGTGAGGTTTTCGATCCCGGTGCCGGTGTAGTCCGTCAGCGCTACGTCTTTGATCGAGCCTAATTCGAGCGTGATTGTAAAGGCACTACCTTTGTTGACTTCGCTTTCGGCTGAGATATTGCCGCGTAACGTCTGTGCAAGCAGTTTTCCGATCGTCAGTCCCAGTCCCGTACCGTCCACGATCCGCAGCTGATTCGAGCCACCTTGGCTGAAAGGTTCGAAGATTCGTTCGAGTCGTTCGGGTGCTATGCCGGGACCTGTATCCGCGACGCTGATTTCGAGCAATGCATTGGTGACATCGCCTTTGAGCGTCGTAGAGATTACAACCTGTCCTGCTTCCGTGAACTTTACGGCGTTGTCTACGAGACTGCGGAGAAGTCGCCTGAATTTTCCGGGATCCGTTAGGATGTCTTTGGGGATCGGACCATTGTATTGCGTGAGAAGTTGAAGTCCTTTGGCGCACGCCACGCTACCCATTTCATTAACCAGATCCTCGATGATACGGAAAGGTGAACAGCGTACAATTTCAATATCGATGCTGCCCACTTCGATGCGAGCGAGTTCGAGAATGTCGTTGATGATGCTGAGCAATCGCCGCCCGCTGGTTTGGATGATGCCAAGCCACTCTTTTTGTTCCGCGGGGCTTGCGTATTCGTCAGTGATCAGCAGGTCGGAGAAACCCAGGATGCCGTTGAGCGGCGTGCGCATTTCATCGCTCATTTTAGCCAGGAATTCACTCTTGCCGCGACTCGCCGCCTCGATCATTTTGGTTGCCGTTTCCAGCTTCGCGTTGGCGTCCTCGAGCACTTTTGCATGTTCCTGGAGTTGGTCCTCGAATCGCCTGCGTTCGGAAACGTCGTTGAAAATCAACGTGAATTGCGATACCTGCCCTCGATCATCTTTGAATGGTACGATCGTCGTTGAAAGCCAATAGGGCTTACCTTCTTTGTTGCAATCCTGTACTTCTCCCTGCCATATCTTTCCCGATCCAATCGAATCGCGGATGCGGTCAAAAAAGTCCGTTGAATTATGCAAAACGCCGAATACGCGCATCGGTTGTTGCAGGAGTTCTGACCGGCTGTAACCGCTTATTTTGCAGAATTTGTCGTTAACGTATGTGGTTTTCCCATTTGCGGTTGTGATAGCGACGATGGCGTGTTCGTCCAGGGCTCGCTGTTGCAATTCGAGCTCGAGGTAGGTTTCCTTGAGCTCGTTGTTTCTTTGTTGAACCGCGCTAGCCATGTAGTCGAACGTTCTGGCGAGAAGCCCGAATTCGTTCCGGGATGTAATGGAGCAGCGAGTGCTATAGTCGCCTTGTGCAACGCGATGGGCAGCTTCGGTTAAGTCGGCCAGAGGTTTCAGAATTGTTCGTCCAAGCTTAAAGAGTAGATAGCCCGAAAAGACCAGCGCAACGATAATCATGGCACCAATCGTGAGCATCATAGAACTCAGCGCTG
>JANQHN010000320.1 GCA_028282665.1 Phycisphaerae bacterium | reverse complement strand
GTCTCAATGTAGTCAGATCGTTGATGTGGCCGTTGAGCATGAGCTGCTTGCCCTGCATGTGGTGCACGCGCAAGAATCGCAATAGCCCTTCGTCGCCTTTGTCCAGACTTTGAAACAACGAACTCGAAAGTCGGCGATTGAGAAATTCAACGCCCCGCCCGATCGAACGGGCTTCGCGCATGCGCGGGAAATCACGGTTGAAAGGCTCAAGGTCGATCTCGAGCGCCCATTCATCCAGATTGCCTTCGTGCGAGAGGAGACGTTCTTTAAAAGCGAGAAACTCAGATACTGGCACTTCTTCGACATCGACAGCCTCGAGGTGAAAGCGCAGGTAGTTCCATCGACCTATGCTCGGACGAACAGCCACATAAATCCAGGGCGTGCCGACCGCCGCTTCTTGCGCAATCCTGACCATCTCGCCCAACGGCGTATCTGCCAGCCGACTCTCAGGATGGTCCTCGCAAACGCTCGTGAACAAATCGCTTAGTTCGCTGCGCAGTACAATCGGCTTATCAAGGGCCGTAAGCCTGCGCATGTACGAGTAGGCATCATCACGACGCTTTTGAAGAAATGTCGAAAGTGAGTCAATCATCAACCATTGGCTCTTGCTTTGGATTGCGGGGCTCGTTGAAGAAATCATAGTGCTCCAGACCTTCTAAGATACCCCACGCGTGCCGACCTTCCGCAAAATACACCCGCGGGTAACCTTTTAACTTGGCAACCTCGTCGTCGTGATTGCCGACAACGATACCGAGTGTGTTGCCCGATAACATCTCTACGTCATTGCCCGAGTCCCCCGCTACTACACATCGTTCAATTGGGATTCCCCACTTTAGGGCGAAGTAGCGTAACGCCTTTCCTTTGGACGCGCGGACGGGCAAAATGTCCACATAACTGCCGTGTGAATAGACGACAGTGGATGGTAAGTTCGCTTTGCGAAGCTTGCGGCGGATTTCAGGCACTTTGGGCATTCGATCAGGGTCAACCACGAAACTCACCTTAAACTCGGTCTGCGCCTCCTCCGATTGAAAATCGAGGCCTTCCACGTCCTTCAACAACTCCCGAACGGCTTCGGGAAACCAGCGATGCCGAATAGTGTTGTCCCAGCCGCGGTCGCGCACGAGATGCACCCCGTAGTAGATTTCCGTCCCCACGCCGGTGATCAACAACGCCGGGTTGGGCACGTTCCATTCCTTAAGCACTTCAAGCGTCAAGTCTTTATTGCGACCGGTCGCAATCCCGAACGCCACCTGCCCGCCAGCCTGATCCAACAGACCAACTAATTTATCCAGCGGCTCGCGTTCACCGATCAACGTGTCATCCACATCACATAACAGGAACCGATCCGCTGCGACGAGTTTACGCATCGCTCGAAGTCCGACACGTCTGTTCTGGGATTTATGCACCAGCGCATGAGCGACGCGCAAGTACTTCTGTGCATGCGCTTGCCAAGAAAAATGTTTCCTCGCACCCGCAAGTCCGCTGCGCGACCATTTCTTCCAACGCTTCGCATCGGATAAAGCGTCGAGAAGTTTGTCACCCATCGACTCGTGATCCAGAGGATCGATAAGCAGGCCTGACTGACAATGCTCCAGAATTTCAATCGGCCCACCGTCCTCCGTCGCGACAATCGGCAACCCGCTTGCCGCCGATTCAATCAAAGTAAGACCGAACGGCTCGGTAAACGCAGGGTTGACGAACACCCCCCTAGTCCTTGCCGCCATCTGGTACATCAGCGGGACTTCATCCGGATCGTGGCGTTTAGGATAAGAAACGCTGCCGTACAGATCGTAGTAGTCGATCAGTTGCAGCACCTCCATAAGCACTTCTTTTGTACCC
>JANQHN010000301.1 GCA_028282665.1 Phycisphaerae bacterium | reverse complement strand
CTTTCCAAATCCGCCCAGCATGATTGTCCGCTCTGGCGCATACCGGGCAATGCTCAAACGCGGGCCGTCCAAGGTGAGCATAGAGTAAATTTCATCGCTGACGATCAACAGATCACGCTGCCTCGCAAGGTTCGCCAACGCTTTCAAATCTTCATCCGTGTACGCTATGCCCGTTGGGTTGGCCGGGGAGGAATAGAGGATGATTTTCGTCCTGGGAGTGATCGCGCGTTCGATCGCGTCGCAATCCAACTTGAAACTCGGATACGTGAGCACACGGACCGGTTTGCCGTTTGCTAACTCAATCAAGTACGGATACGAGACGAAATGCGGATCAGGGAAGATCACTTCATCTCCCGGATTCATGCAGGCGAGCAGTGCCAGCATTAATCCTCCAGACACGCCGCATGTGACGAAGACATCCGGCTCCCAATCGTAATCATCTTTGAGTTGCTTGGCGATACGCTCCCGCAGCGCGGGCAGGCCTCGCGTTAATGTGTAACCGTTAAGGCCTTCATCGACAGCGCGCTTCATCGCCACTTTCGCAGGTTCCGGCACGTCAAAGTCCGGTTGACCGATGGACAGATTGATTGGATCTTTAAGAGACGCACCCAGTTCGAACACGCGTCGAATGCCAGAAGAACCGATATGCCGCACGCGCTCCGCGAGGAATGAGTTCGGGTTCATAGTATGATCCTGTCGGTGTGTGTGTAAACAAAACCGCCCTGCACGATCTCGACGAACCGAGTCCGTGCAGGGGCATGCATACGGTCAACGACGCGGGGCAGCTTATTTGTCGCCGTCGCCCTCGTCCGTCTTTTTCTTGGTTTTGGTCTTCTTGCCGAGCGCGGCCTTTCGATGGCCGACCTTCGGCAGGCCGAATGGACTCGCGTCGTCGCCCCATTTGCCCACGTCCATCAGATGCACGATTCGTTCCGCGCGAGTCAGGACATTGCGATGACGCTGCAGCGTATTGGCCGACCGTAATGACTTATCCAACGACATATCTTCAAACTCCGTCCCAAGAATCGCTCGTTAGTAAACTTGGGTAACCTTCCAACCCGTATCTACCGCCAGCCGCCCGAAAAGCGCGACCCGCCTCCCGCACACGTTCCAGCAACTGATCCAACATCCGCTTTTGAGCAGCGTCTTCGCAATTATAGCCCTGCGTTGTGATCAGCCAACGCTTCCCGTCAGGCCTGTTTACGATCGCAGTCCTGATATTCCGCTGGACCAGGAAATCCTTGGCTATCAACGCGTCCTCTCCGCTGTCCGCGAAGAACACCTGCACAACGACATACGTATTCCCACGCACCCAAACGGGTGCATCTAAAGTGGGGTTTGATTTTCCGGTGCCTGTCGCCACCCCCAATACCTGCGTACCGGAAGTCGAATCACTCTGGGACGCCGTAAACGTCACGCCATCGCCAAGTAAGTCAGACTCAACAGGCCCCTCACGGACGGCCTGAATTTCGTCTTTCACGCTCGCTTCGTAAGCAAGCCGGCCATTATGACGACCGGCAGCATACCCGCGATCATGCCCCAACTTGTAACTCGCCGCCAAAGCGACGATCACAAAACCCAATACCGTGGCTAGCAGCGCTGCGCTAAAGCTGAACTTTATGCGGTCGCCTTCGTAGTCGATAATCGACGACGTCGTTTCCACGGATTCCAGCGGCCGATCACGCATCTGGGTGGGCTTGATCGCGCTATCCTTGTCCGGTTTATCAGGCGTAAATTCGCCCTGTTGGGGCTGATCAACGGATTCTGCAGCTTCACTCTGCCCTTTTCCTCCGCCGAGTTCATTGACCCCTTTGCCTTTGTTAAGCACCTCAAACAGCACGGGGGATCGACTCGGTTTTGACATCTGGGCGCCTCCCTGAAGCCACGTGCGTCGAACCGCGCAATATACTGAAAGTCACAGGGATTGCAAGACCGGCTTATCACGCCTTACCGGGGTGAACTCCACGCTTATTCCGATTCACGCCCCTCTCCAGTGGGGTAAGTGGGGTAAAGATTGCTAAACGCCCACGATTTGGATATACCTAGAGTCTGGTAGGGCGATTAGCTCAGTTGGCTAGAGCGCACGGATCACACCCGTGAGGTCACAGGTTCAAGTCCTGTATCGCCCAGTTCTTCGATTGCATGCGAATTAATCTGAGGGGAAAAACATGTCTTTTAAAGTAGTTATCTATTGCGCGATTGCGGCTTGTTTGTTCGTCGGTTCTTCTTTGGCGGATTTCGAGTATGCGTTAGACGATGGTGCGGGAAACTGGGCGATCGGGCCTTCACAGTGGGACGCGGAAGTTCTCTGGGGCAACGTTTTTGATGTACAGCCTGGTTTCGAAACCATTGATGCCCTTTCCGTTTCTTTCGGCAGCAGCGTTCCTTTGGGAAGGACATTTACGCTCGTTGTGTTCGAAGATCCCAACGACGATCTCAGCCCGGTGGATGCGGTTCCTCTCATTCAAGCCAGTGGACTGACCGAATCCACGCCGCCGAACACCTTTCTTACGCTATCCATTCCCGAAACCACTGTTTCGGGGAGTTTCTTTGTCGCCTGCATGATGGACCTGAATCAAGGTGAGAGCGTTGCACGCATGGATCCGGATACCGATGCCGGAAGGTCTTGGATTTTCTTTGATGACGCGATTGATCTGGACAACCTTGGAGGCTCGCCGCTCTTCTACAACATGACGCAGACACCGTTCAATGGCACATGGATGGTCCGTGCTCACGGCATCCCCGAGCCGGGTACGCTGGTATTCGCGCTTGGTGTGGTCGTGGTTCTCTCCTTCCGGAGGTTGCGCTAAATGCGACGTCCGAACAAAACGGGCGCTACACGGATATCGCACCAGTTGCACAAAGGGCGCTTTCTTTCCAGGTTTGTTGTGATTGGTCGTCCTTATCCTTGTCGGCACTGTTGTTTAACGCCTTGTTGCTAAAAACAGTTTCCAGGAGTTCGGATAACGCGGCCTGGTGAATGGGTTTGGCGAGGTAAGCATCGCAGCCGGCTCGCAGGCAGCGTTCTCTGTCTCCATCCATTGCGCAAGCAGTGAGTGCGATGATGGGAACTTTCAGCCCGTCTTGTCGCAATTTTTTGGTCGCTTCATATCCGTCCATGATCGGCATTTGCATATCCATGATGATGGCGTCGAAATGGCGAGCACGATCGACACCACCTAAGGCTAGTCGAACGGTCTGTTCGCCGTTATATGCGACTTCCACTTCCGCGCCTAAGCGACTAAGCATAAAATTTACCAACCTGGCGATATCCTTGCTATCTTCCGCCAGCAGCACACGCTTGCCTGAAAGATCAAAACTATTTCGCGATTCGTTGAGAGTGAGAGGTGAATGTTGTGAGTGAACGAGTTCACTTGTGGCGGCCGATTCACAAACCTCGGTCGGAATCGTCAACTTGAACGTGCTTCCTTGATTGATCCAACTTTCGGCTTCCAGCTTCCCTCCCATCAATCGGGCCAGCTTCTGACTGATACACAAGCCCAGGCCTGTCCCTTCACTGTTTTTCGGGTCTTGGAGGTGCGTTTGTATGTAGGGCTCGAATGCGCTGATAAGCTGCGCCTTTTCCATGCCCGGGCCGCTATCGCTAACGACGACTTGTAAATTTCCCAGACGCGGTGCGGTTCTGTTCGCCTGCCACCCCAGGCTGACCTCCACCCAGCCTTCCTTAGTGAACTTGACTGCGTTGCTCACCAAGTTCATTAATATTTGTTGTACGCGCATGTGATCCAACTTCACACATTGGGGAATGTTGTCCGGCGTATCCAGGATCATGGTCAGTCCCTTGACATTTGCGCGTTTTTGGAGTGTCTGGAGGACGTCGTTTGCCAGGACGGCGGGCTCGGTAGGCGTGAGCGTCAGCCCCATCTTGCCCGCGTCGATTTTGGACAAGTGAAGGATATCATTGATAAGCTTAAGCAAATAGTCACAGTTACGTTTTATCGTCTCGACGGCCCGCTCTTGGTCGCGCTGGCCTATTTCCGAATCAAGCAAGGTGTCCGCAAAGCCGACGATGGCTGTGAGCGGCGTGCGGATTTCGTGACTGATATTCGAGACGTACTCCGATTTCGCACGAGCCGTGCTCTTTGTCTGTTTCAACTTTTCTTCGAGAATCGCAATATGTTGTTCGCTATGCAGTGCCCGCTTTCTTATACGCAGCCACAACCAGAGCATCGCAACCACACCCGCAAGCCCTGCTGCAAACCCTGACAGTGTGGTTGAGCTGGCCAAACGAGACGCTTCATACGTTTCAAGTGTGTTCGTGGTTTCAAAAAGTGACTGTGATACAATCCACCATCCGCCGCAAAGCACAAGAATTGGTGCGCACAACGAAACCAAAGATTTTGGTTGATGCTGTGAATTGACGTTCAAGGTAGTTCCTCTCCATTATTCGTCATGTAGATCTATACCTTCACAACATGGCTAATGGAACGTTGGCCGTTATTGGACAACTCCAATGGTGCTGCCGCAAAGGTTGGGTGCTTGCGTTCGAGAGGGGTTGCGACCGTAGCCCTAACCGCTGATGATCGGTGTTTGCAGGCGGCTGACGTTCAGGAACACAAGCTGGACTAGTCTTTCTATCGGCCAATACAGGTAGAAAATAAAGCCTGCCACAGATCATTCGGAGCCCGATAAAGGGAGTTGCGGTCGCGCTGAATTGTGCCAGTTATGGAAATCAAAAACGGCATTTTCCGTAGCGCAAACCGTGATTCTCAGCATTCGTGAGCCAAACGGAATCATCCGGGCAAGCTCACCTGACCAGGGCGAACCGTCGATACAAACATGCGTTATTCGTACGCTGAACTCGATATCTTGAAGTGCCGATTCATTAGCGAGTTTTTCGAATCAGCACATCAGTGTCTGAGTTTGGAAAGATCCTAAGGGTGTGCGTTTACGCTCCGCGATTTCGCGACAGCGCTTGTTTCGATTTGGAAAGTTCGGCACCAAGATGAGTCAGTCGGGAAAAATCAAGGTTTTGGTTGTTGATGACGATCCGTCTTCGCTCATGCTGCTCAGCAGGTACCTGGCGAAGTCGGAGTACGAAGTCTTGACTGCCTCGAATGGTTCGGAGGCAATCAGGCTCGTGTATGAGTTAGGTCCGGATGTCGTCATCACCGATTGGAGAATGCCTGAGATGAACGGCATGGACCTGTGCCGTGCCATTCGTTCCAACGAAGCCTGCGGTTTCGTCTACGTCGTGCTCATCACCGCTTACAATGACGAGGATCGAATCACAGACGCGTTCACGGCCGGCGTGGACGACTTCCTGACGAAACCATTCCAGCGAAAAGAGTTGCTTGCCCGAATCCGCGCCGCCGAACGGATCGTCGAGTTGCAACGTGACGTGGACCGTCGCGCCCGCGAAGTACATCGTGTCAACGCGGAGATGTCTCTTACGGCTGATAAACTGGCCGCAGCGAATGAAAAACTCAAAGTCATCGCCACCACGGACGAACTTACCGGATTGACGAATCGCCGGGAAGCGATGGCGCGCATGCAGGAATACTGGTCCTCCGCCAAGCGACACAACCATGATGTCGCTTGCATCATGCTTGACATTGACCACTTCAAAAAGGTCAACGACACGTTGGGGCACGATGCGGGTGATGCGGTTCTTGTGCATGTTGCGAATGCGATGGAAAAAGCCGTGCGCGAAGAGGAGTTACTTAGCCGCATCGGTGGAGAAGAGTTTCTTGTTCTTTGCCCGAAAGCCAAGGCTTCGGAGGCAGCCATCGCAGCAGAACGGCTGCGCTCTACCGTGCAGAATCTCGACATTCCCCTGCCGGATGGTGGAACCTATCACGTGACCGTCAGTCTCGGCGTCGCGGATCAGACACCCAAGATGGAATCCATGGATGATTTGCTCAAGTCGGCAGACGAAGCGCTCTACGATGCCAAGCGGTCCGGTAGAAACCGCGTTTGCCTTGCGAATAGCCAGCGGATTAACTCGGATCATTCAGAAAATCAAGTTGAACCGGCGAAAATTTCCGAAACGACTGAACATGCCGAGTCCCAATTTGATCCTTTTGAGCAGACGGGAAACCCGAAGAAAAAAGCACTAACCGTGTTACTGGTAGATCACGAACCCACAAGCAGGCAGATCGCGACGCGATACCTTACAGACGCCGGGTGCAACGTTCTTACGGCTTCGCCGCGCGACGACGTCATGAAAAGCTTGGACCAGTCCTCCCCCAACCTGATCATCGCTCGCGATGTTTTACCGGTAGGGGGTTGCTCCCTGCACACGGGCGAGGGTCGTTCGACAAATTCGGGTGTACCTTTGGCAATCGTTAGTGAAGTCTGTACGTCTGATAGCCGGCGCTGCGAGACCGGGCCGCAAATCGCCACCGAAACTTTCGCCGGTCTGACCCGGGCGTTGATGAAAATCCATCTGCATGAAGAAGGAAATCGTGGAACTGTCGGTGTACGCGGCGAGCAAGCACGTTCCATGGATCTTCTTTTGGATTTCTCGCGGCGGTTGCTGCTCGCTTTGAACCTTGAACAGGTGATCGAGCAGACCCTCGCGGCGAGCGCTGAACTAATCTGTTGCCGGGACCTTGCGATCTTCCTTCCGACGGAAGAAGGAGAGTTACTCAAGCTGCACCGCCGATTCGGTTTCGATACTATTGGCGATGAAGTCTATCTGCCGGTTCACGGTAGTGTGATTGGCGATGTGTTCATGGGCAAGGGCATGGTCGTTTGCAACGAGGCGGATCAGGTGCCGGAGTTCATGGCCGAACCGGAACAGCCGATCTTCGCGACCAAACCTCTCGCGATCGTACCGATTCACTCGTTCGATCAGGCCGTTGGTGTTCTTTGTCTTGGTTCAAGGCATGATCTTGGCCATTTCGATGAGATGGACATTGAGTACCTGGACCTTCTTTGTAACATGGCAGCCTCCGCTATTCAGAACAGTGTGATAGGTCGCGACCGGGACCAAGCCCGCGATTCGATCGTTACCGCATTGGCCACGCTTGCAGAATACCGCGATAACGACACCGGCAAACACCTCGAACGTGTTTCAAGGTACTGTGTGGTTCTTGCTGAAGAACTGCTCAAGGACCCGGAGTACAGCCACATTATCGACGAGGAGTTCGTCGCTCACATTGCTCGGGCGGTGCCGCTCCACGACATCGGCAAAGTTGCAATACCTGATTCCATCCTCCTCAAACCAGGGAAACTCGATCAGTCGGAAATGTCAATCATGCGGCGTCATGCTGCAATTGGCGCCGCAACAATCCGTTCGGTCATCGAGCGCTCACCGAATGCTGCGGGCTTTTTGCGAATGGCCGAGCAAATTGCTCGAAGCCATCACGAACGATGGGACGGCGCGGGGTATCCGGAGCGGCTGGTGGGCACGCAAATACCGCACGCCGCACGAATAGCCGCCGTAGCCGACGTTTACGACGCCCTCACGACCAAGCGTGTCTACAAAGACGCCATGCCTCACGAAAAAGCCGAGAACATTATCGTGGAAGGATCCGGCAAGCACTTTGATCCAAGGATAGTCAAGGCTTACCTGGCCAACCGGAAACGGTTTGCACAGATAGCGAAAGAGCTAGCGGATGATCTCTTAGAGGCAGGCCTCGCTGACCGAGTGGACACGCTTGGTGCTATGAACAGTCTTCTCTCAATCGGTGGCCAATAGATCGGGCCAAAGCCGTTTCGGATCGAATCCTCTACCATCCCGATTTCAGTTGCTCCGCGTGGCGCTTGCATCTACACTCACGAATCAATCCGGTTTTGGGAAGTGGGTCATTCGGCGCACCATTTTGCATAAATTGACTTACACCAAAGGCGAATCTAGTGAGGAGCAATACAGCCCATGGGACTCAGGCCACACTTTTTCATAGGACGCGTTCGTTGCATGTGGGCGCTTGTTCTGATAATCGCCGCATTGCTATCAGCGGGGGGCATCGGATGTTCCACTCTCGGTCGGTTTCTCTTGGGGGGTTGGGTTGCCGATTACGAAACTGCCGAAGCCCTCTACGTACATTCTCAAAAACCCATGCTTATTCTCTACAAGCATCCCGAACATAAGCGGAATCAGGCCGTCGTTTCGGTGTTGGCGGATGAGGAGATTGAATCCGCCACGGAAAAAATGGTCAAATGCGTGCTTTATAGCGATTACGAACCCAATCGCCGTTATCTTGAGCAATTTCGCGTTCGCAGAACACCTGCGTTAGTGATTGTTTATCCGGAAGGTACGTATCGATCTGCGCAAGGTATCGTGTCGGTCGAAGCCGTTCGTGCGTTTTTCGAACAAGCCGGCGGTGAACGGCGAATCCCCGCCAATAAAATGCACCTCCCACGCTCCGAGCCGTATCGGTGGCTCGATGATTTCGATGAAGCGCAAACACTGGCTCGCAATTCGGGAAAACCATTACTGCTTGTGCTTTATCACTGGCTTCCTGGCGAGTGGGGCAAAATCCGTACGATGCTCGAATCACCGAGCGTTTACACGCGCTGTCAGGAGATGGTTCACTGTAAACTCAGTACGGTCTCGCAACAGTGCAGAGAGTTGGCTGATGAGCTTGGTGTGACCGACACGCCAGCGGTCATCATTTTTGAAACAGATGGAACCTATCGCATTTATCAGCAACCGACGGGGGAACGTGGTCTCGTGAAATTCCTTGCCGGTGACTCGGGAGGATAACCTTAAACTCGTGCGGGAAGAGCATTTGCGAAACGACCGTAGCACTGGCGTCAAAGCTCGCGACTGGCTGAATTGGCCCAATCGAATCAGCATCACCCGTATTCTGCTTATCATTCCGCTGCTTATATGTCTGTTGAATCTCAACGCAGGCTGGCCACACGTCCGCCACATTACACTCGGACTTTTCGTGCTCATGGCGGGGAGCGATTGGCTGGACGGTTTTCTCGCGCGGAAGCTCAAACAGGAAACCGCCCTGGGGAAATTCCTTGACCCCATCGGAGATAAGCTACTCATCACCGTTTCCGTTGTGTTGCTTGCGATCGAACCGACGTCCGTGACGGGTTTTACCCTGCCTAATTGGGTGCCTGTGATCCTGGTTGGCAAAGATGTGATAACTATTCTCGGGTTTGTCCTAATTTATTTTCTCACAGAGACATATTTCGTCTCGCCTAGAATTCTTGGTAAGCTGTGCACCGCCATGGAAGCGGTCATGGTAGCCGGAGTTTTGGTGGCACCGGACTTGCCAATTGCCCTTCAGCGGGCCATTCCGGTAATGTGGTGGCTCGTCTGTGCTTCAGCCGTACTGGCATTAGCGGATTACCTCCGGCTTGGTGCCAGATACGCCGCCCAACACGAAAAATCGCAGGAAGGAACATCTCGGGATGATGCGTGACGATACCGTGTTCGCCCCCATCGAGCAGGCGTTCGAAGATCTTCGGCAGGGCAGGATGATCATTTTGGTCGACGACGAGGACCGTGAGAATGAAGGCGATCTCGTCATGGCCGCGGAAAAAGTTACGTCGGAAAATATCAATTTCATGCTGAAGCAAGGACGCGGCGTTTTGTGCCTGCCGATGACGCGCAAACGTTGCGAAGAGCTGAACTTACACCTGCAATCTTCCCAAAATCCCACTCCGTTCGGTACGGCATTCACTATAACCGTGGACGCCCATAGTCGGTTCGGCGTTACGACAGGTGTATCCGCGTCAGATCGGGCGAAGACGATCGAGGTGGCTTGTGCGCCGGATACCCAACCGGGCGACCTTTGTAGACCAGGCCACATCAACCCGCTGATGGCGGCGGACGGTGGGGTGTTGGTTCGCGCGGGACAGACTGAAGGTTCGGTCGATCTGTGCCGACTTGCGGGTCTTCGACCGACGGGCGTTCTGATCGAAATTATGAATGATGACGGCAGCATGGCCCGTATACCCGATCTAATTCCTTATGCTAGAAAGCACGACCTGAAAATTTACACTGTTGCGGATATTATTGAGTATCGCATGCAACGCGAGCACTTTGTCCAACGTGGCGTAGTGACCAAGTTGCCTACGCCGTATGGCGAATTCAAATTGATCTCCTATCAATCGCCCGTCGATGCTGAACCGCACCTGGCGCTTTGCATGGGTGGAGTGGGCGATCTGGACGCGACGGGTCAGCCGATTCAGCACGATGAACCGGTGTTGGTGCGTGTGGAGTCGGAGTGCATGACGGGTCACGTGTTTCACTCGATGCGGTGTGACTGTGGCGAACAACTGGAAATCTCGATGCGCATGGTTGCCGAAGCAGGCAAAGGCGCTGTGGTCTACCTGCGTCAGGAAGGCCGGGGTATTGGGTTGCCCAAAAAGCTGCACGCATACAAATTGCAGGACGAGGGGTTGGATACGGTCGACGCAAACCTGGAACTGGGCTTACCGGTGGATCGGCGCGACTATGGCGTAGGAGCGCATATCCTTCGCGACTTGGGTCTGAGCAAGCTCAAGATTCTGACAAACAACCCAAAGAAAATCAGTCGACTCGAAGTTTATGGCCTAAGCGTCGTGGAGCAGATCGGCATCGACATCGCTCCTAACGAGCATAACCATTTCTACCTCAAGACGAAGAAAGAACGTATGGGGCACCAATTGCGGGAGGTTTGAGAAGCGAAAAGCTCTTTGCTGTGCCATCATCGCCCTGCGTTTTAAGGCTGCGATTCGTCTGAGGGTTCATGTTTTATCTTTTCCTTTGACGGTGTCTCCTTCAGCACCGTGAACTCAGCTGTGCTGAAGCTCCGGCATTAATGCCAGGTCTGATTGTTTCTTCAACGCTTTTCGGTCTTGTCAAAAAGTTTGGTTCACCCCGGATTCCGTAATGAATCAAAAGTTTGTCGTCCGCGAGGACTCTTGAAAGTTTTCATCGATTAGCAGCATGCGTTGGCTATTGCTGAGGGCGAAGAGAATTTCGTTGATTAATTTTCGAAAACAATCAAACCCTTCTCCAGCAGCAGGACCGTTGGCTTGCCTTTTGTCGGTTCTGCCAACGACTTTCTTGAAGTGGCTAATCAGATGATTATTTTCTCTTGCTTGATCTTTAAGTGTGTCTTAATTGCGAAGTGTTCAAAGAACTCTCTAAAGCAGGGGTAAGGTTCGTTTCGGCGGCCAGTGTTGCGTGTTACTACTGCGGCCGTTAACCGTTGGACAAGTCAAGCCCGTTTGAGCAGGAATACCTCGGCATAACAGAACTCGCGATGTTCAACCAATAGTGGCCTGAGTAGTAAAAGCAGTTCGCTTAGGCAACTCCCAATACAGGTCGGGATCGTACGATGCTTCTGGGAAGATTTTGTCGCCTCTGAGAGGTTTGACCCATTATCCCATTAACATTCTAAACGCGGTGGAAAGCCGTAGGCCTATTGCCGACCTCGTTGCGCAGGATCATCGCCCAGTGATTACATAGCATTCGTCTTCTGTCTGCACAGAGTAATATAGTGAGTATAATCTCCCCACCATGAAACGTCGCATCACATTCAACCCGAATACAATTCTCTCGCCGGGAACGCGCGTAGTGACACGGGTAGCGATTGACGAATCGCGTAGCGGCGGAGTTCACCCGCTGGGGGCGGTGGGTGTGATCGTGAAATCGCCCACCAATCACGAGCACGCATACCGCATTCGATTCACCGACGGCAATCAGGTTTCGCTGCTGCGGGCTGAGTTTGCGCCGCTTCGCGAGATTCAAGGAGAGCCATTCGAGGCGGTAGATGGTAGCCGACCGTCGAAGGTTGAAGTATTGCCGGTCATGGAAGAATACGATCTGTCGGATCGAATCCTCTATCGATGCATTGTCGGTTCGCGCGCATTCGGACTCGACGAGGATTCGTCGGACACGGATGTTCGCGGCATCTACCTCGCGCCTGCTCACATGCAATGGTCGCTGTATGGCGTACCCGAGCAACTCGATAGTCCACAGACCGAGGAGTGTTACTGGGAGTTGCAGAAGTTTATCGCACTGGCGCTGAAGGCAAATCCGAATATCCTCGAATGCCTTTACACTCCACTGATTGAGCACGCTGATCCAATCGCGCACGAATTGCTCGACATGCGCGAGTCGTTCCTGAGCAAGCTCATCTACCAGACGTACAATGGCTACGTGCTCAGTCAGTTCAAGAAGCTATCCAATCGTTTGGGCGCCAAGGGCGAAGTCAAATGGAAGCATGCGATGCACTTGATTCGCCTTCTTCTGTCAGGGATCGAAGTACTGCGAGAAGGGGAAGTACTCGTCGGCGTGGGCGAACATCGAAAGGCGCTTTTAAGCATTCGTCGAGGCGAAATGAGTTGGGCGGAGGTCAACGCTTGGCGGGTTGAGTTGCACAAGGTATTTGACGATGCGTACGCGCATTCCCAACTTCCCGACAGACCGGACTATCAGCGGGCGGACAAACTGCTCATTGAGGCGAGAAAACACGCTGCTGCCGAACAAATGGGTTCGTCTATTCTATATTTCGGGAGTGCTCCCATCGCTTGTGATCCGGCGGCCGATGGGGATCAGGCACAGGTCGGTGAGTGGGATGACTCGAACGATGAGATGAGGTGCTCAGAATGCCGTGAAATATCGGATGGCGGCATTGCGCCGGCTCATTGGGGTGTGCTACAAAAAATTGTTTCGAATCAGCCATATCCCCTGCTGTTTGCCACAATCAGCGGGGCACACCTGTATGGATTCCCTTCGCCGGATTCGGACTTCGATTTACGCGGCGTACATTGCCTGCCGTGCGATGAGGTGCTCGGCCTTAAGCGCCGCCGCGAGACAGTCGAACACATGGGCGACGAAAACGAACAAGTTGAGCTCGATCTCGTCACGCACGACATCGAGAAGTTCATGCGAATGATGCTGCGGCGAAACGGATACGTGCTTGAGCAGCTTTGTTCGCCGCTTGTACTGTACACCACGGACGCGCACGCGGAATTGCTCGCATTGGTGCCAAAATGTGTCACTCGGCGCCACGCCCATCATTATCTCGGCTTCGCACGCCGGCAGTGGGAGTTGTTCGAGTCGTCACGGCGGCTCAAGCCGCTTTTGTACACCTACCGCGTTTTACTGACAGGTATTCATTTGATGCGCACGGGCGAGGTTGAGGCGAACATCGTACGATTGAATGAGACGATGGGGCTTGCGTACGTCGATGAACTCGTGGAATTGAAGACGCGCGGAGCGGAGCGCATGCTTCTGCCTGCGGCGCGCTTCACCTTCCATGAGGAAGAATATCAACGGCTGACTGGCTTACTCGAAGCGGAGATGGAGCGCTCGACCTTGCCGGACGAGCCGACAGGCTTAGTAAGGCTGAATGATTTGCTGGTGCGCCTCAGGTTTCATCAGTGAGCTGGAGTCTCTTCAGTTCAGTCGTAGCGTATATCCATTAGTGTTGGAGCAGTTCATAACGTCCTTGACAGTTAGACGATTACACAATCAAGGTATGCTCTGCGCAGTCAGACCCCGTCAAACCGAGACGTACGACGGCGGTTGCAAAGAAGCGCGATGCCTAGCATCAGCAGCGCGACGGCAGTCGGCTCGGGCACAACCGTGTAACTGATGGGGAACTCGAACGAGGCGTTCTCAACGGCGAAGCTGGTGGAGTTGACCAGAATGGTGCCAGTTTTAATACCTGGCGTACTGGTGTCGAGGAAGATCGAGTGCAGGTTAGCTCCTTCCAGGGCAAATGCCGTGTCCGCATAAGAGCCGAGGAGTTCGCCGGTGACGCTTACGATGTAGTCCAATTCATCCGCGCCGGCGGCGGCGAGCACATCGGCAATGTTCTCGACGGAGAGTAGTATTTCGGCCGACTCGTTGAGTTGGTAGATCAGGTCAAACGGCAAAATCGCCGCGTCCATAACTGCGGGAATTTGGTAATCGGCCACGACGGGTCGGTGATCGCTGAGTGAACTTCCGAAGTTGGAGGGATACACGCGGTAGCTGCCGGGGATCATGTCCATCCCTTCTGAGTCGGTCAGCTCACCGGTAACGAATTGGAAATCGAAGCGACGGCCGCTGGCGTACGTGACGTCGCTGGTGCCGGGCATGCGGTAGCCGAGATCCAGCACGGGATCGAACCCCTGGCCGTTGCCTGAGGAGCGGATCGTCTGGTAGCCCGATTCCGAGGCGCTGTAAAAGTTGAAGTCGCCGGCGTAGATAACGTTTACACTGCCCAGGTTGTCGGAATTGGCGCGGACGTAGGTCGCCTCGTTGTTGCGGGTGCCGCTTTCGGACGATCCGGCCTTGAAGTGCATGGAATAGACGTAGAAGTCGGCGTCGGAACTGGTGTATCCGATTGGACGGAACTGGCCGCGGAGAATGTCGCGGGGACCGGACGGGTTGTTGAGGGTGGTCATGCCCGTGCCGACGAGTTGCACGGTGTTGGCGTTGTAGGCGATTGCGTTTTTGTCGCCGCCCACACTGGCCGTGTACGCGATCTGGTAGTTGGCGCTTGGGTCAACTTGAGTCAGCAGATTGGGGATGCGCGAGGTACCGGCAGTATCGATTTCGTGCAGCGTGATAATGTCGATCGAGTCGGCAAAACCGTTAGCCGACTGGTCGGAGATGCCCTGGAATACCGCCCGCATAAGGTTATCTTCTGAAGGGTTGTCCGGGTTATTGTAGACGTTCCAGTTAGCAATTCGTAGCTGGGCAGAAACCTGCTGGCATAGCAGAACAAGGAACAGGCCGGCAATAATCGCCAAACAGGAATGCCCGTGGGAAATGTGTGAACGACGACGGAAGGCAGATACAAGCGGGGTACGGATCATCAGGAAGCTCCACGAAACCTCAAGCAAAAAATACCCGGGATTCCCCAGATGAATCAATCGGGAACAGCTCCCGATCCTCAATCAAACGATGCTATGACCACTCGCGTCCCTGTCTAGAGCGTGGTGTTATTTTTCACATGCTCTTTAC
Source organism: Phycisphaerae bacterium (assembly GCA_028282665.1). Lineage (GTDB taxonomy): Bacteria > Planctomycetota > Phycisphaerae > UBA1845 > UBA1845 > JANQHN01. Next base: position 3,089 of record JANQHN010000301.1, on the reverse strand, counting down.
ACTTTGGCAGGCGGGAAGAAGTACCGGAGCTTGATGAACTTCGAAACCGCGATCAATTCGCCGTGTGTGGCGAACACGCAACATCCACCGCACCGCACTGCTTGTAGCGGTGGCAACGTCTTAAATCGCGTTCGCGGGGGTTGGGACGGTATCATCAACGCGCTGCTGCGTTGACTTTTCCCCATCGTAACTGAACAAGATGCCCTCGCCATCGATCAAAGCGTGGATGTGAACCGGGCGGCGCCAGGCCGCCTGTAAGCATTTTAACGTTTCCACGGCGTATTTGATATCCAGGTCCGCGCCGTCGTGGCGATGGCCTAGATACAACTCGCCGCGGTTCTTGTAGTTGCCATCGAGCACATAAATATACGGCTGGGCGTGGTTAGTGAGCATGAACAACAGCTGCGCTTTGATCTTCTTGAAATCGCGGTTCACGACCACCATTTTGCCCGTTGCGGGGTCGTAGCGGTAATGAAAGAGCTTCTGATCGTCGACGAACTCCGGAGTAAGGAATTCGTCGAGGAAAGTCACGTCGTTGTAAAGCGTGCGTACTTCATAGATTTTCTGCCGACCGGGTGAGTCCTTACCGATAACGCGGCCTTTGGGCGCTTTTTCTTTCCCCCATTCGCGACGCTCTTGCATATCTTCGCAGCGATCGTACTCCGGGCCGTAGCGGCCGGTATTCCAGCGTTTTTCGATATCGCGCAGCAGTTCGATGCCCATTTTGTAAGGATTCAGTTGACCTGGTGCGGACGCGAGCGTGCCGGAGTGATGTTCGCAGTAGTCGATCAGTTCCGCATCAGTGAGAATGTAATTGGTCATCATAGTCGAGTGCCAGTAGCTGGCCCAGCCCTCGTTCATGATCTTGGTCTGACCTTGCGGAGCGAAGTAGTAGGCTTCCTTGTGGATGATGCCCAAGATGTCCGCCTCCCAATCCTCAAGCGGCGCGTATTTAAGCAGGAAGAGCAGTACGTCGCGAACAGGTTTATCCGGGAAGCTCGTTTTTGTCTTCTCCGCTTTTTCCTCGCCTGCGGCCTTGTCTTGCGCGATGCGTTCGGGTGGGTTGATGTAGCGGTCCATGTAGCTTTTCGCGGGGAAACGCTCGAACTCGCCCTCGTCACGTCTCGACTTGTCAGGCGGTTTAGCCTTCGGATCGGGCTTGACGTACGGCTTGTCCCGCTTCATGAATACCGAGTGCGGATCGATCAGGTTTTCGAGAGCAATGAACGTGTCAATCAGTTTCTCGACACGTTCGATTCCGTATCGATCGATGTACCGCCGCACGCGCGTCGCGTGGTTGGCCATCTCGTCCATCATCTTGCGGTTGGTTTGGCTGAACCACGTGTTGTTTTTGAAAAAGTCGCAGTGACCGTAGACGTGAGCAATGACCGTCTTGTGGTCGACCATCATGTTGTCGCTGAGCAGGTACGCGTAGCAAGGGTCGTTGTTGATGACCATTTCATAGATCTTACTTAGACCGTACTTGTGCTGCTTGCGGAGTTTCTCGTACTGCATGCCGAATCGCCAATGCGGATACCGCTTGGGAAATCCGCCGTACGCGGCGACTTGGCTGATCTCTTCCGAACTGAGCATCTCGAAAATGGTGGGGTAGAAATCGAGTCCTTCACGGCGTGCGTGGTCCGCGATGATCTCCGCCTGTTCGGCAATTTCCTTGGGAAGGACTCGGTGCATGATACCTCGGTCCACTTTCGTTATCCTCGGTCCGCACAGCGGACGTTACATTCATCACCGGCCTGGTGAAAAGAACGTTTTGATACTCTCGTAAATATCGTCTTTCGTGTTCACGCGGCTCGTGATCACCGCCTCATCGTCGCCGAGGTGCTCGTGCACCGAGTTGATGAAATTGCCGCTGCCGTACGCACTCGCCACCTGGCAGTACCCGAACATGTTGATGCCGGGTACGAGTTGTTCCTTGATCAGCCTGCAGCACTCACGGCTGTCCGATTCGCTGCTGTTGTCGCCATCGGAGAAATGGAACAGGTAAATGTTCCATTCTTCAGGGTTGTAGTTCTGGTCGATCAGTTCGTGGGCAAGCCTGTATGCGCTGCTGATACGCGTGCCACCGTCCTCGCGAATATGGAAAAACGTTTCGCGATCCACCTCGCCTGCACGAACATCATGGACGATGAAGCGACTCTCAATACCTTCGTAATTGCGGCGCAGCCAAGCGTCGATCCAAAATGCTTCGAGTCGCACGAGTTCCTTCTGCTCATCACCCATCGAACCGGACACATCCATCATGTAAATGATGACAGCGTTCGATTGCGGCGCTTTGATGGTCTTCCAACTGCGATAGACCTTGTCTCCGCGTTCAAAGATGATTCGTGGCGAATCGGGATTATACGTCCCCGCCATGATCTGCCGCCGCAACGCCCGGCGGAATGTTCGCTTGAAATGCCGCAACGACTCGGGTCCAGTCGGACGGATACCGGAGTAGCGGTCTTTCACTGACGAGATGTTGTGTTTGCCCTTCGGTTCGATGCGCGGCAATTCGAGTTCCTCACCCAGGATGTCCGCGAGTTCTTCGAGGGTGATGTCGACCTCAAGAATATGCTGGCCTTCCTGCGTGCCGCCCGGACCCATGCCTTCGCCGTCGTCACCGACTTTGTCGCCCGGTTTGCCCTCGCCGCTTCCCACGCCCGCGTCGTTGTTATCGCCATAGCGGAAATGCGGCGTTTCGATGCCGTGCACGGGGATGGAGACGTACTTCTTCCCTTCGCGCCCGAGCAATTCGCCGCGCGAGAGAAACTTACGCAAATCCTTGCGGATCTTACCTCGCACGATATTGCGGAAGCGCTGATGATCTTCTTCAATCTGAAGAGGCATCGCTTTTGATCATCCACCCAAAAATCAAACCGGCCTCGGCGTAACGCACGCCGGGCGATCAACCTGGTCCGTCGCTTGCGAGCATTTGACGCCGACAAAGGTAGGTACTTGCCAACAACAATCAGCGTCCACAAGCTCACAAGCGCGGAAAATACCGAACACCGGCTATTTGTCTTCCTGCTGCTGTGTGTCACCGCGGGCGAAGATGCTCGCCACGTAGTTGAGCACGTCGGTTGCGGAAG
>JANQHN010000177.1 GCA_028282665.1 Phycisphaerae bacterium | reverse complement strand
CCAATCCGATCCAACCCAGCAACCTATTATCGCGTGCGACATACAGCAAACTAACACCTTCAGGCTCCGCAAAATCCGGATTACCCATCAGCCCCATGTCTACACCGATCTCACCAAGCCAACTGCTACGACCTACGGCCACTTTGGAACCGTCAACAACAGCTTGCACTCCACGACCGTGAACCTCGCTAAAATCCTCGGCTGTAGCGGTCGAAATGTTCGCCTGCTGAGCGACTTTGACCACCGCCTGAGCAGTCGGATGCTTACTCAATTGCTCTGCACTTGCGGCCGCATAAAGAAGGTCTGCACCATCCACACCCGGCGCAGGCTTGATCTGTGTGACGGAGAGTTTTCCGGTTGTCAGCGTCCCGGTCTTATCGAAAATGATAGCGGTAAGCGAACGGGCGTGTTCGAGTTGTAGCACACTTTTAATCAGGATTCCCAATCGAGCTGCACAACTTAAGGCTGCGACCATCGCGGTCGGCGTCGCGAGCACTAACGCACAAGGACAAGCCACGATCAACATCGTGATCGCCTTTTCCATGCCTTCCTTTTTGTCCTCGGAGAAGAACCACACAATCCCGGCAAGCATAACGATAGTCGGCGTGTACCAGCCCGCGTATTGATCGATCAAACGCATCATCGGCGTTCGCGTTTTTTCAGCGTCCAGAATCAAGTCCTGCACACGACCCAGCGTCGTATCCTTGCCCGCCTTGGTTACTTGGACCTCGAGTGCGCCGGTCAGGTTCGTGGTTCCGCTGTAGACTTCGTGGCCTGCGGCCTTGTCAATCGGCAATGATTCGCCGGTAATGTTCGCTTGGTCCACGGTCGATTCGCCCACTACGACTTCACCGTCCGCAGGGATGTTGTCACCCGGTCGAACTCGAATCACATCGCCCATCTGCAGATCCTTCGCCTCGATAAGCTCTTCCCGTTCACCGCCCTCGTCCTTGACGATTCGATGGGCTTTGTCCGGAGTCAGCCTTAGAAGTGATTCGATCGCAGCCCGGGCGCCCAGCGCGGTTCGTGCTTCGATCAGATTGGAAATGACCATGAAGAAAGAGACGATGCCCGCCTCCTTATACTCGCCCAAGGCAACGGCAGCTATGATCGCAAGCGCGACCAGTTCATCCATATGACCTTGCCCCAAATGGCGAACCGCATGGATAACTAACGGCGCCCCCAGCATGATCGTGCCCGCCAAAGCGAGCAAATCGCCGTAAATCGCCGTCGCAATCGAGCTATCCTCGCTGAGCTGAAAGAGCCACCGAGCAACAACGGGTATTTCAACCACGAAAGCTGCCACAACGAGCAAACCACCCAACATCGTGCCCAGTATCAGGCTGCTCGCACGAAGGGTCTCCGCTTCGATCGATTTATAGTTACCGTGCCCCATACCTTACAATTCTCCTGCTTACGCCTACCGAGGCTCGATTTTGGTCCGGCTGCGGACGATCCGATACTGGAAGCAATTATTTCGAAACCGATCGATCAACCTTCCAGTACGCTACGTCAACCTGAACCGCGATCATGGAGGGACTATATTGTCGAAATACGTCGCCCGCCACCCCACGGTTCGACGTATCTTCCGGAATTGTCAGAAATTACACCCCATCGGCTCGGATGTGCTTAATCGCCGTTTGACTGGTGAAAGCGACGCTAAAGTTTCAAGAAAACCGGGCCTGCGGAGGCGAACAGCCCCAACAGACCCGGATGAGATCATATCACAGATCGCACATTGCGATCCGCTACACTCCAGTCATCCTCCTAGGGGAGACCGCGGTTTGAACCGAAGTTATTGCCATAGATCACGTACGCATCGCCCGCGTCACGCCGACGACCAACTGATGGATCGTCACCAGGAGCATCAGGCCCTTGCGGGAAGGTAAGGTCGATGAAGTCCGCCTTGGGATTGCCAATACAAATATCGCCGAAACCGTCGTTGTTGATGTCGCCAAGCAACGTAACAGTCTCAGGTGCAGCCTCGTTGGGGCGACCCTTGCGATATGGGCTCAAAAAGACAACGCCGGGTAGGTCGTCCGAGCCGACATCGTCCAGGCTCCACACGCTGTTGATCAGGTGCGTTCCACCAAAGATCATATAAACCACACCAAGTCGCTCTCGACCGTTGATGTCCGTACGGGTCTCGCCCGGAGCCGTAATCAGAATGTCTCCGAAACCGTCCTGATTGAAGTCACCGGCGGAACTGATATCGTACCCCGCCCGATGACCTGCAGCGGCGCCGTAGAAAATAGCACCCGGTAAATCAGACGTCGCCAACTGATTGATCGTCCGATCACCATCGAGGAATACGCCGCCGAAAATCACGCCGACAAAACCGTTCTCAACAAGATTGGCGCAACAATTCGACCGGCCATCTTGGAGACAGTCAAACACAAACCGATCCGAATCGTCAATATCGTGATCATAGTCATAATCGAACGCAATGCAGTCATCATCACTGAAGACATAGCTTCCCGTGCGACTTTGGCACGTTAAGAAGTCGCTCAACTCGAAATCTCGAGAGTCAATCAGGCCGTCTCCCGTAAAGTCCGCACCGCATTCCTGGCGAATCACGCCGCCGAAATCAGTCGTCGGCGAAGAGAAGAACACGTCGGCGATTCGATCGCCGTTTACATCTCGACCGGTTGCCTGACGCCAACCAATTCGATCGCCGGGCTTAACACCGCGAATTCGCAGCATCGGCGTACGCAGAACAGGGTTGCTGGCGTTTTTCAAGTCGTAATCGCTGCCTACATTACTACCGTACAGGATGTACGTTGCACCGGTAGCTGGCAGATCGCTACTGCGGTCGTTTAAGGGCGCACCGCAAAGGATGTCATCAAGACCGTCCTGGTTGAAATCGCCGGCCGATTGCCCATCTCCGAGGAAATCATCGATGTCTTCGGCAAATATCTGGAAAGTATCCTGCGGGATCACCGGACCTATTCGCCGTACGCCCCGCAGGCAAGAACCAGGACCGCTACCGCCGATAAATCGCCACTGATCAAGCACCGGAATAATGCTCGATGAATCAGGGTCGTCACCGGTAACTGATTTATCACGACCAATAACGCCGTTATAGTTGGCGCCGGGTACAATCAGAATGCTGCCGTCAAGGGCCGTTGACTGCAAATGCGTCGAGGCAAAACCGTACGCCAATTCCAAATCGCTGATGTATCGCTCGTTGAGCGGTGCGGAAAAAATAAACTCATCCAAACCGTCGTTGTTCAAATCGCCGATCGATGCTACGTCACGACCGAAAAGCCCTGTCCGCGGCGGTTGATTGAGTAACTGGCCGTCGATCCAGTCGTACCATCCACCGACGAACCTCGCCCCGGAAATGTGGCTCGATTCCGGCGGATCATTCCCTAAATTATCCGCCAAGACGTTGTCCGCTCTAACAACGATTTCCGGCTCCAAAGCCGCAGTTCCATCCCGATCAAGAGATGCAGACTCTTGACCGACCAGTTCAATTGAAATAACGGTCTCTTCCAGACGCCGCGGATCAATACCCAGCGGATTCGTGTCGTTTTCGACGTTGTACACGCCGTAGATGTTATCATTGTCGCGGTTGGTGCTCATCACCATCACAGCCATACCGCCCGCATACCACTGCCAGTCAAGAGCTGGATCAGGGTTCGTGCGGTTGTTGACCAAAAAGTCCGGATAGCAGTTGAGCGTATCAAATTGCAGCCGTCGACTATATTGAATACGCAACGTCGGCCGCTCATCAGTACGAATAGACCATTCACTGGACCGCACACCGGCCTGGTCCACAGCCTCCTCGGAGTCCTGCGGTATGATGATCATACGGATTTCATTGTTGAACTGCACTAACTCTCGATCTAAGAGTCGTCTAACAAGTTCGGAAATATCCGCAGACACAATTGAAGCAGTCGTTCCGTCGACTGCAGCCAGTGGCGTAGGTTGTTGAGGATCGGCATCGTAGTCCACACCCGCTTCAGGATCACCGCTATTGACCGCGAAGTCGCTGTAGGTGGTCGCCTCACTAAAGTCCGTCAGCGCCTGGAACACCCGACCGCCACCACCAGTGTTGTACAATCGCAACTCAAGCGTCGCCCGGACAGAGGACACGTTGATTCGACTAATTGGATCGGGCAATTGATCCAGCAAGTCAATGAACTTGATCAACGTCCATTCCTGTTCGGCACTACCTTGAGTGCTTGAATCCACCCATGTCAGGTCGTCTGAGCCCCGTGTGCTGTTGGGGAATAGCGTACCTATCACGGTGTCTTCAACGCCGCGATACGTGAAATTGTCATCTTGAGACTGGGGTACATTGTTCACCGTATAAGTGACTGCTCCCTGGCGAATCACGACTTCGATCTGGTCTTCCGCCTCAGGAGCGTCCTCATCGCCGGGGTCGTAGTCCATCGTATCGATCGCACCATGGACATGATCCAACCCGAATAAGATTTCCGGATCACCGTCCCCGTTCATGTCAGGAACCCAGGAAACATCAGTGATACCGTTGGTAAAACCGGCATCACCGCCGATAACGGTATTGCGGACGGGAGGCGCCTCGAAAATAGCACCCGAAACTGCCTCACTTATCGAATTCGCCGCAATGGCTCCACCGTACCGAATCTGATCGACGCCATACACCAAATAGGCCTCACCGATCAGACCGTAGTTACGAGAATTGCCGAACTGGGCCACAAGAACAAAATCCGCTACACCGTCGCCATCGAAATCAGACAAAGACGAAGCAGAGGAACCTAGATTGGCGCCCGGCGTAAAACCGTAAAAACGAGCCCCCGATTTAGTCTTGCCGATGTCAGCCAGATCCACTTCGCCGGCAGCTAATTCCACAACGTTCATCGTACCTTCGGCGTACTGGTGGACACGCGGGTTATTCAGGTCGTCGACCGTCGCGCGGATGTAATAAGGCTCACCGTTAGCTCTGGGTGGAACCTGGTCGAGATCCACGTCTATTTCGAACTCGATTGGCTCCGCACGCTCCTCTTCGATCGTCTGTTGCCGCAGAACGATAATGTCGACTGGCTCCCCGGTGCTCGGATCCGTTTGGGGATTCGCCGGATCGTCGTTATTTGGGTCTTGGTCGACATCCAACAAAATGTAGAGGGTAACCGGACTATCCGGGTCATAAGGTTTGGGGTTGTCGGGATTCACCGTTCCTTCAGTTGGCTGAACAGCGACATTGAGCACGTCGTCCTGCGCAACGCTCAGGTTAAAGGCTGGCTCCGTCACAGTCACGATGGGCGGCACGGTGGGCGGCGCAGCTCCTTGTGGAGTAATCGTGATCACTACACGTTCATTAGTCGAGTCTGCCCGCTGAGCGAAAACCTCGATCGGACTATTGACGTCGTCATCAATGATTCCCAACAGGTAGTACGTACCGGGCGACAAAAGCGAAGTAGGCGCCGAGAAAGAATCCGGCCCCGTAAGATCATTCTCGTCAATACCCTCGACGAGAATCGTTCGTGCATTGGAAGCGGTCCCGACCATGGCAAAGCTGATCTGCGCGTTGGAGTCGCGATCAGTATCGGTCCAACGGACCACAAAACGGTCCCCTTGTCCACGCGTAATGTTCCCCGTCGGCTGGAGGAATGTAAGCGTGGGTGGGTCATTTCCCGTAACACCCGGGCCGGACACGAGGAACGGCTGGGGAGCACTGGAACAGGAAACCAGCGCAAGTGTGAGCGCTGCAAAAAATCCGACGGTCAGCCGTGGGGGTAGGCCTTGGTGACTGCTTGACAATAATCTCATGGACCAAGCTCCGACTACTAGTGGCAATTAATTCGGGGGACTCCAGGCGGCAGGCCACTTTATAGCGGACGTAGTGCCCACGTCGGTGGCAGCTAGCTCCTCTGCAAGCTGTTGGCATGTAGCCTCCTCACGGCAAGTCGCGATAATCACCATACAGCAACGCGTCGCAGCCTGCCGCCAGGGGGTGCGAAAAGAGGTCTCACTCGCCGACACGGGGTTGGTAAAGCTAAACCCGCTCCAAACCGAACAAACGGTTCGCGCTCGGGGCGCAAAACCCACTTTCGCTGCAACGGCGAATCTTATTGGCTGAGGCAATGTCCCGTCAACCCAAGACAAACGCAAGATCGTGCAGCGCAAGGACATGTCACGCCAATTGACCTTTGCCTCCGTCAACCGTATTGTCTCCTTCTGTCAGGAGCCGACATGTTGCGAAAACGGTCAAATCGTTCGCGCCGCTCCGGCAAGAAGGCGGCACCGCCTGATCCCGAAATCTACACAAAATGAGGCATTACCATGAGCCAATTCGACAATACAACCCCACCGCCACCTCCTGGTTTCCCCCAAGAGCCCAACGACTTCCAAACCTATCAAACTGAACGCACCTGGAGCGGACTTGGAGTTACAGGTTTTATTTGTTCGCTCATTGTGTGCTGTCCTGTAATCACACTTGTTGGGGTCGTTCTCTCCGCGATCGCACTACCCGCAACTGGCGCACATAAGAGGAAAGGCCGAGGCCTCGCCATTGCCGGTATCATCATTGGCCTGATCACCACCGCTATCGGCGCCGGTGGAGCCTTCTGGTTATATAAAGTCTCCATCGAGTTTGTGAATGTGCCCAACAGGGTTATGCCAATCCTTCAAGGGGACACGGATAACTTCGCAGCTATCTCCAACGATTTGCGCGTCTTCACCACAGACGAATTCGACAGTGCGGTCAGCGACGGCGTTCTCAATAAATGGATGCAATCCGTCCGCGAAAAACATGGCAAACTCGCCGGATTCCAGGCGGAACAGCAACAAACTCAACAGATTTCGCAGACGAAAACCTCAATATCCTTTACGGGCAAGTTCGTCAAAGGCCCCGCGGTCATCACGATCGTCATTCTGATGGATCAACAGGCCATATTCACTGACATCGCAAATGCCCTCAAACTCGACGATATCAAGGTAGACGGATTCTCGCCCCGAGACATTGCTAAAGAGGAAACCGGGTCGAAAAAAGATGAGCGGGTAGATAAAAACGGTGGCGATACGGAAAAGCCAAGCAGTCCCAAAGAGCCATAGTGCACAACGTCACGCGTCCGCGGCCTGAAACTCAGACCCACCATATGCACGAACACCAGCACGTGGATGAACCGAAGTTTGGGGGCGCGGGCGATTTACGCACGCGGGCCGTACTCGTTTGCGTGAGCATCACCGCAATCGTCTCGCTGGCGGAAATTGTGATCGGATGGCGATTTAACCTCCTCAGTGTGTTCGGGGAGGGATTGCATACCGGCGCGGATCTAATCGACTCGTTGACGGCATTTTTCCTGGTTCGCGCCGCTGCTCGCCCTGCAGACAGCAAACACCCCTACGGTCACGGCAAATTTGACGCTCTCGCAAGCCTCATCGAAGGGCTCGCGGTCGGCGGTTCAGCAATGTGGATTTTGTACCAATCCTCGTTAGTACTGCTGGGACTTGCCGAAGTCGAACCTCAGCCCGGCATCGCCGCCATCGCCATTATCTCCGTAGCGGCGGTCGGGTACTTCATTGCTTCCCGTTACGTGCTTCGGATCGCGGAATTGACAAATTCTCCCACTGTTCGCGCTGAGGGATTGCACTTAGGCACCCACATCTGGATCGCTTTCGGGCTTGTCGCAGGACTCGTGTTGACCAGATTGGCACAATCAGGCCAATGGACCTTTGCCGATCGAATTGATCCAATGATCGCATTTGTGCTCGGGCTTTACCTGTTTGCAGTTTCCGTCCACATCATTAAACCCGGACTTGCTCAGTTGATGGATACCGCCCTGCCTCGCGAAGAGTTGAATTGCATTATCACTGTAATCGATAGGTTTGCGAAAGAATTCATCGAGGTCCACGGAATACGCACGCGAGGCGCCGGTTCAGAGAAACACATTGACATTCATCTGATGGTGCGAACTGAATGCACCGTCGGCGAAGCCCACGACTTGTGCCACCGCATCGAACGAGCGATTATGAAAGAAATACCTTCGGTTAAGTTACTGGTTCATGTGGAACCCGCGCCGGCAACGGCCATCGAGGCTTATTTGCTCCGCGACAGTAAAGGATTGCTGATTCTCGATCGTGACTCTCCCAATTCCGGCGAGGACTCCCACCACGCCCATGGTGACGCTCATCACTAACACCGCCCACTGAACAAAAGAAGACATTTGGCATGGCTTAGGCAAGCCGTATAATTTGCACGAGTGAGCGAAGATGCTGATTTCGCGCGTCCTCACCCACAACGCAACGAAGTCTTGACCGATCTGACGATTCCTCTCATAAGGGAGTATAAATATGGATTTAATTGGATTTTTGACGTCGTCCGAGTTCTTAACGCAGTTCACCTCCCTTTTGGCGGGCCTGTTTTCGGCGGTCGCCAGTACGATCCTCGCAAGCCTGTTCGGAATCGAGCAAAACTCATAACTTATTGATTCCATTGAACTAAGAGCTACACTACGGCTTTTGAACGAAGCGAAACCGCTTGACCCAAAATGCCAGTGTGTTATATTGAAGTTGAAGCGTATTGCTGTCAGTGATACGCTTCAACATCGCTATTGGTATCATTGATTGAAACGTTACAGGCGGTCCGTAGCGTGAAGACGCAAACAACGAAGTAGCTATGATTTGTCAGGCCTTGATCACCCGAGGCTTTCGCTCTTCGTGCGTCCTTACGCTGGGGCCGTTCTGTGTTTTTACTGACCGTTAATTTGTTTGCTGGCTTCGCTGGAGGAAGAACCCTGAAGATCACGCTGCCCGATGGAACGCACATGGATGTCGCGGACAACGCAACCGCCGCGGACGTGGCTGGCTCCATAGGGCCCCGTCTGGCGAAAAATGCCGTCGGCGCCAAGATCACCACAAACGGGGAAACGCAACTCCTCGACGTACACCAACCCATCCCCGGCGATTGTGCGGTTCAGATTCTCACGGCAACCGATGATGACCCCGATAGCTTGTACGTGTTACGCCACAGTGCCGCCCACATCATGGCCGAGGCGATTTGCAAACTGTACCCGGATACCAAGCTAGTCTATGGTCCGCCGCTGGAAGACGGTTTTTATTACGATATCGATCTGGACACGTCCATCACGCCTGACGACTTTGAACGTATTGAAGCAGAGATGCAACGCATCGTTAAAGAGAAACGCCCTTTTACCCGTTACGATTTGGGGCTGGACGAAGGCATGTCGAAACTGCGCGACGAAGGCAGCCGCTATAAGATCGACAACGCAGAGCGCGCGGGCAGCGATACGCTAAGTTTTTACGTCACGGGCGAAAATCAAGGTGAGTGCTTCGAGGATTTGTGTCGCGGTCCGCACCTGCCGTCGACGAGCTTCGTCAAAGCGTTCAAGGTCCAACAGGTGAGTCGCTCGTTCTATCGCGGCGAAGTCAATAATCAACCGCTCCAGCGGATCTATGGTACGGCGTTTTTCAAGAAAAGCTCACTTGAAGAACACCTTCATCGCTTAGAAGAGGCAAAGAAACGCGATCACCGCATCATCGGTCGGCAGCTTGAACTTTTCGCCATCACCGAGAAGGTTGGCGCGGGCATGGCTCTTTGGCTTCCCAAAGGCACGACCATTCGCACTAAATTGCAGGACTACTTGACTGAGGAGATGCGAAAACTTGGATACGAGATGATCGTCACGCCCCACATCGGGCATCTCGATCTCTTCCGTACCAGTGGTCATTATCCGTATTACGAAGATTCGCAGTATCCGCCAGTGAGATTCATCCGTGATACAGCCAAGCCACTAATGAAGCTTCTTCGTGATTCGCGAAACGGTTTTGTTCTCCCTGATGAGCAGGTTGAGCGCAACCTGGTTCGCCAAGCGGGAATCAAGGACTCGGAATATCCGTGGGACGAAAAGAATCCCTTGCACCGGTGCGCGATTGCCGAGGCACTCTGCGCCGCGGGCTTGGAAGGCATGAGTTCCAAAGAAATCGCCCAGTTCTACGCGCAAGGGCGCGATCCGGGCTATTTACTCAAACCGATGAATTGCCCGATGCATATTCACGTATTTGCATCCAAGCCGCGCAGTTATCGCGATCTGCCGGTGCGACTCGGTGAATACGGTACAGTTCACCGATACGAGCAAAGTGGCGAGCTTGCGGGCCTGACCCGTGTTCGAAGCTTTACACAAGACGACGCGCATTTGTTCTGCACAAACGCTCAACTTGCAGCCGAGTTGACGGCCACCGTCAAATTGACTCGTCAGGTGCTCGAAATCCTCGGTTTGTTCGATTACCGCGTGCGGGTAAGCCTGCGCGATCCGGATAGTTCGAAGTACGTAGGTTCTCAGGAAAACTGGCAGCTAAGTGAAGCGGCAATTCTCCAGGCCGCCCGTGATAGCGGGGTGGATTTCTCAGAAGAGCCGGGAGAGGCGGCTTTTTACGGGCCAAAGATTGACTTCGTGGTCAAGGACTGCATCGGCAGAAGCTGGCAACTTGGCACGGTACAGGTTGACTATAACTTGCCCGAACGATTTGAATTGGAATACGTGGGTTCGGACAATGCACCGCACAGGCCTATCATGATCCACCGGGCACCATTCGGCAGTTTAGAGCGATTCGTTGGCATTTTGATCGAGCACTTCGCCGGGGCATTTCCGTTGTGGCTTTCGCCGGTTCAGGTCGGTATCGCTCCAATTAGCGAAAAAGCGAACACCTACGCACGCGAAATTCTCGAGCGACTCGAATCGGCGGTTCCGTCATACCGATTTTCGACCCGACAGTTCTTCGAAAACCATGGACTCAAGTGAAATTACGTCCGGCGATATAGACAAGTAGTGAGCAGTGGCTAAC
>JANQHN010000152.1 GCA_028282665.1 Phycisphaerae bacterium | reverse complement strand
TCTATCGCCCCTTTTGAGTCACGGCCGAGTCCCGCACAAAGCCTCGTTCGCCGCGATTCACACGCTCGGGTGTATTCTGCGCAAACGAATCCGCCTTGTCCGATTAAATAGGCCAGCTATCGGCTTTGAACTGTCAGTCCATTATGAACGGGAGCAGGTTAATCCATGAGTACTTCCAGATCTGTTACGGTAACCCAAACTGACATTTCGTCGTTTCCTCTGCGCCGCGGCAAGGTGCGCGACATCTACGACCTGGGCGATGAAGTCTTACTCGTCGCGACGGACCGCATCAGTGCATTCGACGTCGTGCTCCCCACGGCGATTCCGGGCAAAGGCGCAATGCTTACAAAAATTTCGCAATTCTGGTTCGATTTCTTCAAGGGTGAAGTCGAGCATCATCTTATCGAAGTGATTCGAGATCGTGCGCCGCAAGGCGCACAAAACCACCTTGATCAGCTATGCGACCGCACTATGCGGTGTCGCAAGACGAAAGTCTTGCCCGTCGAATTCATAGTACGAGGCTACATTACGGGCTCAGGCTGGAAGGAGTATCAGAAAACCGGGCAAGTATGCGGGATCAACCTACCGGCAGGTCTGCAGCAATGCGACCAACTCCCCGAACCGATTTTTACACCCTCGACAAAGGCGGTCGTAGGTCACGATGAAAACATCAGCTTCGAGCAAGCTTGTGAAATCGTCGGCCAGGAAATGATGGACGAACTTCGCCAAAAAAGTCTACTGCTTTATACGAAAGCGGCGGATTACGCACGGCAGCGAGGCATCATCATCGCTGATACGAAGTTTGAATGGGGCGAGTGCAACGGCGAGGTGCTGCTGATCGATGAAGTGCTCACCCCCGATTCTTCGCGATTTTGGCCTGCGGACAAGTACGAGTCCGGTCGGGATCAAGAGAGTTTCGACAAACAGTATGTGCGGAACTATCTCCAAGGACTGGTGAATGCGGGTCAATGGGACAAAACCCCTCCCGGCCCGGAGCTTCCAGAAGAAATCGTCGCCAACACGGCCTCGAAATATCGCGAAGCCGTCGACCGTCTCGCGGGTTAATCGAAACCACTGAAGATCCCGGGCGCTGCTTGGCACCGTTGGTCAAAATTCGAAAACCAGAGGGCAAATGTCACCGGGCTCTGATTGTCCGGCGTTGTCGAATTTGCATTCCAGTATCTGATTCGATTCGTGTCGCTGCCGTCGATACCCTGTTCGACAGAGTCATTCGTTTTGAAATCCCCTAGTCCTGTTTAAGTGTCAGGGCGACGCGCATCTCGGCGAAGAATATCCGAGGAATTTCCGCGTCGTTTAGGAACAGGGACGAGCCTTCATAGTGATTCTCGTCGAGCAGATTTTTGACACCGACTTGGATGGTCATTTGATCATCGAACAACTCATGTTCCGCGAGCAAGTCCAGCCTCACATATGGATCGACCTTACGATCCGAAAACGGCCAATACGGATTGGCTGAACTGGTTGAATCGACGTAGTAGGTGTGAGTCGACAGGAACAGGTCGTCAGTCGCCCGGCAACGGACTCCCAACATCGCTTTGTGTTTGGGCGGTGCGAGGACGTCCTTGTCACGAAAAGGCCTAGAAGAATTCCAAGCCAGGTCCTGGAAAGTGTGGTGCGCAAGTAAGGTCAGGTTGTCTGTCACTTTCCACTTGCCGTCCCATTCGATGCCATACAGTGAGGCGGCCGCCCGGTTGTCCAGGACGAAAGGCAGGAGTCCCGGAGGACCTCCCAACTCCGGTGACAGAGTCGTTACGCGAGAAAACTCGTGCCAAAAGAGGTTAATGCTCGTATCGAAACCTTTGAAAGATTCAGAGCGGTATCCAAGTTCGTAAGCTTGTAAGATTTCGGTAGAGAGCGTCCCCTTGCCTTCGGCATAAGCAATGCCATTTAGTCCGGGCAGATGAATAAAACGCATGCCAACGGGAGGGGCCTGGAATGCTCGTGAGCATGCAGCGTACAGCATCGAATGATCGTCAAACGTATAAGCCAACGAAGCACGAGCGCTAGGTTCGAACCCACCGTAGTTTTCATAGTCGACGCGAACTCCCATAGATAACACCCATTGGGGCGCGAATTGCCACTCATCCTGCAAATAGAGCCCGACAATTGACGTGAAGTACGAATCTTCGCGAAAAATAAACGGATCGGCCAGGCCGCCATCAACGTAATCCAAGCGTGAATCGATGCCCCATGAAAATTTATGCGAATCAAGCACATTATATTTATGGCCTATTTGCAGCGCAACCTGCTCATAGAAGTAATCCATTCCCTGGTAGCCCATAGCGATATGGAAGTCGTTGATATACGCGTTGACTTCAAACCAGTTGTTTTCTTCAATCGCGTGAGTCCACTTAAAAAGAATGGAATTCGCGCGTGAACCGGAGCCGATTTCATTGCCAAGCCCCCCCATGGGTGTCATCGTATACCCTCCATCCATGTGCCCGCCGGCCAATGAGAAGGTATACGTGTCATCCGGATTCTGTTCGTAAATCGCGTGCAGCCCAAATCGCTGAGTCATGAACTGATCGTTCATCGGCCAAACAAGAGAACCGCCGATCTCGCTGCCGTCCGACGATTCAAGCTCACCCGACAACCGAAAGCGCCAACTCCCATCAACGACGCCGTACCCGATGTGTTCTTTATTCCAACCTCTCGAACCGCCGCCAAGCGTAATCGTCAACCCCTCCTGCTCAGCCGGGTCCTTGGTGATGATGTTTATTACCCCGTTTACCGCGTTTGCGCCCCACGTTACTCCGCCAGGACCGCGAATCACCTCGATTCGAGCAATATCTTCCAACTGAATAGGCCAGGACGCCCAGAGATTTCCTCCGAAAAGTGAATCGAAGATTTGCCTGCCATCTATTAAAACGAGTGCCTGTCGCGTTAAAAAACCGTGAAAACCACGTGGCGCGATGGCGTACGTAGCGCTCCCCAAATCCGCGACATCCACCCCCGGAACGAGTCGCAGTGCATCAGCGACGGTCTTGGCACCACTCTTTCGAATGTCGTCAGCGGTGACCACACTAACTGCAAAAGGCACAGTCGATACCTTCTCAATCTGACGGGACGCTGTGACTACCACCGGCACTTCCATCTCGAACAAGTCAATGTCTTCGAGAGATTGGTTGATTTCTTCCAGATCTTCGGCGAAATCGTAAACGGGTTGATCGAGTTGATTTTGTCGGTTTTCAGGATTTTGTCGGGACTGAGTCGATGGATCGGTCGACGGAGATCCGGAGATAATTTCCGGCTCCTCAACTTGCCGAGCATGCGCTATGGAGGGATGAACACAGATCCACAGGGACGCTGATACGGAGACGAACAATTTGCACAGGCGTGGTTCCCGCATGCGTTTTGCTGCCATTATTAGTCGCTTCCGAATCGCTGAACCTTATTGCCCAACCTTGAATCATTCAGGGACAATCCCACCATCTCTGCGGTGCGTTCGTTGACACACTTTTGGACGCCGGAGGGGTAGATCGTACCGATTTTTTCGGGCGACTCGCCTGCCAGAACACGCGCGACGACGGCTGACGCATCCCGCCCGACTACGGTTGGATCGGAGTAAATACCAGCGAGGGCGCCCGCTTTGACCACGTTCGACGAGAACGCAAATACGGTCTTTTCGTAACGCAAGCCCCACAGCAATAATCGTTGGACGGTTTGCGAATTGTAGATCGTCGCATCCGGAATCATGATGGCGCCATCCGGATCGACCTGATGCAAACGCTCTACGGCCTTCATGAACTCGCTCTTCTGAATACGTATGAGCGTTAATTGCAACCCTCTCTTTTGTGCGACGGCTTTCAACACCTCAGCACTTTTGGCTGTCCGCTTGGAGTGCAACACCACCAATTTTTTCACTTCCGGCGATACCGCGAACATCCAGCTGACTTCTTTTTCGGGGTCTACATCCGCAGCAACGCCACAAACACGCTGTGCATCTTTGGGATCGCTAAGGAAAGATGCGTCCAGCGCATTGGGAATCATGAAAAAAACTATGGGTTTGTCATAAACAAGCGTCAAAGCGACTTGCGTTGCTGCGCTGCCGCCGGTAGCGATCAACTGCGGATTCAGCTTGTCGAGTCGGTCAGCCAAATCACTAAGCGATTGTTCATCCAGCGTCTTTGGTAGTTCGATCAGTTCGGGGCGATGCCCTGCTCGTTTCAGTTCATCCGCCATCGCGGAAGCGGCTTTTTTGTAGGTCGTCTGTGTCCCATGGATCACGGCAATGTTGACAGCATCTTCGCCGGCCCATGCATAAAAAGGCCATTCTAGAGTACCCGCGACGAAGGCAGCAACAAGAACGAACGGTTGAATCGTTAGCGTTGGGTTACGCATTGGAAATGGCGCGCAGCGACCCTGTTATCTCACCGATGAAGCCCATCCCAAGTGGGATGCATTGCGCTCAGGGTATGCCGTCGACGAGGCTTCGCAATCGTCAACTGATCTTTTATCGGCAGGACTTCACCGCATTTGTTAACCGTTGCCAATAATCGAACCGCGGCAAACCACATTTCATTGCATAATGAATCTTTCTTTCCGCGGTGCATCAAGAGTTTCCGGCCGAGGTCTCATTTCGAGTCCAATAATAAGTTTCTCTGCAGTCATAATAACAGAATAACTACTAATTGAATCTATACTTAACGTCAATATCTCCTAACGGCATCGCCACACACAAAACCACGTCGATCCTCCGTCGAGCACAGGCAAACTCGCCTATCCACCTCGCCGATGCATCTGGTATGCATTCGGGCTGCCTTTAACCAGCCGGACAGCATACGTGGTTACGTGACTTGCTGACGCTGGCCGGTTGGATAAGCGTCAGTCTGCTGGTGGAGGCGTGAATTGCATCTGAAGCCAAGATTCGGACTCAAAGGCAAAGCCGTTACGTTCTGTGTGGTACTCGTGCTGGCGACAGTCGCTTTGCTTAGCACTGCGCTGATCGATCGACAGAACAGCGCCTCTATTAACCAACTTTCCGAGCAGGCCATCACGACCGCTCGCATCATCAGCCACATTGCAGAGGACAGTATTCTTCTGGGCGACAGGGAACAGTTACACTTCGTTGCGCAAACTCTGACGTCAGACCCGGACGTGGAAACCGCATGCATCCTAAGTTCCGAGGGAGAATTGCTTGCGGAATACCACCGCAAAGCCACGTGCGTTTGCCCTCCGCTTCCGCCTATCGAAACATTACAAAACACATTAAAGGCCCGAGACTCCTTCATTCATCATCAAACGGATTCTTACTTGCGCGTACTCTTACCGGTTCATCGCGAACGCCCCCCGATAGACATCGGCCTGCTTGGCAATTCGAGCGACGACGCCTCCGAATCCAACACCCCTTTGGGCTTCATCTGCATGACCTACGGGTTGGATCGACTGCGTACGGACCAATCGCACATGATTCAGTCGAGCATCATCATTTCGCTAATCGTCACGGCGGTTGCAATGATGCTGGTCATCCTTTTTTTACGTCGGTTGATCGGTCCGATCCAAAACCTAGTACAAACAACAAGCGCGATCGCGGGCGGCGATTTGCATAAGCGTGCGAGCGAAGACGCTATTGACGAGATCGGCGACTTTGCGAAGTCGTTTAATCATATGGCGGACAAACTGCTTCAATCGTATGCGTCGATCGAGCGGAAAGTCATGGAACGAACCGCCGATCTGGAAGAAAAGACGCAAGAACTCCAGGGAGAAATCAATCAACGCAAACAAGCTGAAGAGCGGCTTGCGGAGCGGGCACGAACTGAAGAAGGAGTCGCTGCCTGTTCTCACGCCCTGCTCAAAGACTTGCGGCATGGTGAAGCGCTAACGCAGGCATTGGAGCATTTGTTGATCGCGTCTCGCGCGTCGCACGTTTACCTGTTCGAGAATCACAATGAGTCGCAGGGTTTGGTTGCACGAAGGCGGCATCAGGTGCGTCGCTCATCAACCGGGCTTCAGCGTGATTTTGCTCTACCCGAGTTGATTGAACTGGAGCCCTCTTTAAATCGTTGGTCAACCACTCTATCCGCCGGTGACTCCATCGTGGGACTGGTACAGGATTTGCCCGAGAAGGAACGGCCATTTCTTGAAAGTTGCGGTGTAAGATCAATCCTCATGTTGCCCGTATGTTCCGAGAGCAAGTGGTACGGATTCGTCGCCTTCGATCATACTGAGGAAGAATACGATTGGAGCGATGAAGACATTCGCTTGCTCCAAACCGCTGCCGAAATGTTTGGTTCGTTCCTTGACCGACGCGCTGCTGAAAGAGAACTTCGTGGTAGTCAACAACGTCTGCGTAATCAGAACTCCGTATTGATGGAGTTAGCGCGGAGCCCGGCGCTGCACGGTGAGAACCTCGCCGACGCACTGGCGGAGATCACGGAATCCGCATCCACGAATCTGGGTGTGGAACGGGTAAGCATCTGGCTTTATGAAGCGCAACATAAAGCCATCCGCTGTCTAGACTTGTGGGAAAAATCACTGAAACGTCACAGCGACGGTCAAATACAAAAGACCATGGATTTTCCAAATTTCTTTCTCGCGTTGGATCAGAACCGCGTTATCGCCGCCAGCAACGTCAAGACGGACCCGCGTACCGCTGAATTGGTCAAGGACTATTTAGAACCTAAGCAAATCAGTTCGATTCTACATGCGCCGATTCGAGCGGACGGGACAACGATTGGTGTGCTCTGTATCGAACATGTAGGCGAGCCGAAGCGATGGTCGCTGGAAGAGCAGAACTTCGCCGGTTCGATCGCTGACATGGTTTCGTACCTGTTGGCGGCAGCGCAGCGGCGTGAAGCGCAAGATCACCTTCGAGCTTCGCAACGAATGCTCGAGTTGGTGATGGACAGTGTACCGCAGTCGGTATTCTGGAAGGACACGGCAAGCATCTATCTTGGGTGCAACAAAAACTTTGCACAGCTGGTTGGTTGCGAGAATACTTCGGATATCGTCGGCCGAACCGACTACGACTTGGTTTGGACCAGTGAAGAGGCGTCCTTATGCCGCCAGTGTGACAAGCACGTCATGGATACCGAAGAGCCGGAGTACAAGGTCATCGAACCAAGAACAATCGCCGAAGGTCGCCAAATCTGGGCTGAGTTAAACAAGATCCCATTGCACAACCAATCGGGGCAGGTCGTTGGCGTGCTGGGCACTCTGGAAGATATCACCGATCGACTTCGTCGAGAAGAAGAACTGAAAAACGCCAAAGAGTCAGCCGAAGCAGCCAACAAAGCAAAGAGCGAATTTCTCGCCAATATGAGTCACGAGATCCGTACGCCCATGAACGGTATCATCGGCATGACGGAGTTGGCATTGGACGCAAGCATTTCGGATGAACTAAGGGAACAGCTCGACATAGTCCTGCAATGCGCGAACTCGCTTTTAGGTTTGATCAACGACATTTTGGATTTCTCCAAGATCGAAGCCGGCAGGCTGAAAATCGAACGACAACCCATTGATGTCAGGCGCATCACGGACATTGCAATGAGCATGTTCAACCACCGCGCTCAAGAAAAGGGCTTGCTCCTCACCTACGAGATCAACAACCTGCAACACTCCGAATTCTTGGGCGATGGGGGACGACTGCGACAGATTCTGGTGAATCTACTTGGCAACGCGGTAAAGTTTACCGAATACGGCTCGGTTCATCTGGAGGTTTTTGATCGAGGCGGGGACAATCGCGAACGGCGCATCGCCTTCCGCGTGACGGACACTGGATTGGGCATCCGCCCGGAACATCTCGATTCGATCTTCGATAGTTTCACGCAAGTGGACAGCGCAAGTACTCGAGCACACGGCGGGACCGGGCTGGGACTTACCATCTCGCGCCAGCTCGCACACCTGATGGGCGGAGAGATTGAAGCGGAAAGCGAAGAGGGCAAAGGTTCCACGTTCGTATTGACGATTCCGCTCGTACCGGTATGCGGCACTTCCTATGCCGTCGCGCGCCCCGTGCCCAAGGAGCGTAATCAATTGTCGTTCCAGGCAAAAGTATTGCTTGTCGAAGACAACCGAGTCAATCAAATCGTGGCTACCAGGGTATTGAACCAATTCGGCTGCACGGTGAGCACGGCCGACAATGGCAAACAGGGTGTGGAGATGATTCAAACAGGCTCGTACGACATTGTCTTTATGGACGTGCAAATGCCTGAAATGGATGGTTTCGAAGCCACACGCACCATTCGTCGCATCGGAAGATGGAATGACCTACCCATCATCGCTTTGACGGCCCATGCCATGAGAGGGGATCGCGAAAGATGCATTGCGGCCGGCATGAACGACTACCTCTCCAAACCGCTCGAATTTGAGAAGCTTGAACAGGTTCTCGCAAGATGGCTTGCTAAGGGACATCCCAATCATATCGACCAGGCGGATGATGGGCAGATGCCTTCCGGCGACGCATTGGAACAAAGCGAAACGCCTGTCCAGTTGGCTCCTCCAGTTCTGCAATCAACTACAGCGACGGTTCCGCCAATCCCGGATGTTTCGAGCAGTCCGGAGCCGGCACGAAATCCACTCGACCTTGCTGCTGCGATGGTCCAACTGGGTGACGACAAGGAACTGCTCATCGAGGTGCTTGATGTATTCCTCGAGCATGTTCCAAAACTTTTGACGGATTTGAAAGAAGCGATCGCAAAGGGCGATATTGATACAGTGGAGTTGGCGTCACACAGCATAAAAGGCTCGTCAGCGAACATTTGTGCGATGCCAACGAGCCGTGTGGCTTCGGAACTGACCGAACTCGCTCGTGTGGGCACGTTGGATCACGCCTCCGATCTGTTTGAATCGCTCGAATTACGAATTGAAGAATTGCGCGAATTCGCGAAAACCCTGACCGCAAACGGAGTGTTATCTTGAAAGGTACAGCGCGAATTCTGGTCAGCGACGACAACCGGGCCAACTTGGTCCTGCTGATCAAGGCGCTGACGAAGTCAGGTTATGAAGTCCTCGCAGCGGAGAACGGCCAGGAAGCTCTCGATCTCGCGCTGGCGGAAGCGCCCGATCTGGTGTTGTTGGACATCGTATTGCCAGACCGTAGCGGGATAGAAATCTGTCGCGCACTTAAGGACAACGCGCATACAGCCCCTACGCCCGTCATTTTTGTGACGGCTAACACGGACCGAAATGAGGTTGTTCAAGCGT
>JANQHN010000132.1 GCA_028282665.1 Phycisphaerae bacterium | reverse complement strand
GATAAGCGGGCGATCTTCGCAGATACCGCTCCGTTGCCCAAATGGATGTTCTGGTTTGCGCTCATTACCGCGTACATCACGCCGTTTTACATGATGCGGGCATGGTGGATGACCTTCATGGGCAAACCGCGTGATGAGCACGTGTACGATCACGCGCACGAATCGCCCCTGATGTACGTACCCTTGGTCGTACTTGCGATAGGTACGTTTGTTTCGAGTTATTTCATCTTCAGGCCGTTGATTGCCGAGGCCGCGCCGGTCGCAACAGATGCGGCGTTGGTCATGGCTTTGGACGGCCACGACCATACGGCCGCGATCAACGCGGCGCACAGTTTCCTTAAGCTCGGTGTGGGTGGGGCGTTTATGATTGGTTTCGCTATTGCGATCGCCATTTATGCGGGCGGACTGGGCGTTGCGGACAAAATCAAGAACACCCTCAAACCGCTGCATACTCTACTTGACCGCAAGTACTTCATCGACGAGCTATACAGTTTCGTGTGGGTAAAAGGGTGCATGTTGGTGGCCGCGATTTCCGGTGCGGTTGATAAGTACATTGTCGATTGGGTGTTCAATTTTGCGGCGTTCGTCACAGAGCGGATCGCCGTTTTTTCTGGGCGGATTATTGATGTTTACGGTATTGATGGGATGTTCAACGGGATTTCCGACACTGCAAAGGATGTGGGGAACACAGTACGCTTGCCGCAAACCGGGCGGATTCGCAATTACGTGTTGATGGCGGTTGGGGTGGGGACGGTCGCGGTAATATGCGTACTGTATTTCGGTATTGATACTGGCTCGGCTGCGACGTCGGCGGTGAGTATGCACTAACGTCGCAAACCACTGCGAAAAGCGGTGGCACCTTTGGACAAAAGGCTTGGATTTGAAAGGTCGTATGGAACCAGCCGGCGACCTCGAATTTGTGGATGGGGCTGGAATGGTACTTTTCCTGGTAATTGGCGAATAACCGATGGACCTGCTCACGCTCATCGTGTTTCTTCCGACTATCGGCGCGATCCTGTGCATGTTTGTACCGAAGCAACAGGCCCGCGTGGTGGCGACGGCGGCGACGCTTGCGACGTTCGTGTTTTCCTTGTTGCTGTTCCCGACCTTTTTCACTGACGGCTCCGATGAGCAGGTCGAAGAGGCGTTCGGTAGTGCATACGGCACCTTGCATCACGTTGTGCGCGCGGACTGGATCACAGGCGAAAACTTCGCGATCGAGTACTTCCTTGGCGTGGACGGACTCAGTTTCCCGCTGGTCATCCTGACAACGCTGGTGAGTTTCCTGGCGTGTTTGGCCAGTTGGAACATCGCGCAGTGGAAGATTAACAAATCTCCGAACGCTTTTTTCGTCCTGTTTCTTTTGCTTGAAACGGGCATGATCGGGACATTCGTTTCATTGGATTTCTTTCTCTTCTACGTGTTCTGGGAAGTGATGCTCTTGCCGATGTATTTTCTTATCGGCGTGTGGGGCGGCGCGCGACGCGAGTATGCGGCGATCAAGTTCTTCCTGTTTACGCTGGGCGGTTCAGTGCTGATGCTGATTGCGCTGGTGGCGATGTTCTTGTACAGCGGGCACGTCGTCGGCGAGGGTGGCATTTCCAGTGCGTACAGGCCTGACGTCATGTTGACTCACGGTACATTCGACCTGATCGAACTGGCGACCAACGAGACAATTCAAGATTACTTCAATAAGAACGTTGGCGGGCCGCTGTTTATGGGGTTCAAGTTCGCGCCGGTGATGTTCATTTTCCTGTTCATCGGATTCGCGATCAAGCTACCCGCTGTGCCGGTGCATACATGGTTGCCCGATGCACACGTGGAAGCACCGACGCCCATCAGCATGATTCTGGCCGGTGTCTTGTTGAAGATGGGCGGTTATGGATTCTTGCGTCTCTGTTATCCTATTTTCCCTAGCGCGGGTGAATTCTATGCATTCGCCCTGGCGACGATTGGTGTGGTCAGCATTATCTATGGCGCCTTGTGCGCGATGGCCCAGACGGACTTCAAGAAGCTGGTCGCGTACAGTTCGATCTCACACATGGGCTACGTACTCCTGGGCATTGCCGTCATGAACAAGACGGGATTCCAGGGAGCGATGTTCCAGATGATCGCTCACGGCATTTCCTCGCCTATGTGCTTTTTCTTAGTGGGCGTGATTTATGACCGGGCTCACCACCGCGAGATAAACCGTTTTGGTGGGTTATGGCTGACGATGCCCAAGTACGGCACGATGGCGACGATCGGTTTTTTTGCCTCATTAGGCTTACCGGGATTGTGCGGGTTCATCGGTGAGGTATGGGTGCTGCTTGGCACCTTCCAGGCCGGCACGAAATTCGGGTGGGCATACATGTATGCAGTAATCGCCGCGTTCGGTGTGATTCTGACCGCCGGTTACATTCTTTGGCTGATTCGTCGCGTCTACTTAGGACGAGAACGCGAAGAGTACAGGGAGTACTCGGATACCTCCGCCCGTGAGACGTTTATTCTCGTACCGATGGCGATTCTGGCGATTGCGCTGGGGATCTTGCCGGCGCAGACCGTGTTCAACTACACAAACGGCACGCTGAATCTCATTGTGAAACACCTTGGCGGGTAGCCGTTTCGAAGGAAAGAATTTGCGGTGCAACTGCTAGCAGCAACCAATTTGTGGGAAGGCGTTTCGGTAGTCGAGGATCTGATGTGTTTCTCGCCGATGCTGGCGCTTATTTGCACCATGCTGGCCGTGGTCATTACGCCGATCATTGCGGGCCGACAGCCAAAGGTTTTGGCGGGTGTTGCGATTCTGGGAACGGTGGTTTCGTTGGCTTTCGCTTGGCGCGTTGCCGGTATGGTGGGCGACTCCGGTGTCAGTGGCCTATCACCCATCGAGCGGTCAGGAATGTTGATCGCGGACAACCTTTCAATATGGTTTCAGTTCCTCGTGCTCTTTTTTGTGCTTTGCATTACGGCCCTTTGGTGGGTCGGTTCCGCTGATACCGAGCGAGACGCACCGGAATTCTTCATCCTGCTACTGGGTAGCGCCCTTGGCATGATGCTTATGGTTTCCACATCAAACCTCTTGATGATGGTTATCGCCATTGAGACGGCATCTTTGCCGAGTTACGCCATGGTTGGTTTCGACAAGCGGAATCGCCGCAGCGCCGAAGCTTCACTCAAATACATGATCTTCGGGGCGATCAGTGCCGCGCTGATGTTTTACGGCGTGAGTTTGTTATACGGTACAGTGGGTAGTTTGAGCTTCGGTAACGTCGCGCAGTTTACAGTTGACAGTTTGCTCGACAAGCATGTTTCCTTGGCGTTGATTGCCGGATTAGTTTGTATGCTTGCGGGAATCAGTTTCAAGATTTCCGCGGTTCCGTTTCATTTTTGGTGCCCTGACGCCTTCGAGGGAGCGCGGATTGAAGTGACCACATGGCTTAGTGTGGTGAGCAAGGCTGCCGCACTTATGCTGCTGATGCGGTTGGTTTTGTCATTATGCGCCGCATCGGGTGGAACCGGGTTTCTTCAAGTGCTTTCTCCGGTCGCTTGGACGCTGGGTATTGTTGCTGCTATCACTTGCACGGTGGGTAATTTCGCCGCGTTCATGCAAACGAGCGTGAAGCGGATGCTTGCCTACTCCTCGATTGCGCATGCCGGTTATATGCTGATGGCGACGACCGTGTTTTTGTACCCCTTTGAGGAGGGGGCGGGAATCGGTGTTTCGGCGTTACTTCTTTACGTTGTTGTTTACCTGTTCATGAATCTCGGCGCGTTCGGTGTCGTTGCCATGGTTTACTGGCAGACGGGCAGGGACGATTTCGATGCATTCGCCGGTTTAATGCGCAAATCTCCCTGGCTTGCGGTGCCGATGGTGATATGCCTGGTTTCACTGGTTGGTCTGCCGCCGTTTGCGGGATTTATTGCCAAGTGGTGGTTGCTTGTCGCTTTGGGCGAATTGGACTCCGTGTACCCTAACAGCTCGCTTGGCGGACTGGGCTGGTTCTTGGTGACAGTCGCTGTTATCAACACACTCATCAGCCTGTATTACTACATGCGCGTGGTGAAGGTGATGGCGCTTGAGGACGATGACGGGCCATCTTATTCTTCCAACGCCGCCGGTTTAGCGATCGTTAACGGATGTGCAGTCATCTTAATCGTGCTTTTGGTGCTGGCTTCACCGCTGAAGTCGATGGCTGATCGATACGCGAAGAACCTGTTCATTCCGGTTGCGGTAACGGATGATACTGCAGCACGGGTTGCTCTGGATGACTCTTCTATCGTAGAAGGAACGGAGTTGCCATGAACGAGAAGATCATCGCGGCGCTGAATGAACTTCTTGCGGCTGAGTCGGGCTGTTTAGCGGCGCGCCTGATCGAAACGGATGCGTTTGTAACTGCCGATTCCACAGAAGCGTACGTTTGTCTGGAAGCCATCGCGGCCGAGAACAAGCGACATTGCGAACAACTCGTTGAAGCGATCCTGGCGTCCGGCAGTGCGCCGGCGCCTGCGATTCCTTCTGCGCGGTTCGGTGACTTGCATTTTATCGAGGTTCCCAGGGCTTTGCCGCACGTGACGACCTACCTCGAGAATGCAATTCAAGTGGCCGACCGAATCCACGATGCGATTGTGCGAGATTCCCACGCCGCGGTGCTTACTAAGCAGATCGCAGCAGCGCACAGAAAGCAGGTTGCACGCCTCGATGACATCATGTCCGTACCGGCTGCATGAGACGCAGCTTCGCGAGAGCAAGTCCTAGTCAGGTGTAACGTACTACAACCGTGCTCGGCACTGCCTTAAAGTCGCCTTTGAAGGCTATGCCTGGATTGAAACTGCTATTGCATCTGATCCCCAGAGTTAATTCTTGCACGTACTATGATGCGGCGCGTGAGAAGCCAGCCAAAGCGAGAACTTTGTCCAATCCGATAAGCAGCACGATTCCTAGCGCCCAACAATAAACGGCAAAATAATGCAGCTTGGCTCGCCTGACGACCCCGAGAAGGGCTTTGAGCGCGAATACCCCAACGATGAAAGATACGAAACTGCCCACCAGCACGGGGCCAAGCTGAATCGAGGCGACTTGTGTTTCGCCAAGCTTGAGTGTGTCTTTGATTTGAATTGCCGAGGCGCCAAGAATGGCTGGAAACGCGATGAAAAAGCTGTATTCTCCCGCCCACCGCCTTCGTAGGCCCAGGTAACTTGCAACACAAATGGTCGTGCCGCTGCGCGAAATGCCGGGTAGGATTGCACATGCCTGTGCGATGCCCACGATCGCAGCTCGCCACCAAGAAAACTTTCTCCACCCCCGCCGCCCGCGACTCACCATAGTACTGCCAACAAGGAGAAATCCGGTGACGATGAGGCAAACGCCGATCAACCGCGTGTTGCCGAAGGCTTCTTTGAATTGATCTTTAAAAGGCAGGGCGATTGCAGCTGTTGGAATGAACGCAGCGATGCCCAGGAGAGTGATAAGCCAAGCGTTGCGCCGGCCGGTGTAGCCCGGCCTGGATTCTGCAATAAGGCTTTTTGTGAACTTCGCGATGGATGGGGTGAAAACGATCATAACTGCCAGCAAGGTGCCCAAGTGCGCGAGCACGTCGAAAAGTAGCATCGCCGGACTTTCCGCATCGAATTGCATCATGTGCTGCGAGATCGCGAGGTGTCCGCTACTGCTGACCGGCAGGAATTCCGTTGCTCCCTGGATAATGCCGAGGATGATAGCGCTTAGGTAGTCAAGTTCTTTCACGAACAGAAGCTCTCAGTAAGGATGTAGCGGGAACGAATGAGGTACTGAATGACGGAAAGCGCTGTCACGATGACCGTAATCCAGATAAGACCTAGTTTCACATAATCCCAAAAAGGAGCGGCGGTTATTCCGTCGTGGTGAGCCACGATCAAAAGAATCGCGGGGGCGGCGATGCTTTGCGCCCACATCTTCACCTTGCCATGGACCGACGCGCCGAAGGCCTTGCCTTGAGCCTCGTTAAAACCGCGTAGTCCGGTAATGAGCAACTCGCGCGTCACGATGATAACCACCATCCACGCACTGACGCCGGTAACGTTCTTCCCTTCCGCGTCCGCGAAATTGCTGCCGCAAAATAGGATGAATGCTCCGCATACGAGTACTTTGTCCGCAAGGGGATCGAGGATGCGGCCAAGCGCAGTTACCTGATTCCAAGCGCGGGCCAAGTAGCCGTCGAGAAAGTCACTAAGCGCCGCGATGATGAAGATACCCGCCGCCAAGTCGAGTAACCACGGCTTGGGGGTGCGTTGGGAGTACTGGCTCAAAACAACAAAAAACACCACCGAAAGAATCAAGCGTGTTAACGTGATCTGGTTGGGGAGGTTCATCATTCGAGCAGATCCGGATTCCTTTGTGTCACGTGCGCCCTGCTGTAGCAGTCTGACTCATTTCAAAACGGACTCGCCGACCTATACTAGTTTCAATCCAAACGTAGCGTTTGCTGTCAACTTTCCGGCAGTACAAAACACGGTGTCGGGCGCTACACCTGGCTAGAGCATGCTCTAGGTGCAGCTTATAGGACTTCGCCTCAGCTTCAAGTGCGAAGTCAATTCTTTGATAGAACAGGTAAGGAAACGCGGGCAGGTTTGGCGAGCAGGTCGTAATCGCGCCTCCCCGTGATTTTAACGTCAATGAACTCGCCGGGGTTCGCCGACGTGGACTCGACGATGGTGACACTGTCTACGGTGGGGGCTTGGCCTTCGTGGCGGGCGAGGACGGTGTCCGAGCCGACTGATTCGTCAACTAGGACGCGTTCGGTTCTTCCGATCCGGTTTTCTGCCAATTCGAATGCGATCTCCTGTTGCGCAGCCATGAGCGCGTTCATTCGCTCCTCTTTAAGCGACGCTGGGAGTTGATCCTTCATTCGGCCCGCCGGAGTGTCGGGTTCTAGAGAGTAAGGGAAAGCCCCCAGCATATTGAACTTGAAATCGCGGACGAACTCGACGAGCTCCTCGAACTCTGCTTCCGTTTCACCGGGAAATCCGACAATCATGGTGGTGCGTATCGTAACATCCGGAATCCGCTCGCGAAGTTTGGCTAAAAGTTGTTCCGTTTCTTCTCGCGTGACACGGCGATGCATGGCTTTAAGTACATGATTATTGATGTGCTGCAAGGGAATATCGATGTAGTTGCAAACGCGGGGGCACTCTGCGATGGCATCGATGATCTCGTCGGTCAACACAGTCGGGTAGGCATACATCAATCGTACCCACTCCGCCCCGTCCACGTCGTTGAGCATACGCAGTAGATTGGCCAATCCTCCTTCGTAGCAGTCATCGCCGATGCCGTAACTGGTCGTATCCTGGCCGATGAGGTGCAGTTCCTTCACGCCGTCGGAGATGAGTTCTCGGGCCTCGTTGACGATGACCTGTGGCGGTTTTGCGTGCATACGGCCGCGAATGCTGGGGATGGTGCAAAATGTGCACTTCTGATTGCATCCTTCGCTGATGCGCAGGTAGGCATAATGTTCTGGTGTGATGCGTAAACGGGCGGTGTCGATTTGCGTGTACTGATGATAGTCGCTCAGATACAGTTCAACGGGACGACTCCTGGCGGCTTTTTCTATCGGAATCTCATTTCGTCCCATGACCGCACGGACGATGTCATCACGGTTGTGTACCCCGACGATAGCGTCCACACCAGGCAATCTTTGGAGTATATCGGTACCATCCCGCTGCACCAGACAGCCAGCGACTACCACGCGCTTCAATTCGCCCGCCCGTTTGCGTTCCAAAGCCTCCGAAACGACATCGTCCGCTTCATCTCGAGCGGCGGAAAGAAAACCGCAAGTGTTGACGATCAGCACATCGGCGTCATCTTCCGCACAGATGACGCACCCCGCCTCAGCAAGCTGCCCCAGCATCTTCTCGGAATCGACAATGTTTTTGGCGCAACCGAGTGAGACAAACGCAACGCGTGTGGTCGATTTTTTCAATACTCACTTCTCCCCAAAGTGGCATTGCCCGCAGGCTTGTTCATTTCTCACCGTAGTGACGTGTGGCGAACACGCTTCACAATTCTGCGGTGAGACAGTGCAGTTTAGGCATTGTAGACGAGCCAGACAATACGGTGGACTCGCAGCGCATGGCGGCGTATCAAATGGACACGCGGGCGTGTAAATGGGCATAGGTTGTGTACAGCGCACGCGGATCGGTATAGAATCCCGCACAATGACGAACGAGGCTTGCGGCTGGGTGGTCGATGCTGCGGGCAAGGCGAAGTTCGGTACCCCGATTGCAAAGAGGCGAACACGTGCTCGCATCTCTGGAACCATACGCTACCATCGGAATTGTGTTGCTGCTTGTGACCGGTTTATCGCTAGTGATTCTCATCCTGGCGCACACGGTTGGTCCTAAGCGTCGTGGTCCGGTCAAAGACAGCCCGTATGAATCGGGCATGCCCGTCATCGGTGATACACAGCGGCGTTTTAATGTTCGCTATTACATCGTTGCGATGCTTTTCCTGCTGTTTGACGTTGAGGTCGTATTCATGTGGCCATGGGTGAAGGCGTATTTTTCGGCTGCAAGAGAAGATGCGACGTTTCCGGTTGAGCCATTGGCGCATCCTGCGGGCGCGGGTTTCCTTTTGATCGGGATGGGTATTTTCTTTGCCCTGCTTCTGTTCGGGTTGCTCTATGAATGGAAAAGGGGGGCGCTCGAGTGGGAATAGACAAAACGAACATTCCTCCTTACCAATCGAGCAAGGAAGATTTCCTCTTCACTCGTTTGGATTACCTGACGGATTTGATTCAAAAGGGCGTGAATTGGACGAGGCGCAATTCGCTTTGGCCCATGCCTTTTGCAACCGCGTGTTGCGGTATCGAACTGATGGCGACCGGCGCTAGTCGGTATGACATCGCCCGTTTCGGCGCTGAGGCGATGCGTTTCACGCCGCGTCAATGCGATCTGATGATATGCGCGGGCAGAGTCGCTATAAAGACGATGCCCGTCCTTCAGCGAATCTATAAACAGATGGCTGAGCCAAAGTGGGTTATCAGCATGGGCGCTTGTGCCAGCAGCGGAGGAGTGTTTGATACTTACGCTGTTGTGCAGGGAATCGATCAGTTTCTTCCTGTGGATGTGTATGTGCCAGGTTGTCCGCCTCGACCTGAGACATTGCTTGAAGGCGTGATGGCGATTCAACGTATTGTGGACAGCCACGGAATCAAGCATAGCAAAGATCGCGCCGGTGGCTTGAAGCTGACGGTCGGTGCGCCGCGCTCGAAGGGCGAATCTTTGGTGCAGATCAAGAAACCCTCGCGATCACAGGCTGGATAAAGTTTTCGTTTCGAATTTCGAGGTGAACGTGCCTAATTTCGTGCAACCCGTTATCGAGGCCTTGCGGCAGGGGTTTCCCGATCTCGACTTTGCGCCCGCTCCGTTGCTTGTTAGAGAAGATAAGTCCCTCGAACAGATATGTATTCGCGTGCCGAAAGACCGATTGATCGAGGTCATGCGATTTTTGCACCAAGATGATCGGTGTAAGTTCGAGCAGTTGTGCGACCTGACTTGTGTCGACTACCTGAACTTTCCGGATGCGACAGATCGATTTGGCGTGACTTACTCGTTGCTTTCACTTAGCAAGGAACATCGGCTGTGGATTAAGTGTTTCGTGAATGATCCCGAGCCTAGCGTACCTTCTGTTTATTCACTCTGGAAAGGGGCGGATTGGATGGAGCGAGAGGTGTGGGATTTATTTGGCATTCGGTTTGAAGGGCATCCTGACTTACGCCGTATTGTGACGTGGGAAGGATTCTCTGCGCATCCGCTTCGCAAAGATTATCCACTGCGAGGCCAGGGCGAACGGGAAAACTTCGAAGTGGTTAACCGGGATAGCGCTTAGTCCCCTCCCGATGAAGTCGAAGTGGGAGCACAATAGTCGTTTCGCTACATGTCACGGAGGACTGCTTCGTAATTTTAGAAGGGCCGTTAAGGATCGTTAATGTCAATACACCCGAATGCACCTGCTGAAGTTGGATCCGCTATGTATCGCCCGGAAGAGCCCGGGAGCGATGTATGGGTACTCAACCTCGGCCCGCAACATCCCGCGACGCACACCACGCTTCGTCACGTTCTTGAAC
>JANQHN010000110.1 GCA_028282665.1 Phycisphaerae bacterium | reverse complement strand
TCGCACTGGGGCGTCGCGCGGGGACGGCTAGTCCCGTGTTCGTATTCAAATCGAGTAGTTTCATCCTTGACCACGTTTTGCCTTCGTTCGTGGAGATTGAGTACGCGACGGCTTGGATGTTTTCGCCGATGGCCTGCTCCCACAGTGCGAGTAACTTGTCATTCTTGAGGCGTACGAGTGTTGGAGCTGTGGCTCCTTTTGCGAACAGGGCTACGTCTTCAAAGTGTTTGCCGTTATTCGAATGGGCAATGCGCAGGACAGATTCGCTCGCTGCCGGTAACGCTGCCTTGTGGCTCTTAGGCTGTGCCAAAACGGCCTGCGTGGTGAATACGGCGCAAACGAAGACTGGTAACAACGCTTGCCTGCGAGGGCATGGATGCGTCATAACGGTTCTCCTGCTGAGTTTTCCAGTGCGTAAGCCTGGTTCCGACTAGGCGGATTAAGGTTGCCGTCTGGTTCAAGATGACGGACTGAGCGATCGGATGTTATTGAGTGGGGAACATGTACGGCGATCAATGTGAGCTGCACTTGATCAACGGCGATTCTGCTTGAACACGCCACCAGGCGATGGTGCGTCGCAAGCCGTCTTCGAGCGATGTTTTGGCAACCCATCCAAAGCGGTCGCGGGCACGGGCAGTATCAAGCTGGCGTCTCGGCTGGCCGTCGGGCCGGGATGTGTCCCAGATAATCCGCCCATCGAAGCCAACCATTTTCGCGATCAAAGAGGCGAGATCGGCGATAGTGATTTCCCGACCGGTGCCCAGGTTGATGGGTTCAGGGTTTTCGAGTGTTTCCGTCGCGAGGACGATTCCTTCCGCCGCGTCATCGACGTAGAGGAACTCGCGGCTCGCTCGACCCGTGCCCCAACAGACCACTTCACCTGTTCCGTTCGCGACGGCGGCAGCGAATTTGCGAATGAGTGCGGGGATGACGTGAGAAGTTTCAAGGTCAAAGTTGTCGTGCGGACCGTACATGTTGACCGGGAGAAGATACAGACCGCAAAGCCCGTATTCCGCGCGGTAGGACTCAAGCATGACGCTCAGCGCCCGCTTGGTCACACCGTACGGTGCGTTGGTTTCTTCGGGATAGCCGGACCACAAGTCCTCTTCTTTGAAAGGAGCAGGGCAGTGTTTGGGATAACCGCAAACGGTTCCGATCTGGACGAACTTCTGAATGTTATGTCGCCGGGCAGCCTCGGTCAGGTGCATACCCATCGCGAGGTTGGCGTAGAAGAAGCGACCGGGTCGCTTTTGGTTCGCACCGATACCGCCTACCTCCGCCGCGAGATGCAAAACGACGTCGGGCTTGGCATCCTGCATGAGTCTCTCGACTGACTCACTCGTGGTGAGGTCGTACTCGGTGGAACGCGGCACGAAAGGATCAGATGCTCCGCGCTCCCGCAGCAACCGACAGACCGCCCGTCCAAGAAATCCCGCGCCGCCCGTCACGCAAATTCGCTTGTTACGCCAGAAATTACTCATTCGAACCAGGCCTCAATCCTGCTTGGAACCTCGTTGCTACTTTTGTTTATCGGACAATCCACGGGGTTTGGACAAGTGGAATCACGCCCGATAGGCCATGCCCAAGGTATGACCGTTCTGCGACGCGACACGGACGTGACCAGCGAATACTGCAGCCGAGTTCGCCACAACTGCCGAATCGCTTCCAGCTTGTACTCCCATCTACATTCCGGACATTAATGAGAATCTGGCAGGCTCCGCAGGTCGTAGCCACAGGAAGGATTAACCCGGTACTTATGCCATTCCATTTCCTTAAGTAAGTGGAAATATCTCTTTCGTTGACCGAATACCAGAGACACTTTAGCGGCTTCATCCGGACGTAGCGTTCGAAGTCGACTTGCCGATAGTGCAAAACACGAGTCGAACGCTACACCTGGCTGGAACTTGCTCTCGCACGCCAAGAACGAGCACAATAAGAACTGACAGGCGAACGAACTGAAGCGCGTCAAACCCTGTCTCTAAAACAAATACCATAATTGCGGTGAAGCCGAAGACGGATGCGATGTTGCCGCATAGCCTGATGTATCATTGTGCGACTGTTGTGAATAGGCTTTGCGAACAGCCGCCCTTTACATGGATAGATTTGTTAAAAGAGCTTGGACCAAACCTGTCAGGTATCTATTCTCCGCAGATCAGTTTGCCCTTCTTGATGACCCCGCGGACGCAGTTTCGCCCCGGTTCATAGAGCCAGCGGTTGTGGTTGGGCACGTCAAGTAGCAGCAAGTCAGCCTGCATACCAGGTGCGATCGAACCAAGGCGGTGATGGCGGTTGAGCGCTGCGGCGGCGTTGGCTGTTGCGGCGATAAGAACCTCCGTCGGTGTCATCTTCATCTGTGTACAGGCGATGCTCATAGCCAAAGGCAGCGATTCAACCATGCAACTGCCGGGGTTGTGATCCGTTGCGATGGCGACGGGCAGGTCGGATTCGAGGATGCGGCGGGCGGGGGCCTGTTGCACACCAAGGAACCAGGAGCAGGCGGGAAGGAGTACGGCGATGGTTCCTGCGGCTTTCATTGCAGCGAGTCCTGCATTGTCGATTGTTTCGAGGTGATCCGCGGAAATCGCCCCCACCTCGCCCGCAAGTACTGTTGCACCCATTTGCGTGATCTGGTCGGCGTGCAGCTTTGGAATCAGGCCGAATGATTGGCAAGTCTCGAGCACCCGACGCGATCGATCAATGTCGAACGCGGTCTGTTCACAGAAGACGTCGCAAAATTCGGCGAGGTCTTCCTCACGGATTAAGGAGAGCACCTTTTCATCCAGCACCACATCTAAGTATTCATCGGGGCTGTCTGCCAATTCGCGGGGTGTTGTATGGGCTGCAAGGTAAGTGCCCACAAGTTCGATGGGTGTCAACGACCCAAGTCGCTTGATCGCACGAAGCATCTTAAGCTCGTCCTCGACGGACAGACCGTAGCCGCTTTTTATTTCGACACAGGTGACGCCGTTTGACATCATACGCTGCAGCCGTGGCAGGGTAGTTTCGACGAGTCGATCAACCGATGCACCGCGTACTCCTTCAACCGTGACGCGGATTCCTCCACCCTCTTCCGCAATCTGCGCGTATGATTTTCCTTCAAGGCGTTTGACGAATTCGTTTTCGCGCGTTTCGGCAAAGATGGTGTGGGTGTGGCAGTCAATCAATCCTGGAACCACGCATCCGCCATCCGCATCGATGATTTCCGCATCGGCAGACGGAACCGCCTTTTGATTCGAACCTATCCATTTGATCAATTCGCCATCAATAATCACTGCAGCATCTGTTAAAATTTCGACGGAACGCATGTTTCGCCCCGTGACTGGGCCGCGGGAAACTAGCACCAACTCACCGATGTTTCGAACGCAGAGCATAAAACCACCTCATTGGGAATCACAAGAAAATGCGCAGTTGCTGAGTTTATTATGGTGAGAGTGCGAGATTCGCCAAGCTGCAAAATAGGGATTCGGCAGTGAGTGGGCGGAGGTTTCGCTACTCGGAAGCGCTACCCGCCTGGACGGGTTCGAGATTTGCGTTACGCAGAA
>JANQHN010000043.1 GCA_028282665.1 Phycisphaerae bacterium | reverse complement strand
CCGTGCGTGCATCAAAATGCCACCACCACTGACCGGCCGGTCCTTGCAGTTCGTTGCACATGCGCTTGGCGGCGGCGCGAGCGGTCTCGATCGCGCGTGCGTTTCCCGTCAACCTGTGGTAGTGGGAAAGTGCCTGCACCGGGTACACCCAATCCGCGAAGCATGTCACGTGGGCTCGCAATCCACTGGGAGCCGCACCTTTAGGCCAATGGGGGAATAGTGAAGCTTTTTCACTGTATGAGTTCAACAATCGTTCTGCGATCGCGTCGGCGAGACGTGTATCGGATACGACTTCCGGAGCGATGGACATGGCGGTAAGCGCCCAGGCTACTTCGACTGTGGGATGCTGGCCATTCACCGGGTCCAACGTGCGGAGTCGGTTCAGTGCTTTTTTGGCCTCGCCGTGTCCGAGCATGCCCGCTGCCCACAGAGTCAACGAGACATCGCCCATGTTGGTAACTTCATCGACGTCGGACAAAAGCCGACCACAGACGTCATGCGATGTGGCGTCGGTGAAAATCTGTTCATCCACGTTGTTTTGTTGCGCAGCAAGTCCCGTGAGGGTGATGGCCGTGTAACGGCGGCTTTCGCCTTCGACTCGATCTCCCTCCACGCCACGGCGAATGCACCAGCAGAACATCTTCCGATTCGGCAAATACATACGCCGCAGTGCGCGGATGGCGATGCCCCGCATGCCGTCAATGGTCGTGCGGAGCATCGCAGTCGTATCGTAAACAGCTAGTTCTTTCACGGTTTCTATGGTGTTACTCCCGTCGTTGGGAAGAAGGCGTTTTGTAAACCAAACCTCAGACTGTCGTTGATCGCATTGCTGAAGGTGTTGCCTTGTCTATTCGACTGCCGCAAGGCTCGTTGCGTATTCTCAAACTGAATCGGATCGTAGGTGGCACTGACACCTGCTCTGAAGAAGAGGTTCCGATTGATGTAATCCTGGAACTTTGTCGCGTCCGTCTCGGGTACCCATAAGATGTCGCCGGCGAGCAACGTGAAGTTCTCGTCTTTTCCATCCGCAAGCCGGTCCAAATCAAGAGCGACCCGAACGTCGCGTCCATCTGCCATTCTTCGAACCAGCAGTCCTTCTTCGGGGTAAACGTCTTGTCGAATGCCGCCCGCTGCGGCAATCGCCTGCAAGTAGGTGATCATTGCGCCCGCCGGGTAAATCTGCGGGGCAGGAGCGTTAACCAACCCACCCACATAGATTGTATTCGGCGGCGCGGTTCCGACTTCGATCATGTCACCATTTTCGAGCGGCGGAAGCGCGAGCGCTGCCTCGACCTCTACCGGATCGGTTAAATCTACGAGAATCTCCTCGCCGGGGGTCCGAATGCGCCGAAGTTGCAGCATGCCTGTTGTATCCGGCGTTACTCCGCCAGCAAGGAGCACGGCATAGAGCAGATTTCGCTGGTGCCTGGGCAAGTTCACTAATCCTGGATTCAACACGGACCCGCTGATAATGACGCCTGTTGTATGCGGCTGCTCTGCCATCGCCAGCACCGATAAGTCGGCCAAATAGTCCGGCACGTAGGCGTTGAAGACCAATTCCTCGATTTCTTCCAGCGTGTTGCCATCCACATTCACTTTGCCCGCCATGGGAAGCATGATCATTCCGTCGCCGTGAACACGCACGGTGAATTCCGGCACAAGTTCTTCCGCGGTCGTATTAAGATAGAGTCGAACGATGTCGTCCGGGCCCGCTCGATACGCAGTTAGGGCTTCGTCGACCCGGGGTTTACCGGTTTCGGGGTTTGTGGGAGCTGGCGGCGGTGGCGGGGTTTCGAGTTGCCGCTGAATATCGAGAAATTCATCGAAGCTGATCGTCGGTACTTCATTCGTGCAACCCACGGTTAAGATCATCGCAAGACCAGCAAGGATGATGGAAGTCCGGTAAATTCGAATTGTGGAAGCCAGTTCGCTCATGGTCGTTGTCCGCTATGGGGATCATGACCACCGAGGTGGATGCGTGGAGTGTGGTTGCTATGCCGACGTTCATGTCTCAGGCTGACGACAGAGAGCGGCTGATCCGAATGAGGTCGGATCAAGTTGTCCCGGTAGTCTGAATGGGCGAAGCCTCAAACGCATCCGCCACACCTGTTGCCGGCAGCGCTTCACCCCACCGTTCGCCAGGTGGTCAATCTGCCCGAACCTTCGGTACAGGCTGATCAGCGCCGATAATCAGCCATCTCCTTGAATAATCGTCCGTTAGAAGCGAAAGCTTCAGGCGATTATCGGAATCGAGAGCGCTCAAACCATTTCGAGAACGCAACCGCACGGCGTTCAAGGCGTGGTTCAACATTGTGTTGGGATCGCTGGCTCCGGTCAGGCGGCTGTTGGTTTGTTCCTTGTGCTTAGCGGCTTGACGTAGTCTTTATGGCCGATAATCCAATGCTCGGGCACATTCCGTTGGCCCCCTAATGTCAAAAAAGTCGCCAAAACGATCTTGAAATCGACCCAGAGGGATGCGTGCGTGACGTACTTCATGTCGTAAGCGATCCACTGATGGAAATCGCCCGACTCGCGATCGTGACGGCAAACTTGCCACAAACCCGTGATGCCGGGTCTGACCGATAGTCGAGCACGGCGCCACGGAATGCAAATCTGATTCTCGCGGAAAGGCGAAGGGCGGGGCCCGACAATGCTCATTTCGCCTTTCAGTACGTTAAACAACTGCGGGATCTCGTCCAGATTCGTTGCGCGAAGCCATCCGCCCACGCGCGTAATACGCGGATCGTGATCCAATTTGAATTGCGGTCCGTCGCATTTGTTGGTCTTGTAGAGTTCGCGCTGCTTTTTGTGCGCGTCCGCCACCATCGTGCGGAACTTCCAACAGCGAAAGATCTTACCGTCCTTTCCTTCTCGCTCATGGCCAAAAAAGATCGGGCCCGGTGAATCGAGCTTGACCAGGATCATGACGATGAGCGTAATGGGCGAGAGCAACAGCAACGCCACGGTAGCTACGGTTGTGTCGATCGTTAATTTCGTCGTTTGGTAAACCCAGCGAGAGAACTGCGTTGGTCCATGCTGGTCGTTTGCTGTGTGGATATCGCAGGGGTCACCCGTTTGAATACTTGTAGGCACTGGCGTGTCTTGCGATTGTCGCTGTTTAATTGGGCATTCGGTGCACGATCCGCAAATCAGGCTGTGTCGAACCTGCACTTCGGACGCAAGGGTACTCCCCCCAGCAAGCGTGGATTGCATGATTGACGCATTTGCTTGGACGATCGACCCGGCACCGATGACTGCAGGTCCCACGATGGTGACACCTTTTTCAATCGTTACATCGTCCTGGACGATGACCGGACCGACGATTCGGGCTGAGCTGTGGATTGTGCATCCTCGGCCTACCAGAACATCCTTACCCAAAAAACTGCCATTGCTGTTTCGGGATTCGGCGATCGTTGTGGAGAGTACTCGATCCACAAATGCTAGGAATGTTCTTTCATAGGTGAGGTCGGCAATACCGCTGCATACCGGAACGTCCTGACTGAGCATACCCCGCTCCGCGAGCGTGCTGCGCAGATCGGCCAGTGAGGAAAAGGCGACATCTTCAACAGCGGCAGCCGGAACGACCGAATAAGGAATGGCACCGGTTTCCGACCAGGTCACACCGTCATAGTACCGCCGAACCATACGAACAAAGCCTCGGTCATCCATCCGTACGTACTCTCGGGCGGCATCGACGTTACTCCGGTCAGCAACAGCGTGCAATGCCCACGGCCCGTTCATGCATCGCTTGACCATGCCGGCGAGGTCGAATCCTTCGACAGGCCAATACCTCGTGTCGATTAGAAGCAACAGGTCCGAAGGCTCAAACCCGTGAAGAATCTGATCAAGCTCTTTCGGTGTTTTGATCGAAGCTCTTCCTTCGGAAGTGGTTTCGATGCGGCGGGCGTATTCCTCGCCCACGTCTGCAGGCGCAATAATGATTACATCGTCAGCGTGCAATTCCGTTGCTTCGTCGCAAAAGTGAGAAATCATCGTGCCAAGACCGTAAGGCATGAGCAGAAGCGATGATACGTTCGCTTGTTGCCTGAGGTACTGCGGTTGATGATCTATGATAATGGGGCAAATCGCCAACGCTGCTTATCCCTTCGCCTAGGTCAGGTGTTTTGGTTTCGAACCGTAGTAGTAATAGCCGTAGTCGTTGTTGTAGCCGTAATACCGGGAACGTTTGTCGCTGCCAATAAGGACGGTGCCGATCAAATCGCCACCTGCGGCGCGAAGTCGATTCATCGTTTCGACTGCGTCGGTCCGTCGACTGTGCGAAGCCCGAATGGTTAGAATCGTACCGTCGACCAGCCTTGTGAGAATGCGCGCATCAGCGACAGGCAACACCGGAGGGCTGTCGACGATAACGAAGTCGTACTCGTTTTTGCATTCCGTCAAACAATGAGCGAGCTGTTGCCCGGCTAGGCGTTCAAGGTCTTCTTTACCGTGAAACGCGCCGACCGGCAACAAATCCACACAGGGAACTGACGTGGAAAGCACAATTTGCTGCCAAGTCGCCTGCCCTTGCAGGACCGTAGTCAATCCGGGCTCACCCTCATGACCTAACCGTGATGTCAGGCTGGAACGCCGAAGGTCACCGTCGATTAGCAGAATTTTCTTTCCCATCTGCCCCAAAGTGTGGGCGAGCATAATGGAAAGCGTGGTCTTGCCTGTTTGCGATGTGGGGCTGGTGATCAATACGGAAACACCGGTGCCGCTTTGAGCAACGCGTTCGATCAGGGCTGTGCGGACCATACGGAGACTTTCCTGGAGCAAGCCGTCATCCGCATCCAATAGCGATTCGCGCTTTGTCCTGGGGAGCTGTCCTAAAAACGGCGCGCTGATCGTGGCTGTGACTTCGGAAGCTTCCTGAATCGAAGAGTTCAACGCAGCCCGCAAAAACGCCACACCGAAGCCAAATCCAAATGCCGCACAAATCACCATGGCGGTGAACAGTAAACGCTTGTCTTTGACGGGCCTGTTTGAGGAGGTCACTCCCGTGTTGTCGTTGCCGTCCTCTTTGCCGACCCAAAGTACGCGGCCCGCCGCTTTCTTTTCCATCTCGAGGATGTCGAGGCGTTCGTTAATCTTCTCGAGTCGTTCACGACGCCGATTCAGCTCTTGCGATTCTTCCCGAACCTGTAATGCCTCCTGGGCGTCCTTGCTGATACCTTTGATCTTGTTCGAAATGACTTGTCCCTGTGCGACGGCCTTGGACAATTCGATCGAGTTCTGATCCAACTCGGCAAGAGGATTAAGGCGTACCGGTTGTCCAGGTTCCGCCGGTACAGGTTCTTCACCTTTGGCGAGCATTTCCGTTAGAGATTCTTCATACGTATCGAGCAGCGTTTGCTGATGTTCTACGGTGGCCTTAAGATCGCGGATGCGCGGATGCGATTCGCCGTAGCGCGCCTTTGCCAGACGTAAGTTATGCTCCGCGCCATCCAGGAGATCCTTTAAGCGACGCCATTCTCTGTCCCGCTCGATCATGTCGCGAGTGACCGGCACTTCGCTCGCGGCCGTGCCACTTCCCTCAATAGCCGCAGCCGGTGGTGTTTCTCCTTGCGCGAGCTTTGAGTCGGCATTGTTTACGTCTACAGAGGTGTCATCAGCGGATGATGCATTTTCGGTCGACACATTTTCCGCGGTTTCCTCTTCATTTTCTTTGTCGTTGACGTCGACTCCAGCCCGTTCCAATTGCTTCTCAATGACTTCACGCTCGACTTGCAGTCCTACTTGCTGAATCTGGATGGCATCCAGATGGGTCTCGAGCGCCACTTTCCGGGCACCCAGCTGAGTGAGGACTTCGTCCGGGTTGCCCAGCAGCGATTCAGGTCTGGATGCCAGCGTGCTTTGCTCCAGGGTGCGAATCTGGGTCTCAAGTGTACTCTTTTCATCAAGGAGAGCCTTGGTCCGTTTGCTATCCGCTTCCGCCTGATCGCGGTTGTGATACTTGAAGTACTCTCCAACGACAGCTCGAACGATGATCGCAGCGTCATTCGCGTTTTCGCACGTAAACGCCACGTCAATCAACTCGGTTTTGGGGCGATTCGATACGCGAAGCCCTGACCGCAACGTGCGTGTGGGGGACGGTCCCTCCTTGGGGAGGTTTTGGTACCAGGCGGTCGCTTTGACCAGCGGGTTATTCAGTGCGCGCTCGGCAATAACCGGGCTTCCAATCAGCCCTACCTGGGTATTGACGTAACTGGTGTACTGCGGGACCTCGCCGGTGACATCGCTTTTAAAGAGAATAGGGTTCACGACGGGCTTGATTTGCAGTGTGGCTGCAGCCTTGTACTCAGGCTTGACGATTTTCCAGATTACCGGAATCGCGCCACTCGCAATGAGTAGAAAAATGGCTGCGATTGTCCACTTGTACTGTAGAGTGCGAAGGATGAGTTTGTGCGGGCTTTGCTGGGAAAAGACCGCAGCGGAGCCGGTAGGTTCGACCTGGACCGTAGTGG
Source organism: Phycisphaerae bacterium (assembly GCA_028282665.1). Classification (GTDB taxonomy): domain Bacteria; phylum Planctomycetota; class Phycisphaerae; order UBA1845; family UBA1845; genus JANQHN01. Next base: position 6,093 of record JANQHN010000043.1, on the reverse strand, counting down.
TTGCACGCGCTGCATCCAAGTCGTCAGAGAATGCACCGCGGCTTATCGCGGAATTCGATTGCGGTATGATTGATCCGCCGCTGTTTGCCCCTTGCGTATTCCGATTATCAGTCATGGCAGTTTGTCATTTACCCCGTATACGATCATCAGGTTTTAGTAATGTCAAAACAGGCTGCTGCACATCGATTGTCTCGGCAGAATCCAGCCGAGAGGGCAGTTAATGATGTGTCCGATTTCAGACGCCGATGCGGTTATCAGTCGCTTAATGGTGGGCGGGCCTGCCAGGCTTTGCCCAGGACGTAACTCGTGAGACGAGCCGGCGTTTACGGTGCATTCGTGTCCAGACTGCATATCGGACGGATTCTTCCGGTGCGACTTCGGCGTGGTGAACCAGGACACACCGGTCCAGGACTGCTGCCTCACCCAAATGGCAGTGGTCCCAAATCGCGGAGCGGCAAACGACTGTACCTGCGTCTAACTGACAGCCGCTACCAATGCTGGTTGGCCCCACCAGCGTGACATCATCATCCAAAGTCACGCCAGGCCCTACGAGAACGGGGCCGATGATGTTAACGTTCGAGCCGATCTGCGCATTTTCATGAACCCAACCTTCACCGACTTGCCTAAATTCCGCAGGTGGTTCGGGATGAGAAAGCAGCAATTCCACAGCCCAGTCGTTCACACTAAGATAGGAATCGGCGCATTTTACCCTTGGTGCAGGCGATTTCACCTCGTGCGTGGTCAGCCGTTCGCCGTGTTTGTACAGATGCGGAATGAGCTTCTCTTTGATGTCCTGATAGCCGGTTGTTGGCACGTATTCGAGCACTCGGCTACTGAATAGGTAGATGCCGGTGGGCGACATTGCGTCATCGCGGTGCCGGCCTGAGCGGCGCGCCGTCGATACAATGACCGTCATCATAGCTTCCTGTGACAAGTGCGTGTGGAGCGCTTCTGTCAGGTCGACGCGAGGAATCATTGTGCCGTCGACGACAACCAGGGTATCAAACGCACCTTCAGGCCAAGCGTCCCGCATGCAACCAGCCGGTCCACGGGGCATGACATCCTCGTAGTAATGGATCGCGGCATTGCAGGGTGGGCGACGTTTTAATTCACCGCGAATCAGCTTCGTACTGCTATTCGCACAGACGCATACCTGGGAAAGGCCAGCTGAACTAAGCCAGTCGAGTGAGTAATCAATTAGGGGTCGATTGGCAATCGGCAGGAGGGGCCTGGGCATGGCCCGGTCCAACACATTGTCGCCCCATCGATGCACTCCGGCGAGAATGACCCCGCCAACCGAGCCTAATTCTTTCAATTCTGACGATCGAAACGCATCTCCGGTAACCGCTGCGCGAGAGCGCACCCGATTCCGCTCACCCAACGCGTCTACCCATGTTCGAATCATCGCTACTTCCCATCCTTTACGACGGTTACAGTCTTGATAGACCGCTATCCGTTATCTCTTCCCTCCGGTCTCCTTGACGGAGCACGCTCCGCCTCGAGTCCGACCCAGCCTGCACTTAACCGTGCAAGACCACCCGTAGTCTCACTGGAACGTCAAATTGGCTCGCGGCCTGGCTCGCCCTCATTGGTCGTCCAGCGAAGTTGTGTCTGTAGTGATGTCGCGCCATCAATCTGACGCTTGGCCACCACCGTGGTTGTGGGGTACTTGCGGTGGTAGCCATCACTAAACCAACCCTGATGGGTCGTCGAGCCGCCCCGGACCAATTCAATTTCAACCGGGCTATCCCATTCCATGTCAGCTATGCCCAAGCCGAAATCTATCTTTAGCGATCCATCGCCAATTTGCTTAACTGAGCAATTCACTCCAAAGTGCCAGCATTGTTCAATGTTGTGGGTGTGTTTGCAGTCGAATGCGTCCGCAAAGATGATAGTACGCTCACCCTTGCGTAACGTAATTCGCCTGCGATGTACTACCGGATCACTCAATCTAAAAAAGCCATCATGTTCACCTTCGACGCATTCGCCTTCAGGGAGAGCCCCCCATTCGAGGCATTTTGCGTTCGCTTTGCCTGCCCAGAGGAATGCGCCTTGAAGTTGTGATTGATCATAACCGTCTATCGAGACGGTGTTGTGCGCCTTGGTGGATCGAAAATAATTTCGCCATTGGGGGTACGTGAAATAATCGTAAGTGCCCGGATCGATGAGCAAATCCACGCCGCCGAGGCGTACGACGACGCTGAGTGCGTCTGCGTGACCGTGGGCTGCAATCGATTTGAAGCCAAGTTGACCGCAGTCGAACAACACACTGATCCGATCGTCACCATTCCGGCGCCCACGTTGTAACAGGTAATACCCCGAGTCCGAAAACGCCTCGCACCCGATGCGGTCAGGTACTTGGCTGTCATCCATACACTCGAATCGTTCCTTTCCATCCAGACCAAACAACCAAAAGGCCGGCTCGCTGAAACCGCCGGATCTGGCTTTGAAGTCGGGTCTGCCAAACAGAACCGCTCCGACCCCCATGTATGACTTTACGATACAATCCGTGCCACCAAGATCGAGCACGTAGCCGTCGTCGGAGTCGCCGATAAGCGGCATGTTTCCGCCATCTGAAAGTGATCCAATGAAGGCATACATCTTTTCGAGGCGTTCCCAGTAGCTTTCGGGGAAGTCGGTTCCACACTTGCGGGCGACTAATCCTGCCGCAGTGAAGAACTGCATGACGAAGAGCTGATAGCCCGTTGCCTGTTCTTGGCCTCCGCCGTCCGGGAACGTCTGGTCCAGAATCTCCCGAGTCAGTATGGCCCGGCTTTCCTGTTGCCATCGCGAGGCATTCTTCAGGCCGTTGAAAAAGCTGGCGCCAATGAACACGCCGGCCGCTTCACCAATCAAGTGGTTATTGGCGGAGGAGAACCGGGAATATTTCCTGCTTATGTCTTGAAGGTGCAGATGAGCGGATCGCAATACCTCTTCTTTGATAGATTGGCTGATAAGCCCCGATGGAGCGATCAGATCCAGCCCATAAGCCCAGTTGATCAGTCGTATTCCGAGCTCGAGCGGGCTACGCCAATTCATACCCGTGCCGAACGGGCAAGCCCGCATCCAATCTAACAAGATCTCGATCAACTTCTCGGCGAACCGTGTATCCCCTGTAACGCGGTACGCTCGTCCGAGAATGACGAGGAAATGGTGACGGTTGATTTCCCAAACGAATTTGCAATCGCCGGTAACCGAATAGTCGCGATAATCAACCGATGGAGCAAAGTTCATCGGTGTGGCTTTGCGCGCTTTGTATTCGTAATTCCATCTGATTTGAGGTCCCAGATCAGCCGGGTCCATATCGAAAAGGCTGATCTTGTGGTTCAATACGGCTTCAGCTTCTGCGATCAGCGGATCGCGCCAATCGGCATCGAATCCTGCCACAGGCTGGTTTGTCAGATGGTCGGTGACGAGCCCGAATTGAAGGGAATCAGCGACAGGCATGCCATTGAGAATGTGGCGCATGGATGTGGGGGACTGCCTCCTGGTCAGCATGATCCGGTCCAGAGAGTCCATTAATTTGCCGCCTATCCGCCAGCGCACTTCCGCTGGGGACATAGAGCGCAGTCGCTTCGCATACCACTGCAAGGATTGCACTGTTAGTTCGATCCTCCTCGACGTACGGCCTAGAGCGCACTGCAAAACGCGCATTATCGTTTTCTGCGGGCGCGCAGGTTATAGCGCTATGCGTAATCACAGGGTAAATCAATCCCGCAAACCAAGGATCGCAAACACCGATACATGGGGACTCGCACGGAACCCGTTACGGATAAGCACTGGAAACCGCCCTATGCTTGTGACGTCGTGCTGCTTGCCTTGAAAGGCAAGCTATTCGAGCCACGCTGACGGCAATCCCATCACCACAACTCCAAATGCAGGAAAGCGCGGTTTTGGTGCTTACAGGCGTCCGTGCCTGTTGACGTGTTCGCAATTTATGCCCGGTACGCGTTCTCTCCCGTCCGCGCATCCAACGACGCGCGCCAACCAGAATGGAACCAATTAGGCTAATGACAAGCCAGAGCGGTTCCCCCCAGATTATGTTTAGTATACTCATGCTTGCGAAACTCGTCCAGGTGGAGGGCAAAAAAATAAGCCACACCGTCATCGGGAGCTTAAAAATCCGTTATGAGTTGATTTACTTAGATTTTGACTCAAATTCAATCCGAGATGAATATTCGCCACTTGATGAGCGTCCAAATGACTATTTGTTAATATGGGACGAGAGCCTTTCGGTTGCTTCTCCAACTGTTAGCGGTAATTAAAGTGATGATTTGGTCGATGTCGGGTTTTGTGAGGAGACAGGATTACTCTTCTGGATTCAAGGAGATGCCGATTTTTACGGGAAGGAAAATGGCGGTGCTAACAGGCAGCTATTTCATGAACCCGACAAAGGAGCTTGTACCATGATGCCGCGAATGACTTTGTTGCTCCTGTTGACGATAGCCGTGGGTTCTGGAGGTTGTACGCCTACGGGCGGTTCTTCTTCCGGTACCAAGGATCCGATAGGAGCTTTCTCCGACGACGTAGATCCCGCTTTGGCCGGCCGTCCATTTGTCGAAAACGAATTGCTTGTTCAGGCTTATCCCGGGGCGGCGAGAGAAAAACTCGATACGTTGTACGCAGATCAAGGTATGTCTGTCATCGCAAGCGCACCGGAAATCGACTTGGAAGTGCTGTTGTTATCCGATGGTGATCCGGAAACAAGGGCAGAGGCGTTAATCGATAGCGGGCTTATTGAAAACGTACAGAAGAATCACATCTTCGAAGTTACAGAAGTACCCAATGACCCGTTCTTTGCCACTCAATCTTATTTGGAGCGGATTGGGGCACAGAGTGCCTGGGATACCGTAACCGGTTCCGAGAATGTTTTGATTGCCGTTTTGGACACGGGTATTGAGTCGGAACATCCGGACCTGAAATCGAAGATTGCGTCCGGTGTGAACATTTGGGATGACAACTCTGACCTATCGGATGTCATAGGTCATGGCACGAGTGTCGCAGGGGTTGCTGCTGCTATTACAGATAATCGAACAGGCGTTGCCGGCATATCTTGGCAGAGCGAGTTGCTTGTTGTGAAGGTGAGTGCGGAAGACGGAAGCTCGACTGCGAGGCACATTGCCGCGGGCATTTTATGGGCGGTCTCCAACGGTGCGAAGGTGATCAACGTCAGTTTCGCCCCACTGCAATCGAGCAGCATCGTACAAAGTGCCGCCGAGTTTGCCTATCACCGCGGGTCGTTGGTTGTTATTAGCAGCGGCAATAGTGGCGAGTTGTACGACGCTTTGGGGTATGAGGAGGCGATTTTTGTCGGCGCACTGGGAACGAGTGATCGCATTGCGAGTTTTTCCGATCGCGGTCCCTACGTGGACCTCGTGGCGCCGGGTAGCGGTATTCGGAGCACGGGTGTCGACGCCGGATATCGGTTGGCGAGTGGCACTTCCTTCTCCGCGCCGATTGTTTCGGGCGTCGCGGCGCTTGTCTGGTCAGTGAATCCAGAATTCAGGCCGACGACGATTCGGGAGACGCTGGAGCAAACTGCCAAGGACTTGGGGGCTCGCGGGTATGACGAAACCTATGGGTACGGCATGGTGGACGCCGCTACGGCTGTGGCCGTGGCTTTGGAAGTGATTAACGAGCTAGACGAAACTCCGCCGACCGCATCGATTGAAAGCCCCGAGGATGGCGCGAGTCAGTCGCGTCGCTTTCGCGTAAATGTGGATGCTTCGGATGACGATGTGGTTGCGGATGTCATTTTGTCGATCGATGGATTGGTTTATGCGACGGACTCACGTTCGCCCTATTCCTTCACCGTCGATCCGGATGAGTTTGCGGAGGGAGAGCACGAGGTAACCGCGACCGCGATCGATGTTTCCGGCAACGTATCTGATTTTGCGGTTGTGATATTGAATTTTGGCGTGGAAGGTGGCGGAGGAAATCTATCAGGTATCACTTTTGAATCCCCTTTAGCAGGTTCCCGGGTGTCGGGCGACGTGTCGATACGTACGCGAGTAGAGGACGAAGATGGTTTGGTGAGTGTTGAGTGGTTTGTGGATGGTGTATCGCAGGTTGTTGACGTTGTTAGCGGGAACT
>JANQHN010000444.1 GCA_028282665.1 Phycisphaerae bacterium | reverse complement strand
GGATCAGTTCATTGCGTAGAACCGACAGGGTATGTTTGCTGGATTCGATTCTCGACCAGATGTCGTGAATGCGGAATGCGATGGTATTCCGTACCGCATGCGATTCGTTCTGGATTGCGGCGAGTTCTTTACGAGCTTCCCGCTTCAACGCCTCGATGCGGTCTCTCCAAAGGGGAAAGTTGAACTGTAGCACAATGGCCCAATTGTCGTCGCCCACCTCGCTCTTGCGGTTGACGGCAGGACGCTGTCCTGTCGATGAGCTGATTGGCGGTTCGAACGCATCTCGCCCGCGTACGTGGTTCCACTCGAAACCCAATGACAGATCAGGCCAATAACTCAGACCCGCGAGCGCGACTCGTTGTCGTTGTGCCGCGAGCCGTCGATCTATCACGGCAAGTTGAGGGTTGTGCTGCACGGCGATGTTCATCAGATTGTTTACCTGAGCGTCGAAAATAGCGGTGGTAGCTGTTGACGTCTTTTTGATTGTCGAATCTGGCGTTTTATCCATCAGTTGATTGAGCATAGCAGCCGTCGATTCGCGCTGACGTTCAAGCCTAAATGACCGGTCACGCAGGTTTGACAGCTCCGTCTGTACCCGCAAGAAATCCTGTTGCTTCGCGTTCCCGACCTGATATCGCGTGCGCGTTACTTTCAGCAAGTCGTTTAGTAGTGTTTCGTTCTCGCGGTTGATTTCGATTTCGCGGTCGATTCGATAGATACGCCAATAGGCACGCTCGACATCGGCGATGAGAATAACTTTCTTGCCGATCAGTTTTTGAAGTTCGACTTGTGCCTCAGCCGCGGCGATGTCGCCGGCTCTTTCGAGTTTGGCGAGCAAGGGCAGTTTTTGCATGAGTCCCAATGATAAGTACATATCGCCCGCCGCCGTCTGGATGGGTTCAGGGCGAATGGCGGCCCGAATGGTCGGGTCAGGGAGAGAGGTGGCTTGGGTGATACGTGCGAGTTTCGCTTCTAATTGCGCCTCTGCGACCTTGATTTCCGGATTGCGCGCCAATGCTTGGCTGATGTATTCGCCCAACGATTGGGTGTTGTTGTCGGAGGCGATAACAGAACGGGCATTGTTGTCATTGTCGATCCGGTGAAAGGAAGTTCGGCTGCGCGCGGGCGATAGGTTCCCGCTCGACGTGGTTGTAGAGTCGTTTGGTGGGGCAATGGTGTAGACCGGACGTACGAAAGAACTCGCAGCTTGACGCGCTTCCTTATACAGCGGCAGACGATCACGGCAACTTGCCAAGACCAGTAGCGTAGCCAAACCGAGCACACATGTTACGGCGGCAGGCCAAAGTCGAGTCGAATTTGAATCTTCACTTAATTTTCGCATGGCGAAACTCACTTAATTTATGAATGGTATTGGAATGCCTGGTTCATTTGGCAAAGTGGGACGTTAATCTTGTCCGAATAAGATCAGCGTCGATTTCGATTTTTTGCACCGCAAACAAGAGGAACTGCAAGTCGTAAGCGTCAATCGTGTGACGCTGAGCACACTGCAAAGGTATGCTTGGTGAGCGTATATCAAGCACATCTTCACGACTTCAGTGCGCAAATCCAGTTCAGCTTTATAGGATCAAATGAGTAGGACGATTTTGTGGTGAGACCGGGGTTCAGATGGAGGGCCGTGCGAGAAGGCGACGATACGCAGGACGTTTTCGCCAAGGTTCGCTATTTTTTGCGAATCAGCAAGCGTGGAACAAAAATCGGCCGGACGGTTTGATCCGGGCACACCTTGCGGATTTCGAGGTAGTTCAAGTGGAATTGCGTTACAGGCGCAAGCGGAAGGGCTTGGTTTTTCGCTGCTGTTTGACGATTCGTCAGGGCTGTCAGTCGAAGCGTTGCAACCGCATTGGCAAGTATCTATTGGGCAACAACAGCAACGCACTATTTCAGTACCGTTGGTTTTCGTTTTGGGAAAAGCCAACGTGGCCGATGACGGCCAGAACAGACTCGCAATTAGAAGCGACCGAATCAACATTCTAAAGGTAGTTTACTCCGCGATTGATTGGTTGGACAAGGTATTTGGTGATTTGTCACAATTGCTTTGTGACAGATCGAATGCTATTGGTTTTTAAAGTGTTAGCGGAATCGGGGCGAACGAGAGTTATTGGGGGCATCAACGGAATCTGCTGGCACAGCCGGGAATGAAGGTGTTTTTTAGCATATATGCGCCCGTCGAAGATCAGCTAGGCTGTTGGGTGGGTGTTTTGCGGAGAGGGTACTCTGTACACGTGTGGCGTTATTAATCATGCCGTTGTGTGGGCATGAGGAAATAGACACGACGACGGTGTTTTGAAGAAACTTCGCGCGGGGAGTCGGAGCTTGCGAAAATGGATGCCGAGTACTTTTGGATATGCTCACGCTATAGCAGTTTCAATCCAGGCGTAGCGTCGAAAGTCGACTTTCTGGCAGTGCAAAACACGGTATCGGGTCCAACAAGTGGCTAAAGCTTGCCCCAGCTTCGTTTTCGTGATGATGACGGTGCAGCGCCGATGTCATCCAAGTTGTTTCGTAGAACTATAGATCAGGAGCGACAGTCTCATCGGAACGCACAGAGCCCCGATCGATCTGCTGCTGACCAATGTGATCATACTATGACTAACAAGTAGCTGGCAGACGTACGTAACCTCAGATGCGTGTATGGTTCGTGTCCAAACACACGAATAACGTAATTACGCTTACGGTGTGCTCCATGAAAGTGTGGAGTTGCCGTCCAAGTGGTTCAATCGAACCGCACTCCCTGAGCGGGTCCGAGATGTGTTGACGAAACGTGACGTGCCGTCGCTCGACATTGAACCACGGTTTACGATTGAGCACGCTCCACTTATCATCGCTGATCGCTTCGCCTTTATTTCTGATGGTGTAATTTGAAAGTCGTACGGTTACCTCTCTGCTTACGATAGTTGTTGTGCCACCATGTGCAATGCACTCAATTCAACGTTGCGTCGTCGTCTTTCGGTCTTGTTTTTTTGTTGTTTCGCGGTATGGCCAACGTGGAATAGCCGCGCGCAAGTAGCGCAGGTAAGCAGTGATACCCTCAACCACGAAGATCGCATTACGCTCTTGCGTCAACCACTGGAGAATATTTCCCAGATCGAGCGTCGCCTTCAATTGGCAACGGTAAAAATTGATGCGCTTGCTATGGCTGGACAGCGTGAGGGGCAGACCGAGGAAACTGTAGCGAGCGCGGCGGGGTTGCTGGAAGCTTGGCAGGCTTATCGAAATGTGGTGGAGACTGCGCAGGTATTACTCGCGGATCTTACCAGCGAAGCGAGCGACAAGCGTGCCAGCGATGCGGCCGCCGAAGCGGAGCGTGTTCGCGATGAATTAAAGCGGCTTCAAGGGTTGGATGCTCCGGTTACGGTGACAGAGGATCTTCTAAAGACGGCGGAAAAATTGCTAGTTACCGCCAAGACACGTGTTAACGTGTTGAGCGAGCGGCAGGCCGATCGATCCGCATTGATCAATGGTGGATTTGCGGAGCAACGTGTTACGGTCGAGCAGGAACTGGCCGACTTGAAAAAGAGGAACGAATCGGTTCGGCAGGAGATAGCTGCCATGCCACCTTTGGAAGTTCCTGGAGCGAACGAAGAGGGGAGGATGTTGGTCGGCGATTCGCTTTTTGCCAACCCCGTTCGTGAACAACTCGAAGTCAAGATCGCCACCAGGGAACTCGTACTCGGCAATCTCAAGCTGCGTGAGCAATTGACGGATCAACAGTATCGCACTGATGAACTCATTCTCACCGAAGTACGAGCCTTGGCGGAAGCCTTGCAGCGAAGGGTCGACGCTCTGACGGCGGCGCGGGGTAGATCCGTGATCGAGCGACTGGAGTACTCGCTTTTACAGACCGACTTGGCTGAGGAACGGGCGGTTATTGAGCTTCAGTTGTTCGTCGAACGCGTCCGGGCTGAACACTTCGCGCCGTCGCGGATCTCTCAGCCGATTCGCGAACACGATACAAAAACAGGTCTTGCGCATTTCGATGACCGGCTGAACCGGTCATCCGGTCGATGGGATCGCCTGGTGCGCGCGCTGACGCACTATCGCTCGAATACGTTGCTCGAGCTACGCGCTTCTTTACGACGCGAACGGGCGGTGTGGCGAACGAACCTGGTGGAATTGGCTTCGCGTCACGAAGAGTTGATGGTGTCCTTGCAACGTATTGAAAACGTGCGAAGGCGAGCGAGTGAGCGGTTTGAGGTGTTGGCAGAAGAAATTTTCGCGAAACTTGAAGCGGCCGAGGCATCTGCGGAATCGCTTGCGGCGGTGAAAACGGAAGTAGGCACGCAGCGCAGTCAACTCAACGAGGTTGCCCAGGCTGCGGTGGAGATTGTTACGCCGGTTGTTCATAAGCTCGATACAATGATGACGCGCGTTTCGGAGCATAATCAGAAGCTCGCGCGAATCGGGCATTCCATTTATTGGCGACGTATGTGGAGTAGAGACGCAGGTGTACTTGCGACAAATTGGCGGGCCGCGAGCAAATCTGCGACGGGTTTGTTTACGGGATTATTTGGCGCGGCGACTGTTACGAAGAAGCGGGATCAGGAAGATACCATTGCAAATCTGGATGCGGCTTTTGATGTGGAATCGAATGCCGCCGCTCGCAAAACGCGGTTTGGGGCTGCACTAAGTTCAGTCACAACCATGCAGGCGTCCTCGATGGCGAGCGCCGTGTTTTTTGCCGTTGCGGTTGGCTGTGTGCTCTTACGAATTACCCGGCGGCGGGGCGTTGCGCTGGCCAGGCGAATCGAAGAAGATTTTCGTCGCGTTCGTTCTTCCGAAGAGGAGACGAGACCACTGCTTGGAATCAGTGAACGCGTTAATTTGCTTGTTCTCAACATGGTGGGGGACTTGGCGATCATTGCCCTGGTCGGGGTTGCGCTGGTGGGGGCGGTGTATTGGTTCCTGGCCGATGTCATGATTCAAAGCGTCATCAGCGCGGGGATTGGCCTTTTCGTGGGTACGATCGCGCTACTTCGATTCGTACACCATCTGTTTGAGTCAGAGAGTGCGCCACATCGCGTGATTCCCTGCGGCGATGTCGTAGCCCGCCATTATCGATGGTGGTTTGGGGTATTCTCTATGTATAGTTTGGTGGCACTTATGCCGCTTGTCATGTTGTACTACGCGGACCTGTCGGCGATCTTGCGGGCGGCGGTGTTCGAAATCTATAAGACCGGCGCCCTTGTTCTTTTGCTATTGTTTCTCTTACCGCGTTCACGCGTGTTGGGACAGCAAGACAGACTTGCGTCCAACTGGGTATCGCTATTTCTCTTCATCGTGCATCCGCTCATAGTCGTGTCGATTTCTTCACTGTTGATTCTTCAGGCAATCGGGTATGGCGCGTTGGTGACGTATGTGACGTCGGGACTGTTGAATTCGTTTATTGTATTGGGGTTATTGGCTATTGCCGGTGAATACGCGTTGGATACGGTTGAGCACAAAGTCATGTCGGCGCCTGAAGGCGATGGGCACTTGGGGGGAAGGCCGCCTTTTACCAAGCATGATGCACAATCGATGGAAAAGTCGGCCGGTTATCTTTTGTCGTTTATGAAAGCCATTGTGCGTACTATTGCCGTCATTCTTGTGTGCGGTTCAATTTTGTGGATCTGGGATGTTCCGCTCGACCGAGGTTCGATGAACTACCGTGTGGTTGGTCTTAGCGTGTTGACGGCGTTGATTGCAACAATCCTGGATCGCGTGATTTACGCCGCACTGGTGACGCTTGGGCGAACGGGCAAACTTCCTGAAAGCACGACGCGACTCATCGGCCGTTGGACGCGCGGGGGGATATTTCTACTGGCGATTCTTACCATTATTGCGATTGCGGGTTGGAAGGTGGATAGCATCTTCACGTTCGTGACGACGTTACTGGCGATGGTGGCGATAGGTTTCGTGGCCGTGTGGAGCATCTTGAGCAACTTCCTGGTGACGATGGTGCTGCTTGTCTGGAAGCCATTCAACGTGGGTGAGGAAGTGGAGATCCTCCCGGAAGCGATCAGCGGTCAGGTTGTGGACATCAATTTCATGTACACGACGCTGCGTAGTGAAGATGGTAAAATGACGGCGGTGCCCAACAGCATGTTTGTCCAGAAGCTCATCCGCCGCACGCCCCTACGCCGTGGGCCGAAGCGTACGCTTGCTGAACAACTCGAAAGCGAGGAAGCGTTGGACTAGAGCAAGCTCCAGTCAGGTGTAGCGTTCGGTACCGTGTTTTGTACTGCGGGAAAGTCGACATTGAACGTTGCGTTTGGATTGAAACTGCTATAGAGCAAGCTCAAGCCAAGCGTAGCGTCTGAGGCTTTGTACGGCACGGTGAGCCACACGCCATCGGGCGCTACGAAAGCGCTATGTCGTTCGGCCGTCGTTGCGTAGGGTATCAGGTGTTGCGGATGCATTGAATAAGCGCGCTTGCGAGAGCGTTACGCAGTTCGATCACAGATTTCTGCGCAAGTGGATGCTCCAACAGGTCGTCCAAGGCGATGGGGCGGTTGGTGTTATCGGCATCAAGCTCGACCGCCTGGGAACGCACGTTTATGCCCAGTCCGACAACGAGCCAATCGATTCGCTCACCCGCGACGGAGGCTTCCGTGAGCACGCCGCCGAGTTTTTTCCCTTGAGCAAATAGATCGTTGACACCGCGCGTTTCGACCGCGATTTTGAGCTTCGTAGCGAGTAGTTCGCAACATGCGCTTCCTACTCGTCGCGTCAATGTTTCGGTTTGAGTAACGGATTCGTATCCTTTTACACAAGCGATGGACATGTACAATCCCGCAGCCTTCGGCGAGATCCACGACCGACCGCGCGTGCCTCGGCCCGCCGTCTGTTCATTCGCGACGATCAAAGCGAAGTCGTCAATCTTGCCAACTCGCAAAAGACGTTTCGCTTCGTTGTTCGTCGAGTCGATGGTTTCATGGATAAAGACGGCGAGTCCGTCGATAGTTAAGGTAGGGGAAATCGGGTCCGGTTCATTCATGATTGGAGGCACCCATCGGATGAATGATACAACCGCGTTGACGAAGCCACTGTTTGCTTCGGGGGGGGCGATCGAGGGATTTGGCGATGATGTCGGCTGCGTCAAGTACGAGGTCCATATCTACGTCCACGGATACGCCCATCCGGTGCAGAAAATAAATTAGGTCTTCCGTTGCGAGATTCCCTGCGGCACCCGGCGCGAAAGGACAACCTCCCAGCCCTCCCGCAGAGGCGTCGAATGTTTGGATGCCCAACTGCATGCCGGCAAAGACGTTTGCCAACGCAGTGCCATACGTGTCGTGCAAGTGAAGGGCGATTTTTTCGACGGGTGCGTGGTCGAGCACTTCACCCACGGTCGCGAGGATGTCCTTAGGGGAGGCAGCGCCGATAGTGTCGGAGATGGCGACTTCGTCTGCGCCCATCTCCAGGAGTTTGCGCGTCAGGCAGGCGACTCGGTCTGTTGGAATCTCTCCCTCGAACGGACACACAAAACAGGTCGACAGATAAGCACGGACGGTTATGCCCCGGTCAACTGCCTGGGCGATCAACGGGGAAAACGTCGCAAGCGATTCTTCAATCGACATGTTGATGTTTTGTTGAGTGAACTTGTCCGAAGCGGCGGTGAAAACAGCGATGCGGTTAATTCCCGCCGCTAAAGCACGATCCAGCCCGCGTTCATTGGGAACCAGGGCAGAGAAACACACGCCACCAGGCTGAACCAACGCCTCGAAAAGTTCTGTGGCATCAGCAAGTTGAGGGATCGCCTTGGGATGAACGAAAGAAGACACCTCGATATCCGTCAGGCCCGCTTCTATGAGCTTGTTGACGAACGCGGTTTTTATTTTAGTGGGGATTTTGGCTCGCTCGTTTTGCAGTCCGTCGCGCGGACCGACCTCGACGATACGCACTTTTTTGGGTAATTGGATGACATTCATGAGTCGAGTGATTCCCCATTTCGTTTTTTATCCAATCGTGCGAGGATAGCGTTCATCTCGACAAGTTGGCCTTCTTTACAGTTTATGCTCTTCACCACACCTGCGTGGGGCGCCGAGAGGGTCATTTCCATTTTCATCGATTCCATCACGATAAGTGGCTGATGCGCCTCGAACGTGTCGTCCACCTCCACCTTGACTTGGAGAACCGTTCCGGGCATGGGCGCGTTGATTGTGCTCCGGGCGGCGTCTGTAGCTTCGCCGGTCGCGCGACGCGGCTTACGGTCGACGACCGAGATCGTGTAGATGCGGCCTTTTATCCATACGTGAAGTGCATCGTTGCATTCAGATGCGATGTAAGGGAGGACTTTACCGCCAATACGGAGCCAACCTTCTCCATCTCCTAATTGATGTACTTCGACCTCCGCATGGCGACCGTTGACGTGGGCGTGGTGAATATTGTTGTCGGCTGCACCGGTACGTTCCACTGAAACTTCGACCGGATCACGTGCGTCCTGAGTTTGTAACGCAATTCGGAACATCAGGTATTTCTCCACCTTCCGCTCGACTGCCACGGTGTATCGCTATAAACCGGGCGGCTCTCATCATCGCCCGAAGTACGGGATCGTGAAGCAGCCCTTCGTTTCATCGTCAATGCGGCGATGATGAAGGCCTCGTCGGGTACGTTGCCCGATTTGCTTGCGGATAGATCGTTGTCGTCGAGGAAGTGAGTGTGCAGGTCACCATTGGCGAAGTTTGGGTGATCAATGACTCGTGCGAGGAACTCGATGTTCGTGGTCACGCCGAGCACGACATATCGCTGAAGTGCCCACTGCATCCGACAAATGCTTTCATCACGCGAGTCGCCCCAGGTGATGAGCTTGGCGAGCATGGGGTCGTAATGGACTGTCACCAGCGAGCCGCTGCGTACGCCGCTGTCGACCCGGATCCACCTGCCGTGCGGTTGATGGTAGCGGTCGATAAGTCCGGTCGATGGCAAGAAGCCTCGCGCGGGATCTTCCGCATAGATGCGTGCTTCGAGGGCGTGCCCGGTCTGTCGCAGTTGATCCTGAGTAAAAGGGAGTGGCTCGCCAGCGGCCACGAGTACTTGTGTACGAACCAAATCCTGATCTACCACGGCTTCGGTGATCGGGTGCTCGACTTGGAGTCGCGTGTTCACTTCGAGGAAGTAAAAATGACCGTGCTCATCTACGAGGAATTCGACGGTGCCAGCGCCCGTGTAGTTTATTGCCTTCGCAGCCGCAACGGCGGATTCACCCATTTTTTGGCGTAGCGAGTCGGGGAAATTCGGTGCGGGAGTTTCCTCAATGATCTTCTGATAACGGCGTTGGATGCTGCATTCCCGTTCGAAGAGATGTACGACATTTCCATGATGATCGCCGAATATTTGGAACTCGATGTGCCTTGGGCGTGCGATGTACTTCTCGACGAAAACACGCGCGTCGCCAAAAGCGCTGTTGGCTTCTCGTTGGGCGGCGCCCAACGCGCCTTCGATATCCGAAGCAGCTTCGACGATGCGCATGCCTTTACCGCCTCCGCCCGCCGCCGCCTTGAGCAGTACGGGGTAGCCAATGCGATCTGCCGCTTTGCGAATGTCGCTCAGATTTGCGTCGTCACTCGACCAGCCGGGTACGAGCGGTACGCCCGCCGTCTCAAGTGTTTGCTTCGCGACGATTTTATCGCCCATGGCGGAGATGACTTTGGGTGACGGGCCGATGAAGGTGATCCCTTCGTCCGCGCAAAGGTGGGCGAACGCCGCGTTTTCCGAAAGAAATCCGTAACCCGGATGAATTGCGTCCACCTTGTGATGCTTGGCCGCCTCGACGATCTTGTGGGCATCCAGATAGGTTTCGCTTGGTGCGATTCCGTCAAGGTGATACGCTTCATCCGCACGCGAAACGTGGGGGCTGTCTCGATCTACGTCTGAGAAAACGGCCACCACCGCAATGCTCATTTCCTGGAGCGTCTGCGCGATGCGGACGGCGATTTCACCTCGGTTGGCTAT
Organism: Phycisphaerae bacterium; assembly: GCA_028282665.1. Taxonomy (GTDB): domain Bacteria; phylum Planctomycetota; class Phycisphaerae; order UBA1845; family UBA1845; genus JANQHN01. The sequence goes on along the minus strand of JANQHN010000444.1, from coordinate 9,540 downwards.
GAGTACTTTCTTGAACATGGTCGATCGATTATCAATTCGTCCAATTTGGAGGGCGTTTCTCCAGGAACGCGGTCAGTCCGTTTTGTCCTTCATTTCCCACTCGGAGTTCGGCAATGCGTTGTGCGACGTCATGCAATAAGTCCTCGACACGCGTCGCCGACACATCGTGGATGAGTTTTTTGCAGGCGGCTACGGCTTGGGGGCCACTACGCAGGACGCTGTCTGTTGCCTTCTCAATACAAAGGTCCAACGTTTCCTCATTTTCCACGACTTGAGCGATCAGGCCCATACGGCCGGCCTCGATGGCGTCGAATCGATCTCCCGTCAGCATGTATCGCTTTGCGGCAGTGATGCCGATGCGTTCGATGATCCAGGGAGAAATGACCGCAGGAATCAATCCCAATCGCACTTCGCTGAAGCCGAAGACCGCCTGCGAGGTTGCGATGGCAAGGTCGCAGGCGGCGACGAGACCTGTTCCGCCGCCGATGACTGCTCCGTGAACTCGACCTATTATGGGTTTTTCGCACTGCCGCATCGCCTGGAACATTGCCGCCATTTTCATTGAATCTGCTTTGTTCTCTTTGCGAGAGTAATCCTTCATGCGGCGCATCCAGTTCATGTCCGCCCCGGCGCTGAACGACTTGCCTTCGCCGCCAAGAACGATGACACGCAATTCCGATTGCTCATTCGCGTCACTGAACGCGGTGTGCAGTTCTTCGATCATGACGTCGTCGAAAGCGTTATGGACGCTGGGGCGGTCAAGGATGACACGTGCGACGGGGCCGGCGTATTCGACTCGAATGGTTTCCGGCATCGTTGTTCGGTTCCTTTCAAAGTACCACAGTTTCCAACAGGTACAGTACTCCGATTGACGCTTCTCCTTACATCCTAAATACGCTGTGCTTCCATTCCTGACGCGGCGCTTCCTGTGAGGCGGCGATTCCCAAGGCGAGCACCATTCGCGTATCATGCGGGTCGATGATACCGTCGTCCCACAGGCGGGCAGTGCTATAATAGGCGCTGCTTTCTTCCGTGTATTTGTCCAGGATCGGTTTTTTAAACGCCGATTCCTGTTCCTCGTTCATTGGCGGTTCACCCTTTGCGGCGAGTTGATCGCGCTTCACCGTGAGCAACACATTTGCCGCCTGCTCTCCGCCCATGACGGAGATTCGTGCATTTGGCCACATCCAAAGCTGCCGCGGTTGATACGCCCGTCCGCACATACCGTAATTGCCCGCGCCGTACGATCCGCCAATGATAACCGTAAACTTCGGTACCGCCGCATTGCTCACCGCCGCAACCATTTTTGCTCCGTGTTTGGCTATCCCTTCATTCTCAAATCGCTTGCCTACCATGAAACCGGTGATGTTTTGCAAGAACACCAAAGGTATGCGACGTTGTCCGCAAAGCTCAATAAAGTGTGTCGTTTTAAGGGCGCTTTGCGAAAAGAGCACGCCGTTGTTGGCGATGATACCGGCAGGGTATCCGAAGATATGAGCGAACCCGCAAACAATCGTATCGCCATACATCGCCTTGAATTCGTGGAACCGACTGCCATCAACAATACGGGCGATGATTTCGCGGACGTCGTAGGGTTTGCGATGGTCCTTGTTGACGATGCCGTAGATTTCCCGTGTGTCGTAGAGTGGCTCTTCCGAGGCGACCGTGTCGAGCATCGCAGGATTTCTCGGGCCTAAGTGAGCGACGATATGTCGCGTGATGGCGAGGGCGTCTTCATCATTAACCGCGTAATGGTCCGCGACACCCGATTTCGCGCAGTGTACGCTCGCGCCGCCAAGCTCCTCCGCTGTCACTTCCTCGCCGGTTGCCGCCTTTACCAGCGGAGGTCCGCCCAGGAAAATCGTTCCTTGTTCTTTGACGATCACGGTCTCATCGCTCATGGCCGGCACATACGCGCCGCCCGCCGTGCACGAACCCATCACCACCGCAATCTGCTCGATGCCGTCCGCCGACATTCTTGCTTGGTTGTAAAATATCCGTCCGAAGTGATCTCGGTCGGGAAAGACGTCAGCCTGCAACGACAAAAACGCACCGCCAGAATCAACCAAGTAAATACACGGCAAGTGGTTTTCGTGGGCAATCTCCTGAGCGCGAAGGTGTTTCTTGACGGTGATGGGGAAATAGGTTCCGCCTTTGACCGTAGCGTCGTTGGCGACGATGACGCAGGCGCGCCCTTCGATCCGCCCAATTCCCGTCACAACCCCTGCACCCGGAGCTTGATTTTCGTACATTCCCCAAGCGGCAAGGGCGGAGAACTCCAGGAATGGGCTGTCCGAATCGATCAATTTCTCGATGCGGTCTCGGACAAAGAGCTTGCCGCGTTTTTCATGTTTTTTAACAGCCTTTTCGCCGCCGCCGCCTTTGACGCGAGTCAAGTTTCCTTGCAGCTCATTAACGAGGCTTTCCATGTATGCGCGGTTTTCTGCGAACGATGGATCATCCGGATTGATCTTGCTTTGAATTAAGTCCATGTAAGGCGTTTTCCTCAGGGTACGAATTACGAGTGGCCGTCTCGGGAACGAGTAACCCCGGCAATAGCCTACTGCAAGTTGGTAGATTTCGGCTTCGCGAATTGCGCTTTCTTATCGCAGAGACGTTACTATGCACTCGACCTTTTCTCCGGTCGATTCTACGGGTAAACGTGAGTCAACGGACTGGTTACTGCACATCCGGGTTCGTTTGCATCACGCCTTCGAGGGGATCCACGAGCGAATCGTCAATCGGTTTTCTTCCGACGCCCGCGCCGAAAAAGCGATAAACCTCCTGAATCGAAGTCGTGCCTTCTGCCACCTTCTCTAATGCGTGAACACGCAACGAACGAACACCTTCGTCTAGAAAACGTTGTCGAATCTCTTGCTGTCTTGGGCCGTCCGCAAGCCACAGACCCAGTTCGTCGTCCAGAATCGCGACTTCGAACACGCCAGTGCGACCACGGTAACCGTACTTGCTGCAAGTAGCGCAACCGGATGCATCGTAAACGGAATCCGGAGATGTCACCTTTTCAGAATCAAATAATTCCGCTTCGAAACCGTGGAGCGGTCGTTCTTTTCGACAGTTTTCGCAAAGCCTGCGCACCAGGTTTTGTGAAATCACCATGCGCAGGGCTCCGCCAAGGATATAGTATGGCACGTCTAGGTAATGTATCGCCTCTATTGCACCCGCGACATCGCGACCGTGAACAGTCGCAAGGACAAGGCGTCCCGCAAGCGCCGCCTGAGCCGCGATGGATGCGGACTCACGGTCACGAATTTCGCCAATGAGTAACATATCCGCATCCATTCTCAAAAGTGTGCGCAATCCTTCACTCATGGTAATGCCGCGTTTTTCATTAACCTCCAGTTGGCGAACAAAAGGCATTTCAAATTCCGCAGGGTCTTCGATGGATGCGGCGACTTGGTTCTTGAGATCTTGGGTTTCTGTCAATGCGTGGAGGGTCGTTGTCTTTCCCGAGCCTGTGGGTCCGGAAATCAAAATCAGACCATGTGGGCTTTGCAGTACATGGTCTATGTGTTCCCGGTCCGAATCCCGAAATCCGAGTTCCTCTGCGTGGATCCAGTCTTTGGCGGATGACAGGAGGCGTAGGTGTACGGATTGGTGGCGGGGGGCAGTGGGGATGATGCTGACTCGAATGTCGCGTACATCATCTTCTCGCGCATAGCGAAATTGGCCTTCCAGCGGCGTGAGCGTCGCTTCGATATCGAGGTCTGCGGAAACCTTGATCTGATTGATGATTTTTTTTGTCTGGGCGTAGGTCAGGGTTTCTTTGTGGTGAACGAGCCCATCCACGCGGAAGCGCAGGGCCGCCTTATCTTCCCACGCGTCGATATGAATGTCGGTTGCGCCTTCCATCACGGCCCGACCGATAGTGGCCTTGAGTGGTCCCGGTGTGGGCAGTTCCAAATCGGATGCGGTTTTCGGATTGACTGATCCGGGTTGACCGGCCATGCGTCCTCCTTTATTCGGTCCAAAGAACTCGTGGTATTGTCGGGTCTATCGAATGGTAAGGTAGCTGCATCGAATTGGTCAAAAAAGCCCGAGAATAAGGTGAACTATACACAAAGCAAGCTAAAGCAGCGAGGCAAGCGTTCGTACCGTGGCTCCTAAACAAAAAACGCCTGCTGCCGTGAGGCAGGCCGCGATAGTGTAAGAGAAAGGTCCGAACACCGGTGGAACGCTGTCGCCGAGGTATATATGTTTGCGGAACGAAAACGGGATTCCAAAGCGGAGCAGGAAAAAACTAATCATGCCCCTAAAGACGATGGGGACGGCGGAGAGGCCGACGAATGCGGAGCCGACTATCATAATTAGGGCGAAAGCCAGTAATGGCACGAGTACATGCACTTCGTGGTGGGTAGCCCGTTTATCCAGCATGCGTGCCTTGAGATTTTCGATGGCCTCGCCGCACTCGGGACACGTGCCGTGCGGGCGTTTCGTGCGCAGGTTGTAACCACAGTCAGGGCAAGGAACGTCCACATCAATGATGTTTGGTCCATCATCATCTTTAGGCGTGTGCCGCCGGTTGGGGCCGGACTCCTCGCCGGGCCAACCGCGTCCCCCGCAACTCAGGCAGTCCGCCCAAGCCCGACTAAGTCCGAGGGTACAGGCCAAGATGGTGGTCGAAATGACCGCTGCGCCGATGTGTCGATTATCCGGGTTGCTCCAGTGCAGTCCCAATCCAATCAGTACGGGATTCGCCCAAGGCCGAAGGAACGGAAGTAGGAAGAACAGCATCAGCGTGACGGGCGGAAGAATCCAAAGGGCGTGCCACGTCCAGCGCATGCCTGTCCCCAGGCATTGCGGGCACTCACCAAAAAACGGATCAGAAATGCAGTCGGGTTCCGATTTCTGTCGGTTCATGCTCACAATCCATGCGAAACCGCCTTCATCCACTCTTTGAAACGTCCGATATACCTCGCGTGGCGCAGGCCGGTTTAAAGGGCACTAAAATAGTGCTAATTGTTGTCTGCAGGTTGCCGATAAACACGCAGCTCTGATGGTACCTGATGTTTCAATTGGTACGAGAGCCAGTGACGAGTTATTGCAGCTACCCGTGTTAATCAAGAAGGACGCGAATGGCGAGATGGTTCAGCTAAACGTACTACCAAATGCGCCTGAGGCTTCCAGGCCAGAGATTGATCATGCCGGATACGATCCGATTAAGCCGTTTAAGGTACTTCTCGCAGATCCGCCGGCGCGCGACGACGACTATGATAAAGCGTATCCCAACCTGGGTATTTTGCAGCTGATTTCCTATACCCGTGAACACACACCTCTTGAAGACGAAGATATCATCTTCCTGGATCAGTTTCATTCGGTCGAGGATCACGTTGCGGCGATCGAAGCGCACCGTCCGAAAATCTACGGACTTAGTTTCGCGTTTCTGACTCAGCGCATTGCGTATCAAACGATTAACGAGATCAAGAAACGGTTCCCCGATTTGCTCATCATTGCAGGTGGACCACATCCCACTTCCGTGCCGGAAACCGTCCTTAAGGAAACCGCCGCGGATATGGTCTGCATTGGCGAGGGAGAGATGGTCCTTGCGGACATTGTCAATCGCATGATTCACGGTGATCGTGATTTCGAGCACATCCCGGGCTTGCTGCTGCGGCAGGAAGATGGCTTCAAGCACACCGGTGCGCCGCGCGCGATCGAAGATTTGGATTCGCTGCCGTTTATGGCTTGGGATCGGATCGATTTTTCCAAATTCGTCGGGCAGCACTACTGCAAGTCGAATCGCCAATCGTGCATTGTGATCAGCAGGGGTTGTCCGTACAAGTGTACGTTCTGTTCGTTGCCTGTGTGGCGTGTGGCAAGGCCTTTCGTGCGCATGCGTTCGCCGGAAAACATCGCCGCCGAAGTGGATTGGCTTTATAGGCTGGGCGTGCGCGAGATCAAGATCGTCTCCGACGAGATCAACGTGCATTTGCCTTGGGCGAAGAAAGTTTGTGAAGCGATCGCGGACCTAGGCCACAAGGATCTTTTCTTTCAGTCCAACCTGCGCGCGGACAAGATCGACGATGAACTCGCATATTTGTTCAAGCGGATGAATATGTGGCTTGTGCATCTGGGGGTGGAGAGCGCGAACGACCGCGTCTTGGACGGGATAGAAAAGAAAATCACTGTTGAGCAGTGCGAGCAGTGCCTGAAGTTTCTTAAAAAGCACAAGATTCGCGTGCTCTTGTTCATGATGGCGTTTCAGCTCTGGGAGCGTGACGGCGAGCTCAAGTACGAGACACCCGGCGAAATACGCAAATCGCTAAGATGGGTGTGGAAGCAGTTTTTCTTACGGCGTATCAGCTACATGACGTGGTCAATTGCTACGCCGATGCCGGGGGCGCCGCTACAAACGATCGTGGACAAGCACGGTTTAAAATCGTCAGACCAAGTGCTGGACAATTGGAACCGCAACAAGGACTACTTGGGCATCGACCTGACGTCGCTGGGGATTTCTGAAAAGGCAAAGCTATTCTACCTGCGAGCGGGCATTATCAGCAAGGGCATGTTCGCGATGGTGAGCGGCAATTTCGACTGGCGTCGCAACTTCTATCGTGTGGGAATCTTGATGCGGAGCTTCTTCGGCAAGTGGAACACGCGGTGGGAAGAGAAGGAATCGAGCCGCGAACGGACCATCACGACGGCCGCGAGCGATGAACGCGGCGACATTGAAGCGAAACGACAACCGATTTTGAACAGGCCTTTGACGACGAAAGTGGAGGGGTAACGGTCAGAACCGGCAGCCGTTTTCGATCCAATCGAGGGGGTTGATCCAGCTACGACGGTTCTTGGAGATCTCGATGGCGTGCACGATGATCAACTCCTCCGTTGCTTCAAGCCAGCAGCGGACCCAGATGCCTTGAAGGGTACGTTTCGGTTTCGTGGGCTGGATGCTGTAGTGATTGAATTCGACAGCCTCTGAATACGCGGCCAAATAGGCAGATGTGCAAACGCCATCAAATTTCAGGGCGCTCACTTCATCAAGATCGGTCCCCAATTGCTCGAAGGCGGTGATCTCGCGTATTCTGAAGAATCCGGAGAAGTCGCGGGTCACCACGTTGCGGGAGATTGGTGATGCGCTCGAGGTCGATCTTTCGGATATTCTCTAATCCCTTCCGTTTGCACATGGTCATGGGCTCTACCGGCGAAACCGCGTAACTCGCTTTGGCAAGCTTTCCATCGCGTTTGTTCCAGGTAGCTGTGGTCCATCGGGCAAGCTTCGGTCTTTCGTTTGCCAGCCCAACCTCGCCCCTATAAAATGTTCCGCAAATAGTATTGCTGGATGCATTTACGCGATTTTTCACACGGCGCAAGGTGAGGTGCACGCATGAGTACGGAAGGACAAACGTTCGACACCATCGCGAAGGTCGACCCCGAGATTCACCCTATGATGCTTGCCGAAGTCAAGCGGCAACGTGAGACTATCGAGCTTATTGCCTCCGAAAATCACGTTTCTAAAGCGGTGCTCGAAGCGTTGGGCTCAGTGTTTACCAACAAGTACGCCGAAGGATACCCGGGCAAGCGATACTACGGCGGGTGTGTCAACATGGATACGGTCGAGGACCTTGCCCGCGAGCGTGCGAAGGCGATCTTCGGTTGCGATCATGCCAACGTTCAGGCCCATTCCGGCAGTCAGGCGAATGGGGCAGTCTACCTCGCCGTTCTCAAGCCGGGAGACACCGTTCTTTCGCTCGACCTGGCGCATGGCGGGCATCTGTCGCACGGTCTGAAAGTTCACATGAGCGGCCTGCTGTACAATATTGTCTCTTACGGCGTGTCCCGCGAGACCGAACAATTCGACATGGCCGAGGTCCGCAGGCTTGCCCAGGAACACAAGCCCGCGCTCATCCTCACCGGCGCATCGGCTTATCCGCGCACGATCGACTTTGATGCGTTTTCCGACATTGCCCACGAGGTCGGCGCGCTGCACATGGCGGACATTGCTCACATTGCCGGCCTGGTCGCGACCGGACTGCATCCGAGCCCCGTGCCTTCAGCGGAATTCGTCACCACCACCACGCACAAAACGCTTCGCGGTCCGCGCGGCGGCATGATCATGTGCAAAGGAGACTACCAAAAGAAAATCGACTCGCGCGTCTTTCCGGGTAGTCAGGGAGGTCCGCTCATGCACTGTATCGCCGCGAAGGCCGTCGCGTTTAAAGAAGCACTCTTGCCCGAATTCAAAGCCTACCAACAGCAAATCATCAATAACGCACAGGCGCTCGCTGAAGGTTTGGTGGAGAAGGGCAATCGCCTGGTTTCCGGAGGTACGGACAACCACCTCATGCTCCTCGACCTCAGGCCCGCTTATCCTGACGTGACTGGTCAGCAGGCTGAGGATTGGCTTGGCGAGGCCGGTATTATCGTCAACAAAAACATGATTCCATGGGACGAACGCAAGCCGACGCAAACGTCGGGTCTGCGGTTGGGCACACCTGCTTTGACTACCCGCGGTCTCAAAGAGGCGGAGATGAAGAAGGTGGCGACGTTGATCGACAAAGTCCTCCGTGCTCAAGGCGAAGCAAATGCCATCGAGCAGGTTCGAGGTGAGGTTCTCGATATGTGCGGCGCGTTTCCGCTGTGACAACCAAGCCGTGTCGGCTTGGAATCTGAGTGGTGGTTACGGCTGACCGAGCGAAATCCTTGATCTATGGGGCTGGTTGTGCAATCTCCAGAACCGAAGGATGTTTGATACTGGCTTTTGATTGGCCGACAACCACTTGCGAGAGGTTCCTGGGTCCAAGGCGAAGCTCTTGCTGGAGCGCCGTTCTACCCCGTACTCTGCATCGCTGCTGCTATCGCGTTGATGCTGGCGAACAGGGCGGGGCGGAGTTTTTGTTGCGTAGTTTCGTCGGCCACCTTGTAACGTCGCAGCAACTCCATTTGCAGCAAGTGCAGCAAGTCGGTAGGGTGATTTCGCTCTTCAATGGACCGTTGAATTACGGGGTTGTTATCCAGCAGTTCGTTTTGCCCCGTAATACTCAGGATCGCGGTCCGCGCTGTGTCGTACTCTGAGATAATTCGTTCGCAGAACGACACTTCCGCAAGTTTATCGTACGACCGCGCGATCACGGGCCTGGCCCGGGCCATCTCCTGCTGGGCGTTGTCGATGAGCGTTCTGAAGTACTCCCATTGTTCGTACCAGCGGCGAAGTCGCTGCAATGCGTCTGCGGTCTCTTCGACCGCCTCGCCAAGTGCCGTTCCCAAGCCAAACCAGCCCGGGACGTTCAAGCGAATTTGCGTCCAGGCGAAAACCCACGGGATCGCCCGCAAGTTTTCGAACTGCATCGTGCCTTTATTTCGCAGAACCGGTCTGGATGCAATGGGCAGTCCACCGATATGTGCGATGGGCGAAACCTCGCGAAACCAGGGCCAGAAACCTTCATCTTCGATCAACGAGCGATAAGCTTGCATCGCCCGCTCGCCCATGCGACGGAACAACTCCTCATCCGCATCGTCTCGGGCGGATGGAGCGGTGGTCGCCTCCGCTTCGGCGAGAATCATGGCGCTGGTGAGTTGCTC
>JANQHN010000387.1 GCA_028282665.1 Phycisphaerae bacterium | reverse complement strand
CTCTGCGTTTTTTTCAAAACCGTAACGTGTTCACGTTGCGCTCTTCGTTTTGGTCTAATGGAAAACACTGCCGCACTCTCAGTCGCCCTTACCTTGCTTGGGGAGATTCACTGTTCCGGCTTTATCTGTATCGGCATCCCGAGTTTGTTCGCGCTGGCTGCGCTTTTGAGAGGTGCTCGTCGCAGCCGAATCACATGGTGTTCGTCCTGCGAAAATCAGAATCCACCGGTCGCGCGATTCTGCGCCAAGTGTGGACGCTTTTTGCGCTAACGAAATGAGCAAAAACTACCACCGACAAGGCCCGGATGAGAGTCAATCTCTACCCGCCGACCTCGTCACAAGCCTGCGGCGGTCGCTTTTGCGCTGGTACGACCGCTGCAAACGCAATCTTCCGTGGCGACGTCGGCAAGGAGATCCCTATGCGCAGTGGGTTGCGGAAATCATGCTTCAACAGACCCGCGTCGAAACCGTGATCGAATACTACGACAGGTTTATGAAACGGTTTCCCACGATCAAAGAACTCGCCCGCGCGGACCATAACGAAGTCCTCACGTATTGGCAGGGCCTGGGGTATTACCGGCGCATTTTGTACTTGCATAAAGCGTGCATCGACCTGTGCAGCAACAAATCGACGCAATTGAAGGAGCGGGGCGCTATCCACATGCCAACCTCGGCGGAGGAATTGCGCAGCCTTCGAGGTGTAGGAGATTACACCGCCGCCGCTATCGCATCCATCGCCTACAAAGAACGCGTCGCCGCGGTGGATGGTAATGTAGCGCGCGTCATTGCTCGTCTGTTCGCCATCGAATCGGACATCCTGTCAAACGCCGCTAAGCGAGAAATACAAAGAATCGCCGACCAGCTTATTTCCAAATCCAGGCCCGGCGATTTCAACCAGGCATGGATGGACCTCGGCAGTGCGGTGTGCACTCCCCAAAATCCCGATTGCGATGTTTGTCCATTGGCAGAAAAGTGCCAAGCCTTAGCATCGGGCAGCGTTGGTCGATTGCCACGGCGTGCAGGCCAGAGGAAACTGATACCACTCAAAACGATGGTACTAATCTGTGTTTGCGGCGAATCGCATCTTTTCAGGCAGCGTCCGACGGGCGGACTGTGGTCGGGGCTGTGGGAGTATCCGAATGCGGAACTCGCTGTTGACAACGATGCAATTTTGGTGGCAAGAAAGCTCGTTCGCGAATTAGGCATTCAGTCCGCAAGTAGAGCCCGGCGACTCGATTTGATCAAACACACACTTTCGCACCGCAGAATCACATTTTATCCGGTTTTGATAACCACAAAGATAAAAACCGTGCCGGCGCCGCATGATAACGGTCTACCGTATCGCTGGGCTAATGCGCAAGAACCGAAAAACATGGGCCTATCGACTGCACACCGCAAGATTCGCGAGGCTGTACTTGCAAGATTGCATGCGTAGCGAATCGCCCTGACGTGTCGGCGAATTGGTTGCATCGCGGTTTCCTACTCCGCTCCAACCATTTGTAACACCTTGTCGTATTTTTCTGCGAAGACGCCGGACCATTCGTTCATAAGTTTTACGGCCTCCATCGCGTCCGCTTGGGCGAACTTTCGGCCGATTTCCAAAGCGCGGTCTTCGTCGAATGGTGGCGTAATCAGTTCCTTGAGAGCATCCTCCGGCATGCCCGCTTTGATCACCGCTTCCCAGGCACGCTGAAGCTTGATGTGATTCTGACCGGTTGCGGCGCGGACCAGAGGCGTGATCGCCGTGCTTTGGGCGCGCGCCTCGTCCGGATCGAGACGCAAGCCGAAGTTCTCGTCGTAGGGTTTTTCTTGGACGGACAGGTCGGCAGCACGTTCGGTATACAACGCAGGATTCACCGGATAGTGATAAAGCGTCGGAGCGAATATTCCTGTTCGCCTGGATTCCTTAACACCCCACAATTCTTGTCCTTGATCACTTAGTACATAGCGGACGAACTCTTTGGCGATCGCTTTGTCATTGGACGTCGAAAGCACACTGATGATGTCAGGTGTCACCGCTGTTCCAGGCGGATTGATGTAAGCAAGCGAACCTTGGCTGGATTCGACACGGGTCAAACCGTCAAAATTGACCGCAAAAGCAGCGAGCGACACACCGCTCTCTACCTGTGACAAGGCAATTGAACTGCGGCCTGCCAAGGCACGCGTATTCGCGAGAACGCGGATGATGATGCTCCAGCCCTTTTCCCAGCCATGCTTTTGGAGAATGAGCATCATGCACTGGCGATTGCTGCCGCTCGCTGCAGGATCAGCAATGCCAAGCCAACTCAAAAAACGAGGGTCGGCCAAATCTTCCCATGTTGCAGGCGCTTCGATGCTACGCGCCTGACACGACCGCGCGTTGTAGAGAATCCCGAAGCTGGACAGACCTGTCGCGTACCACCTGCCTTGCTCGTCGTGCGTGGGGATGCCATGAATGTCATGGGGAATGCTACCGAAAATGTCGTCCAAATTCAGCGAGATGCAGCGTCCTCGTTCAGCCAGCAGCTTATGATCCGCCACTCCGCCTCCAAATAACACGTCCGGAGCGCGACGAGGCCCTTGCTCGGC
>JANQHN010000073.1 GCA_028282665.1 Phycisphaerae bacterium | reverse complement strand
TCGACCTGACCGCCGCTACAAACGTTCTAGCCAGTTTCGCGTCGATCGGGCAATCCGGGACTCCGCCCTCTTTCAACGAACTCCCCACGATCACACCATTCGCATATTGCAGTAATTCACGCACCGTCTCTGCCGTTGCGCCGCTGCCGACGAAGAGTTTGCGATCCGGCACTGCCTGCTTCACAGTGGCAAGTTGATCGAGGTTTACACTTTCACCGGTCGCACGACCCGACACGATCAGTGCGTCCGCCAAGCCTCGATACGCGGTATGTTTCGCAGCTTGCGCAATATCCGGCTCACTGATCGGTATCGCATGCTTGACGTGAACGTCGGCAAAAATAGCGATTCGCCGACCGAGTTGCTTGCGATAGGCGAGCGTACACGCCGCGTTCCCCTCGATCATTCCCTGATCCGTCGCATAGACGCCGCTGTGAACATTGATGCGAATAAACCGCGCACCCACTACAGCAGCAATTCCCAGCGCCGCCTGAGCGTCGTTTCGCAGCGCGTTGATTCCCAACGGCAATGGCACCGCACGCGATACCCGATCCGCCACAACCGCAAGACCCGCTACGCTGGCCGGCGGCATCGATGCCTTGGCAAAAGGGACGTCGCCGAAGTTTTCAATCATCAGGGCATCAAAACCCGCCTCCTGCAACGTAAGTGCATCGCGAACTGCCCGCTCGGAAATCTCTGAAACGTCGATCACAGACCGCGCACTACCCGGCAGCGGCGCAAGATGCACCATTCCAATCAAAGAGGGTGAAGGAAGCTCAATCATGAAATCCGTCGCTTCACGCGCATGCGCGGTTACTCGGCGGGTGGTTTGTTCGTGCTCTTGCGAAAGACGGCTACTACGTCCTCAATAGGCACCACGTAGAGTTGATTATCTGATTCGAAATCAACCGGAATCGCGTATTTCGGATTGAACAACACACGATCGTATTGGCGAACGGGGAAATCATCGTCATTCTCGATTTGCATGGAAACTGAAACAATGCGCCCCGTAATCGTTGGAATTTCGATCGAATCGGGCAGCTCGATTCCGCCTTTGGTCACTTTCTTGTCTTCATCTTTACGGATGAGTACGCGTTTGCCCAGTGGTTCCACCGTTTCGATCTTGGCGCGTTGTGATTGTGCTCGATCTGCCATCTGCCGTTCCTGCCTTTCCATCGCGTGGACATATCTGAACCGCGGATTGGCTCGCTTGCAGTTTAGCCTATATCCAAAATAATCTGCGGTTAGAACAAACTCAAGTCCGCCTGAACCTGCCCACGCAATACTCGATTGTACGCCATAATTCCTGTCGTGGCTACGATCCGACTTGTGTACATCCGTCCAATCCGCTTCCAATGCTACCCCGTGTTTATAAGTGCAGGCGTCTTGCCCCGGCGGTATACTCCAATTGGGAGGTAGGGCTTTCATTCTTGTAACCCAAAGTCGGAGTACGGCATTGACTATGTTTGGTCCGATGAGCCTGGCATTATTCATCCTGATAGGCCTGCTGTTTGTGGCGGGTGTTTTCCTGATTTTGTCCGGATTGGGAAAAAACACCCGGTGCAAACGAAGGCCGACCCGACCGTGCGACCGCTGCGGCGCGGAAATCCGCCCGAACGCACAATTCTGCGCACGTTGTGGAACCAAGTTGAATTCGCCGTCTTCCTCCTAGATGAAATATGACACATTCTAACACCGACCCCGCTCGCCGAACGTTGAGCCCATGCATCCGATAACGCGGGTGGATCGACACGAAAGGAGTAATGGTATGTCAGACACTGATTATCCCCGGGTAAGGCCTTCCATCCCAAGAAGAAGCGCCCAACCGTTCGTGACACTCTTCGGATTAGCCCTCCTAGTGATTGTCATGATCGGCGGATTTTACTGGTTCATCGTTCGCGTTGACGTGGGCTCGGATGAAATCCTCGTCTTGGTCAACAAGACCGGCAAGACCTTGCCAGCCGAATTGCGTGATCAATATGGCGACCAAGTAGTACTCTACCCGGAACTCGTCAAAGCGATTGCCGCACACACAAGTGAGTCAGAAGAGAACGTTCGCACCGGATACAAAGGCATCCGCTACGAAACACTGGGACCAGGCCGCCACTGGCCTAATCCGTATTATGTCAAACGAATCAAGTTTCCCATGCCGATCATCTCGCCCGGTGAAGTCGGCGTGAAAATCCGTAAGTACGGTCAACCTCTTCCGCCGGGACAAACAGTCGCAACATCGACCAACAATCGCGGCGCGGCTTCTGGATACCTCGTCAAAGGCCGATACGCGGAAATCAACCCGCTTGCGTACGAAGTGCAACGCTTTACCCCCATTGAAGTGCCCGAAGGTCACGTCGGTGTGGTGACGTTACTCGCCGGAACTCAGCCGGAAGAAAGCAACACGTACACGGTGATGCCGGGCGAAAAAGGCGTGCAAACGCAAACGCTGCCGCCAGGAACCTATCCATACAATCCTTACGAAGAAAAAATCGATGTCGTCGACCTGCGGAGCCAGAAATATGACATGCTGGGCCAAGATGCGATTCACTTCCCTTCGGGCGATAGTTTCACCATTACGATGGAAGGAACAATCGAATGGGCCATCGGCGCTGACCGTGTCGCGGAAGTCACCGTCGCGTATGGCGACGAGAGCGACATCCTCAGCAAAATCATCTTGCCCAACGCGCGCAGCATTGCGCGTATTCAGGGATCGAAACTAAAAGCTCGCGATTTCATCAGCGGCAAAACGCGTAAGGCCTTCCAGGAAAGACTCCTGCATCAACTTCAGGCGGATTGCCTCCAACAGGGCATCGTCATCAAACAGGCACTCGTTAGGGAAATTCAACCTCCTGCCGAAATCGCCTCGCTGATTAGCCAGCGTGAACAGGCTGAGCAGGACATCGAACGATCCACCAATCAGATGGAAGAGGCAAAAGCGCAAGCTCTGCTCATCGAACAGGAAGAGAAGCAACAACAAAACCGCGAAATCGGTGAAGCTCGGCGAAACGTCGTCACGGTAGTCAAGGAAGCAGAACGGGCCAAAGATGTAGCCGTTTTAGAAGCCAGCCGAGACCTCGAGGTTGCAAAATTGGATCTCCAATCCGCCGAAAAGGAGGCGGCCGCTATCCAATCACGTGGGCAGGCTGAAGCCAACGTAGTCCTATACAACTACCAGGCTCGCGCTGAACCATTGAAGTCGGCGGTCGGCGCTTTCGGTGATGGCCATACGTACGCCCAGCAATTCTTCCTGCAAAAAATTGGACCTTCGATCAAATCGATCCTATCGAATACGGAAGGGCCGTTTGCGGACATCTTCAAGCAGTTCCAAAGTTTCGAGGCGGCTTCCGGTCAAGGAGGGAGTAACTAATGATAACTAGAAAAATTATATCGATCATCGTGGGACTTGCTCTCGTACTGACCGCGGGCATCACTTTTATCGTCTGGACATTCTGCCGCATCTACGTGCCCGAGGGCGCGTGCGCGGTGCTTATCAAACGCACCGGAGAATCGCCACCTGACGGTTCGCCCGTCGCACAGGAACGCGGGCAAAAGGGCATCCTTCCCGAACCGTTGGGACCGGGTCGACATTTTAGGAATCCACTCACCCACGAGTGGGAGCAGGTACCGCTAACCAGGATATCGGCGGGCGATCCTAACACGTGGGAATGGATCCACTCACTCGATAAGAAGCAGCGAGATCAATTGCGTCGAGGCCGATTTCATTTTCGCGGACAGTTTCCGGAGGTCGGCGTGGTGACGCGCAACTTCGGGCAGTCTCCGCCCAATGGCGAGGTCATCGTCTACCGCGATTCGCCGTACAAAGGCACGCTGCGCGAAGTGCTGACGCCCGGCGAATATAAGATCAACCCGAAGCTCTACACCGTGGAAACGCATCCCGCTGTAGTGATACCGGCAGGCTTTGTGGGCGTCGTCACCAACCGTTTTGGCGATAATGAAATCGGTGGTTATGAGGCACACAAATCCGCCGATGCGAATCACCTTTCGAACGAATCGACCTATTCGCTGGCATCATTCGCCCAGTCGCCGGACACGACAGCGTTAGGCAATTCCGAATCGGCGCAACAGACGAAAAACACCGCACAACCGGCGAAATCGGCGGCAGACGCCGAGGGAAATCTGCCGGTGGAAGAAACGACCGAATCCGCGGGTTCGAAAGCAATCTCCCCCATAGAGAATTTCGCCACGGCTCGTCGTCTCGCTCAAGGAGGAGAACGCGGCACGTTGCGCAACGTTCTTCAACCAGGCGTATACTACATCAACCCACGCCTCAAGAAAGTCACCCTAGTCGAAGTCGGCTACAACGAATACTCACAGTTAAAGGTCAGTGAAGGCGAGAACTATCGCATTTCGTTCCCCTCGGACACGGGCTTTGATATTCGGGTCGGTGTCACGGTCGTGTGGGGCATTCATCCCCGGCACGCAGCGGACATCATCAACGAGTTCGGTAACATCGATACCGTCCTCGATAAAGTCATCAGACCGCAGCTTCGCTCGATCTGCCGAAACATCGGCTCGACGTACGCAGCTCGCGACTTCATCCAAGGCGAAAAGCGTGAGCTGTTCCAGCGCGACCTGACGGACGAGTTGCACCGCGTATGCACGACCAAACACGTGGATGTGCTGCTTGCACTCGTCCGGGAAATTGAAGTCCACGCCCCCAACACAACACCGGACGCCGGTGAAGTGACCGAAGACCTCAAACGAACCATCCAGGAAAGTTACATTGCGATCGAAAACCAAATCACCAAGCAAAAGCAACGCGAGGCAGCGGAGGTTCGCGCGAAGCTTGAAGAGGAACGCAAGAAAATCGACATTGCCCAGGAATCGATTCGGGCGGAAACGCGCGTGATGGTCGCGAACATCGACGCCGAAGCCGAGAAAGAAGCAGCCACGATTGACGCCAAAGCTCAACTCGAGGTGGCTCGCATCCAGGAGGAGGTTGCCAAACTCGACGCCCAGCGCACTGAAATTATCGGCCAGGCAAAGGCCAACATCGAAAAAATGAGGAAGCAGGCTGAGGCACAGGGCTTCAAGCTCCTCGTCGACGCGTTTGGTTCGCCGCAGGCGTACAACCTCTACACCTTCGCAGAGAACTTCGAACCGGAGTCCATCCGGCTGTTCTTTGCAGGCGAAGGAACGTTCTGGACAGACCTTAGTCGCTTCGAGGAAGTCGGCTCAGCCAAGATCATGCAGTCGGCAGGGAAAGAACAACGTTAGCAACCGAAGTTCAAAATATAGCGGTTTCAATCCAAGCGTAGCGTTCAAGTTCGACTTTCCGACAGACAGCCCCAAACACGGTGTCGGCCGCTACACTTGGTTAGAGTACGCTCTTGTTAATAAAACAGGCCGGAGCGTATCACCTAAGATAGGTTTGCGCTCCGGCTTATGCTTTATTCGTACTGACCTTACTCACGATCCACGACGCGCTCGATCGAAAAATCCAACTGCGCAAAACCGTCAATTTCGAAATGTTCGATCACAATCTCGTGTTCACCTGCCTCTAACATAAGCTCTGCTTCATCATTCGTCGGCGGATGCCAAGTCCAATTCTCCAGGACTTTCCGCCCGTCTACCTTCACACGAACACCATCATCCGAAACCGTCGCCAACCGGTATTTCCCTGCGGGAACCGACAAAGTCGTTCTTGCGACCGTTGCAAAGTAATCGCTCGAAACGCCATCTGCCGGAGCTCTCCCGCCCCACTTGAAACCGATCGTCGAAATGGATTCCTGTGCAATCGGATTAACCGAAATGATCTGCTCCCAGTTTGCTTCGCTTTCTCGTGGATCATTCTCTTCACGCCACTTGTAGTAGGACACCTCCCATTGCGCCCGCAGGAGATTACCCTCGACCTTCATTTCCCGCTGCTTGGTTCGAATCGAAATGGCGAACGGCTGATACCCAGATTCCAAACTGGTAACGGTAACTGTACTCGGCATTCGCCCCGCTTCAGGCTCGACTTTCACCTTACCCTCGATCCCCACCACCTCAAATCTCCCGCCAGGACCCAGCACGCGAAACGTCGCCTGCTCTGCCCCGTTGATTCGCTTAGGTGTTATGCGGATATCCGAATAATCGTAAGGCCCCCACTGATCGATCACGATGAATTGCTTTCCGCGTCTGGCGTTCCTCTCCAAAAACGCCTTCCTCTTCCCACGCTTTGCCGCGAGCCTTGGGTACTCCTTCTTCCATTCGATTTTCTTTGGCCTGGGAACTTCCGCCTCTTCAACCAAATACTCATCAACCTGTGAAGCCTCCCTCGCCGAATTCGCGGTATAGCCCGCGAAATGAATTTTCAGATCTTTGGAGTCACCATCCACCAGAACGGGCCTGTCGCTGTGCGTGATGACGTTGTTCCCAGCGACTGTACCCCGTTCGTTGTTGAGCACAATCCCAAGCGGACAGGCTTCAATCACATTCTCTATGATCTCATTGTCGCGAGACGGGCAATTTCTTCGCTTCTGACAAAAAGAAGACGCAAGCAAATCCTCATCACGATCCCACCACAAATGAATCCCTCGATCGCAACGTCGAATCGAATTCCGCTGCATCCGGTTGTTCTGCCCATGTTCGATGGAAATGCCGTTGGCACAGTCCTCAATCAGGTTCGAGTCGATCATCGTATCGTAGGAATAACCCGCCCATAGACCGTGGCGACAGCGTTTCAGGACATTGCCGACAAACATGTTCCCTTTTGAGAAAGTCGCTTCAATGCCATTCGCCACCGCAAAAGAAAAATCATTATTGAAAAGCAGGTTCCCATTGCATCCTCCCTCGCCCGTCTCCTTGACCGTTTCATTCCCCGCATACAAGAAAAATCCGTCCCCACCGTGCGTCGCGCTGTTGTAGGCGAAGACGTTATCGTTGCACTGTTCGTATACCAGGATCCCCGTTGAATCCTGTCCGCGTTCGTACACGCCGTGACTATACCCCCGCACACAAAAATCGAACCTGTTGTTAAACACGTCGCAACGGCTCGACCGCCACATCGCCAGCCCCCACCCACTCATGTACGACATGTCATTATCCACGACGTAACAACGATCGCTGCTCACCAAGCACAAACCGTTTTGCCCGTTGCGCGCCCGGCATTCGCGCACGGTTGCCCCGCTGCATTTGTAAAGATATATCCCCGCACCATAGCGAAGCCACTGATTCTCGTCGTTTTCGTGCCCCCAAAGCCAATCGGACGTGTCTTCACGCTGCGGTGTGCTCAACAACCGTTGGCGATAATTGTTCGATACATCACAATTTTCAAGCGTTAGGTTCGGCGACCCTTCCGCATACACGCCAACCTTGTAGCCTCTGACCTTCGCGTTCCTTAGGGTGATGTTGTCCCCTTTGATTCGTATACCCGTACCCACGAATCGACTCGGGGCAATGCCTTCACCGGCTCCCTCCAATGCCGCACCACCGAAATCGACAATAATGTTGCTTCCCTCAATCGTAACTGCGTACGCATCAGCTACTACCGGCAATACATACAAACCCGCCTTAACCACTGTGGATCCGTTTATAACGATTCCTGGCTTGTCCAGCGTAAGCGGTTCTGTAGCGTAAATCTCAACCCATGACCCCAAAGCCACGGACAAACAAACAACACAAGTTACGTATCGAAAACGAAAAGCCATCTTCCACTCCTTTGGAGTTGATAGTCCCGGCAAGTTCACCACGGACATCAAGCGGAATTAAGTGCGCCGGGGGCTCTTTCTACCAACTCAACGACTTAGCCAAGAGAGTGCCGCCGGCCGCACGGCCGCCAAAATATCATCATCCATGCGCGGAGGATCCGTCGCTTGACGCTTGCCATGAGGCACAACTAAAGGCAACCCCACGCGCCCGATTCGCTCGATCCACTCGGGATTCATCTCATCCGACAAGTTTGCCTGGTCCGGATCGTAATTGTTTAACGCAATTCCACCGATCGCAAGCCCGCGCGATTGCGCAATGGCGATGTTCATCAATACATCATTTATCGCATCCGCCGAAGCTGATGCGACAATGATCAATTGCGCTTCCATCCGTTTTAATAAATCAGCCACATCCACACCCTTCGCAATCGGAAACAACAGTCCGCCATGAGCTTCAATCAGCACCAACTCGCTATCCGCTCGGACTCGTTGAAAAACTCGCATGACCGATTCTAAATCAACACCCAAACTGTTGTTGTCATTCGTAAAGTGCGGAGGCCTGTTGCCGGGGAAAGTGTAAGGAGCAATAGTTGCTAAATCGTGCAGCGAATCCGCGTAGTGCGCGAGCAACTCGGAATCCGCGCTGACTAATCCCGCACGCTTAAGCTTGCAATTCAACGCAACCGGCACCATCACGCCGACTTTCGCCCCCCGGTCGTGCATTGTCCGCGCAACCGCCCCGGCAATCGTCGTCTTTCCTTCACCGGGAAACGTGGAAACGAATGCATAAACCATTGGATCGTGATCCGCTTTCTCAACATTGTGTTGGCGGCGGTCGGAATTCATGACGATCCTCGACCACGCGCACCACGCACCACAATGCGAAGTCCCTCCAAAGACGGCAGTTCGTCCACCGCCCTGCCACGGTTCACCGCAATCTCGAGCAAGCCTTCGCTGCCGATCAGCGCCATCATCTCACCGACTGGCACTTCACCGAAAAACGCACGCACGGAACCGATCTCGCGATCGCCTACCATCACCACCGGTCCGGTCTTCGTCGAAGGCAGTTCCTCCAAATCCTGCCGCGCAATGTTTGTCACACAAGTGCCGAATCGGTCAACATACAACACACTACCCATCAGTTCATCACGCTCGCGCTTGCAGCGATACGAAATATCCAGCAACTCGATCCGATCAAGCCGTCGACCAAACGCTGACACCGGTACACCGTTGGCTAAATGCGCCGCGACCGGCGAGAAAATATCCCTGCCGTGAAACGTGGAAGACGGATTGGGCAAAAAGTAATGGCGATCCTCAATCGCGTGCAACGCCCCCACAGGCATCGTGCGATACAGGAACGTAACCAGCCCGTTGTCTGGAGCAACGATAAACCGGTTCGCGAAAGTTCCAACGATCATTCCCCGATCGCTGCCCACACCGGGATCGACCACAGCAACATGAATGGTTCCTTCCGGATAATACGGCCAAATACTCTTAAGAACGAAAGCGCCGTGTTGGATTTGGTGTGGCGCAATGTCGTGCGTAATATCGACCACTATCGCCGAGGGAGCAATCCCGCGAATCACCCCCTTCATTGCGCCGACATATGCATCCCGCGTCCCGAAATCCGTGGTGAGCGTGATGGCGGGCGAAACTTCAGGCAGGAATTTCTTGGCTTTGGACATCGTAACCTATCATCTGAAAGGAGAGTCGAGTAGTCAACGTAACGCTTCCTGTCAACGGGAAGCATCCTGGATACGACGCAAATGAAACGCGCTGTATGATAAGGAACCATGCGAGACGATTTGCACAAAGATACTTTGGAACTCCGGCGGCAAATGATTGACCGCCAACTTCGCGCACGCGGATTGCGAGGTAAGCAAACACTCGCTGCCATACTGCGCATCCCGCGCGAACACTTTCTTCCCGAGCATCTCCACCGCGAAGCCTACAACGACACGGCCCTGCCCATCGATTTCGGTCAAACGATAAGCCAGCCGTACATCGTCGCGTATATGACCGAACATCTTGACCTCTCCCCACATCATCGAGTCTTGGAAATCGGGACCGGTTCCGGTTACCAGACCGCGATTCTTTCTATGCTCGCAGCGCAAGTCTTTACGGTGGAACACATACCTGAACTCGCAAACCTCGCCCGAAAACGACTCGACGTATTAAACCTGCGCAACATCGAATACCGTATTGCGGATGGGACGAACGGTTGGCCTGAATACGCCCCCTTCGATCGGATCATCGTAACCGCAGGCGCCCCCTATGTCCCAAAACCCCTGGCCGATCAATTGGCTGACTCAGGTATCCTGGTCATTCCCGTCGGTGATCGAGAACATCAACGATTAATGCACATCCGAAAATCGGGCGATCGCTTCATAGAAGGCACTCTGATCGGCTGCCGATTTATCAAACTGGTGGGCGAACAAGGATGGAAAGATTGAGAATCCCGGGACGAGAGACGATGATCACACCGCTCGCGACTCTTACATTCAATCAAAAACGACTTACGGATACGTGGTTCGTGCTGCCGACTCGGTCACAGGCGGCAACGGCCTGCCCAATCCGTCTCTCAACGCCCGACGCAACGGCCGACCACAGCGTGGACATTTCAATCCCTCCTGCAAGCTGACCCACTCACCGTGCTCGAACCGGATATCCCGCGCGCCGTAATTAGTTGATGACCAATCTTCGTGCAGATTGACCTGCACCTCAAATGCGCCGTGCTCGGAACAGTAGTAGGTGTTGATCGCGAAACTCTCTGCTCCACAATGAATACACTTCCGAGAGCCTGGGGCGCCTCCTGCATGAAACAAATGCCCTTGTTCGCACTTCCACTTGATCGTGATTTCCCGAAGGTCGCGCGGGCTTGGCACTTCAGACTCATCCGTGTGAATCACTCGGTACACCATAAAGAGGATCACAGCCGTAGAAATGACAACACCAAAGCTGACGATGGCAACGCGGTTGTCGCGCCCCTGCTTGATCACGCGAATCTTGCGTTTGGGAGAACTCGAAGTCGTAGATTGAGAACTAAATCGCATTATTGCGTAGGCGGCGAGGGAATCTTGCCCGTCCACCAGTAGGTGTGATTGTGAGCAAAAGAGTAGTGCTCGACCGGCGCTCCTTCAATTTCGCAAAGCCCGCATCCACCCGCAGCACAACTGGGGTAGAAGGACTGCAAAGGAGATGTCATTAAGGGTTGGGTAGCAATCTCCCGCACAGCTCCGCCAAGCGTCAGCGCATTAATACCCTTACCGTGTCGAATGGTCAGCGAGGGACCACCACCGGGTTCACCAAACGGGTCCGCCGAATCGTTGATCACCATGACGCCGAAGTGACGCTTGGGACCATCTTCATCGTTCAGTCCCTGTATCGGAAGATCAGGCCCGGCATCCGCGAGCAGGATCGTATCAAGAGGTCTGGCTGGCTGATACCTATCGATGTTCATCAAGTACCCGCCCTCACTAAGGTAGTGAACAGCACTGATACCGTAAGATGAATAGTCGCCTGGAACCGGAACACCGTCCCCCAAACGGAGATTGTCCATGCGGTACCAAAACGGATCTTCCCGACAGGTCAAGATCATTGGGTCGTCCAGGTAGGTTGGAAACATGACATCGAACCATGGAGTCCGCAAAGGTTCGGGATCGCCTGGCGAGAACTGGGGCGGAACATACGGAAGCCATCCATCAGAATCGAAACGGTACGTATTCACTGCAATGTTGATCTGACGCAGGTGCTCTTTACACACTGCCGAGCGCGCAATCTCCATTGACCTCCCGAGTGAAGGAAGGAGCATAGCCACCAACACGACGATGATAGCTATTACGGCCAGCATTTCGAGCAGCGTAAACGCGGCTCTTACCGACCGAGTACCAAAATGGCGTTTCGTTCGACGCA
>JANQHN010000260.1 GCA_028282665.1 Phycisphaerae bacterium | reverse complement strand
AAGACCTCCGGCGAGATTGTTCCAAATCACGGGGGTTCTCGTCCTCATCGCCCTCCAGCCGCTCAATCACCACGCGGTCACGAATTCCGCATCCACCCTCGCTGCAGCCACCACAGCCACCGCAACCGCGACGGCTTGGCTCCACGAGCCAATCAGGTATTTCGTCCAGTACGGCAAAGGCTGGTTTGCTAGACATTAAAAATCACTCCGGATATGGTCGATGGTTCGTGCCCACGCTCCGGTACACCGAAAACGCGACGACGGCATGGATCATCATGGATCATAAAGTATCCTCGTAATCAAAATCACCCCGCGCACGAACAAAAATCCGCCGCACACTGTGATGCGCGGCGAATGGAGAGGCCTATCTCTATTATTTCGGCCAGATGAAAGCGTATTCGCCTGTTCGATTCCGCACACTAACGCACGGAAGGATGAAGGCACGACTAACCGGCAGCCGTGTCTATCGCCTTTTGAAAATCGGCCTTACCACGCATGCCAACGAACTTCTCGGCAATCTCACCACCCTTAAAGATGATAACGGTCGGAATGGCGCTGACTTGGTACTTCACCGACATCTCACGGTTTGCATCTGTGTCCAACTTGCCCACCTTCGCCTTACCCACGTTTTCGTCAGCTATTTCATCGATGGTCGGGCTCAACGCTTTACACGGTCCACACCACTCCGCCCAAAAATCCACCAGTACGGGTACATCCGACTGCAACACTTCGGATTCGAAATTTGTATCGGTAAACGTGAGGGTATTGTCGCCAGCCATGGTTCCTCCCTTTGGCATTTGTTCGGTTGATTTTCAAGTGGATTCTAAATCGCGCGCCATCCAAGGTCAAGCAAAACGGCCGTTATGACCGCGACGACTGCGCGGCGGACTCCACCGACTCGTATTGGAAATCCATAGGCCAGCGCGTGGAATCGTGATAATGGTTGAACAGTAACGCGGCGTCTTCTCCGTGGCAGTGGGTACAAAGGTTCGGCGTTAAAAATTCTCTTACATGCGCTTTGCGCAATAAATTATTATCTTCCGGTACATTTCCACCACTGTCGAGTTGTTTTAGAACATCCGCTCGACCGTGCGAAAGATGGCAAGTGCGGCAAGTGACTTGACCATGCACATCGGCTTCGCCGGTGTCGTTAAACAAGGGCAAGTAAGCCGGATCAGCGGGGTGAATGTTGTTTGTTGTCACAATCTCCGGATGCTGGGTGAATTCGCGCGCAGGCGCATTGCCATCTTCACGATGACATGCCTGACAAGGCAAAAACCGCTTCGTTTGCCCAGGCGGCAAATCGCACTCTTCCACAAGGAATCGCGGCGACAGTAAATCGCCCCACACAGAATCGGGCGAAGCATGCATCGCGTGACAAGGTTTGCAAAAACTCGACGTCAGGCCCGCCTGCCCAAGCGACAAAGCCGAGTGCCCTGTCAGATGAATCAGCGCCTTGTCCTCGTGGCAAACGAAACAAAGCCGTTCGCCTCGCTCGCCGGCGGGGGCACGCATCAGATATTCCGTTTGGTCATCTCCGTGCGGATCGTGACACGTTTGGCAACTTATCTGATATGTGCCATTGTTCGACACAAAGGGCCAGCGTTGATCGTCTTCAAGCTTCTCTATAAGCTCTTGCGGCAACCCAACCGGGTGAATCGCAGCGATGGCAGAAGTCGCCCCAAAGCCTGCCTGCTCGTGACAGGGAAGACAGGCCGCTTCGTTCGAATTCGCTCCCTCCATCAAACCCATGCGCATCAGGCCCGGTTCGGATCCACCGTGCGGGATGTGGCAGGTTAAACAGCGTGCCTCAGTCCGTGCCCGCTCGGGCCAGGCCGAGGGATTACGGCGTACATCATGTATACCGCGGATCACACCGCTTTGTGCTTCATGGCATTTCACGCAAAGGTCTTGCGCATCCGCAATCAAAAACGCTTCGTAGCGGCGTTGGTGAGGATTGTGGCAATCCGTACATACCGTATCGGGATGATTGTGACCGTCGATCACGGCTGATTGACCGCACTGCCCTTCGCTATGACATGTTGTGCAAACGCCTTGCGGATCGGCATCAGAAGCAATGGGGTCTCGGGGGAACTGATGGGCCATGTGGCAGGGGCTACACACACCCGCGGACATCGCATTTAAGCCGGCTGCGTTTTCCATCTGAGGGAATTCAATCCGCATATCATGTGCGGATCCCACTACACCTTCATGGTCCGGATGACACGCACTGCACGTCTTACCATACAACGGCTGGAAACGGAGCAACCTCGTCCCCGGCTGAGCTCCATGAACATCATGACAGGAAATGCACAGTAACTCACCCTTCTCTCCAACCACTCCCCCCCAACGTGCAACCACTTGGCGTTGCACGCCGTCCAAGATCGGCTGCCGGCCATGCTTGGGCATCATCCCACCTTCAGTTTTTTCGCCCAGCTTGTCCTCATGGCAGATAAGACACAGCTTGTTTTTGGTGGGCACAACGTGGAGCAGCGTAGTGTGATTCGCCTCGTGCATATCGTGGCAGACCACGCATGTCAGTTGCGTTCTTCCATCGAGCAGGTGGGCTCCCGCATCAAGCAGGGCTTGCGGTATTTCGTAGCTCGCCAAGCCGACCGGATGCATGCCAGCCTCATTCCCCTCGTCGAAATGCTCGTGGCATTCCATGCACAGATCGTCGATCGGTTCCTTTAAGAATGCGCCGTGTGTTGCGTCATGAGGATCGTGACACTCCCGGCAGCGCGACTTGGGATGATCCATGCGCGTCCGTGGATGTTCGTGAGCGATGCCGTAAGTGGAATGGCACGGCAAACAATATCCTTCCGGATCCAATGGTGAACGGTCGATGCGCCGTGCATAACCGTGGGAAAGGTGACAGGCGCTGCAAGGTCCTGCCTCGCCAACCGTTTGTCCGCGACGATTGACTTCATTCGGCGCCGAGATGCGTAGATCGTGCGGCGTATCCTGCGCGTAGTGACCCGGGTGACATTTGAAACAGAGTTCACTGCCTTCTACCGTCGCGGCAAGCATGTGCGCGTTGGACGGATCGCGTTCGAGTTGATGGCAGGACATGCATATGAGCGTACCTCCCGTACCTGCAACCGTCCCCATCGCCTCAATCGCTTCTTTTTGGTGCTCCTCAAGTGCGACATTTTGGGAATGCCCGCGATGTACCTCCAAACCTCCCACAGCCAACCCGATCTGTTTGTGGCAGGCGAGGCAGTACACGTTGCTTTCCGGCGCATGCCAATCCACCTCTTCCATGGTCGACGGCATCGCGAGCGGTTCCGGTCTCAAAGCGTTTCGCGTAAACGGGATCGCCATACAAACAAGAACGATCAAAGCGATGAGTGCAAGAAGTCTTTGTGCCACGATGAAGAGTATCTCCAGCGTGCCCGTCCGTTCGCTCTTCGTTCCAACGGTATGCGATTGATAAGGCATCTTGGCGGTCACTCCGTTATGGCCTGAATGGGTGCGTCAGCGGGGGCGGAAAGACCGAGTCGTTCCGCGAGCGGATCGCCAAAGATCACTGGTGGCCAAAGTTCTTCGTGCAGGTGCTCCGGCGGCATGGGCACGTACGGCGCCATCCGTCGATGATCGCGATCCTTAAACTCCCGATGGCAGACATCACAACGATCAAACTCCTCGCCGTACAAGTCCGGTCTTGCAGACGCCAGCTTGTGGTGACAACCCAAACATAGTCCGTGCATGGCGTCCACATACCCTGGAGCAAACCCGGCGAGTCCCTCGGGCGACGGCGGAATGACCGATCCTTCGACAACCATATCCCCGTGACATTCCCAACACGCCAGCGCGGTCTCTCGACGTTTGCCCTCGATGCTTCTTATGTGACAAACGGCGCACGCCTCATTACCCCCCAATCTTTTCACGTGAAGCGCATGATCATACGTGTCGCTGACTTCGTACATATCGTTGTGACATTGGTAGCAGGCGGTATTGCGATCAAACGGCATGTTTTGATGATGACAAAGCCGGCAGGACTCTTCATGACCCAGTTTGCTCGCGTGGTCATCGTGAGTGAACGGTACGAATCGCCAATCGCGGTTACCATCAATCAGGGCAAGAGTAACGGGACTCGGTTTCTGCTGAGCGGGTACATTGCCGGCCAGACTGGAAATATGGAAAGCGCGATGAAACGGCGCCGGCGCGGCGACCGCAAGAGCCTCGACATTCCGTGCGGGTGATACAGGCGTCGGCAAAGGCTTGGGACCGAAAACGGCGTCTTCAGGCAAAAATCCAATTGCGAAAGCGGCTGCTATGACGAACACAAACGAATGCCGCCTAAACGCCGACCGAAACGTATTGCTCATCCTCGACAATCCGGAAGCAGCAACGTTTTGCGGCTTAGCTGCCAAAGCCGCGTCATCCTCTTCGCTTTCATGCCCGTGCTCGGCAATCCTGAGATTCTCGTTGAAGAAAATGAAGACCAGTATCGCTCCCGATACCACGCCGGCCGATACCGCAAGCTCTGTCCAAGTAGGCCAATAGCCCATATCCTCAGGACGCTCAAATGCGATGATACACACGTTGAAACGATGCATGATGATGCCCAGCACGACCATGATGGAATAGGTCGCAAGCCCGGCAACGCTACGGCGAACCTTCGGGATGCTCAATAACACGGCGGGAATGACCGCGCTGAACGACAGCTCGAACAGAAAGAGTCCCGCATGCCAACTGCCATCGAGGGCGTCGGGAATGATTCCACGCTTCCAAAGATCGCCTACGCGCAAAATCACATAAATCGCAAGCACCGTTCCGCCCAGAACTCCCAAGCTCGCAAGGGCCGGTTTATTTACCTTATGCCCGAACAACCATGCGCTGATCAGCGACTCCAGCGTCACCATCGCAACGCCAAGCCCGACCGCTGAAACAAAAAAGAGTACATACAAATACGGGCTGTACCAAAGCGGATGAACACGAAACGGCTGAATCAGAAATAGCGACCCCAAAGACGACTGATGCAGGGTACTCAGAACGATACCTGCGATAACCACCGGAATGGTAATCGCCTTCACGAACTTGAGTATTCTTTTGAAAAACGGATGGTGAAAGAGCGGATGCTCCAAAATTGCAGGCGAAAACTCAAGCGAAAGCACCGTGAGGTAACACATGACGCACATGGCAACTTCGAACAGCACGGAATGGTGCTGCGGCATGATCATTGGATGGCAAATGTGCCAGGGAATACCCAAGTCGTACAGCAACCCCACCGCAACGGCAATGTAACCGAGAAGCGCAGTAAGAATCGCCGGTCGAGCAAACGCGTGGAAGCGTTCCAGGCCGAAGATGTACACGATCGCTGCGACAACGAATCCGCCCGCCGCAAGCGCCACCCCCGCCATCACGTCGAACGCAATCCAAAAGCCCCACGGCGCTACATCGTTAAGACCCGTAGTCGCACCCATACCATGGACGAATCGCGCGATCGTCACTACGGTGAGCACGCCCATCACACCCCAAAGGATGCTCTTGACCGTTTCGAGATGTTTGGGCGTCTGATGCACGGCCATGACTAGTCCCCCGCTCGATCTGAAGAATCCGAGTCCATGCCCTGCTCGGGCGTCGCGGCGAGTTTCATACGCCGGCCGATCACCCAGTAAATCCCCCCCATCGCCACCGCGACTCCCAACGCAAGTGGCGGAACCTTACTTAGCGCCTGCCACG
>JANQHN010000016.1 GCA_028282665.1 Phycisphaerae bacterium | reverse complement strand
GGCGCTGCGCTTCTGGTTCTTGGTCCGGCTCGAACCAATCCGAACCAACCGCGGACAAGTAATCGCCGAGCCATAAACCGACTTTTTCAGGGACGACTAGCTAACGTCACGGCAGCTGTCGCGAAATAGCAAAAACCATATGGATGGCCCACACAGTGGTTCCCTGCCAAGCTGAAAAATACGACACTTGGCGAGAATTTTTGCAATTTTAGTTACGAACGCAAACTCGCAAGCAAAAAACGTATTTGTGCGTACGCCACACGCACACAAACGCCGGCCACCAAGCTCGTGTCTTGGTCGGGGAAATCTCGCTGCGCTTGACAGCACTTTACAAAGTCACCTCTCCACAATCAGTTTACTCGCCTTTCATACTTAAAATCACAATACCCGCACGCTGAGCCTCTGCGATCATTTTCGCACGCTCAATCATCAACGTCCTCCCAGCCTCGATCACCAGCATTCTCGCACCATGCCGCTTGAGGTTTGCAATGGTCTGTGCACCAACCGTTGGTACGTCAAAACGCATGTCCTGATTCGGCTTGGCAACTTTCACCAAAGCCCATCCGCCCCGACGGCAAAGTTCACCCGCACGCTGAATCATGCGGTCCGTCCCTTCGATCGCCTCGACCGCGATGATTTCCGTTTCGCGCACGGCGATGGACTGACCTATGTCGAGTGCCCCCATCTGTTTTGCGATGCGCCAACCGAAGGTTGCGTCCACGCGCTGCGCGTCGGTCGGCTTGCAGGAGGTAAGCACGCCCTCGGGCGCCATGTCTTCCTCGCAGTACTTCACGCAATCCTCCATGATGATGCCATGTTTGGCGAATTCGTCGGCGACCGCGGCGAGCACGGCATCATTGCGCTTGTCTTTCAACTTGAAAAACCAGATGCGAAACGCCGTCAAATCGGGCAAGAGCGCCAATAAACGAAACCGGCCGAACATGTCTGTCTTGCGTACCGAACCCGCCAGGATGACTCGATTCGCTCTCTTGCGTTTAAAGTGGCGAATCCACCCACCCAATTGCACAAGCCCGGACCAGCGAAAATCGTCCGCCAGTTCCGCCAGCGCCGGATCAGCCAGTCCGCGAAGTCCTACAATCGATACATGACAACCCGCCAGCTTAGCACCGCGCGCGACCATGAACGGAAACTGACCGAATCCCGCGATGATGCCAAGTCGTGTCACTCTTGATCCGAGGTGGAGTCGACCTCGCCTTGCCGATTAAGTTGGTCGCGAAGTTTCGCAAGCTCCCGTTCGAGTTGCTTGATACGCTTCGCATAATCACCCAGGTCTACCGCAGTAGCCGCGTTGCGCAACGCTTTCTCTACTGGAACCGCCGGAATGCCAAAAACCTTTTCGCCATCCCGCACGTTCTGCATCAGGCCTGTCATCCCCCCGGCGGACACGTTATCGCCCACGGTAATGTGACCATTTACTGCCGAGTGGCCCCCAATGGTCACATGACGACCAATCTTCGCCGAACCCGCCACGCCCACTAACCCGACAAACATGCAGTCCGGGCCAATCTTCGCTCCGTGACCGATGACCATCACATTGCCGAACTTCGTACCATCCCCGATTGACGTTTCCCCAAGTGTCGCCCGATCGACCGCACAATTCGCGCCCAGTTCTACATCGTCACCGATGATCGTACGGCCAACCTGCGGGATCTTAATCCACTTTTCGCCCACCGGCGCGTACCCTAGACCGTCCTGGCCGATCACCGTCCCCGCGTGCACCGTCACTCGATCGCCCAAAACGCAATCGTCGTAAACAACCACATTGGGGAACAATACGCAATCATCCCCCATCTTAACACGCTCGCCGACGTAACAGCCGGGATACATCGTCACATTCTTTCCAATCTTCGCGTCGGCGGCGATAGAGACAAACTCTGCAATGTTCGGACTTTCGCCCAGAGAGGCCGTAACATGAACAGCAGCTTTACCGCTGACTCCCCACTTCGGATGTTTGCGATATCCGTGCAACACGACAATCGCGACGGTAACCCCCGCATACGGATCAGCACAACGAATCGCGGAAAGTCCCTTGCGCACCTGCATGTCCTCAGCCACGATAACTGCGGCAGCTTTCGTTTTCGATAAAGCAGAAACGTATTTTTTATTCGACAAAAACGACAGCTCTCCCGCCCCGGCCGAATCCAACGTATTCACTGCGCGCACATCGATGTCTTCTCCATCGACTTGCGCAGGGAAACCTCGTTTAGAGAGCTCGACGCTAAGTTCGCTGAGTTTCATTCGAAGTAAACTTTCATTGGAACAATCCGAGGCAGGGGGCTCGACGCGCTACCGCGCCTTGAACGGCTTATCACTTTTGTCTTCGGCAAGCACCGCCGCCCCAAGCGCCACCGCCTGCTGCAACTCACTACCCACGGTTCGCCACTTTTCTAACGCCTCTGTCAGCACTTCCGAATCGACAGCGCCATTGTTCGCGGCAAGGATCCCGTCCACCGCCTTCCGCGCCGATTTGCACGCGACCATCAGCTTGCTTATCGCTTCCTGTCTCGCAGTGCTATCCATCATCGCTTCCCCTACAATCAACCAACGTCCTGTTGCCACCCGCTCGAGCCCATCAATCAATGAAATCGATCTCACCGACTTCAGGCACCAAGCCGATCTCATGGCCTCGCTTCAGCAGTTCACGAATCGCCGCCTTACCCCGCTCGCCATAATTCAACGTCCAATCGTTGACATACATGCCAATAAAACGGTCCGCTAAATCCACACCCATATCCCTCGCGAACTCCAGCGCGTATTGAACCGCCTCCTCACGATGCGACAGGCTGTACTCAATACTCTGCTTCAAAATCGCCGTCACCTCTTCCATCGCGGCTTTACCAAGATCACGCCGAATGCAGTTCCCGCCAAGCGGCAGTGGAAGTGTGGTTTCCTTTTTCCACCACACGCCCAAGTCGACGACAAGTTGCAATTCGTGCTGGGAATAGGTCAACTGGCCTTCGTGGATGATCAGTCCCGCATCTGCCCTGCCTGCGGCAACAAACGAAAGAATTTCATCAAATGGAACAACAACGTGTTCAAACTCTCCCCGTCCCAATAGTAGATTCAGCACCAAGAACGCCGTCGTGCGTTCGCCGGGCACTGCGATTTTCTTGCCCTTCAGCGAGGCGACGTCCATCGCTTCGCGCGTCACGACCATGGGTCCATAACCATCACCCATACTCGATCCACAACCGGTCAGCACATAATTGTCACAAACGAACGGATAGGCATGGATACTGATAGCGGTAATGTCCAACTCACCGCGAACAGCCCTCTCGTTGAGCGTTTGGATATCCTGCAAAACGTGCTCGAATGACCATCCCTTCGTGTCAAGTTTCTCGCGGGCCAATCCGTAGAACATGAAGGCATCGTCGGGGTCGGGGCTATGCCCCAGGGTTAGTCTTCTAGGCGGAACGATCATGAAACTCCATCCTCGAGAAGCACTGGCCAGGGGACCTAGTGCTGGCTATATTGACGTCACGGCACCTGCGCCATTAGACCCCCGCCCGCGAGGTGAGGCAAGTCGTGGCCAAAATACAGCAAGCGTACGGACGGTTCGCACAATGCATCTTGAAATCACAGATACTAGAACGATCACCGATGAGAACCCCAAGCGAACCAAGATGGAGTTCCATAATACACCGATTTCTCTGGGATCGGCCAGCGCGAATACCATCCAACTGCCCGATACGGATGTCCCGCAGTACCACGCAATGATCCTGCCGCAAGGGGACGAGGGGGATGAGTGGGTGATCCAGCCGGCGGTGATGACGGTCCCTATTTACGTCAACGATGCCGAACTCACCGCTCCGGTACAGCTCGAAGACGGCGACGTTGTCCGGATCACATACTTCGAAATCAAGTTCACGCTCGACCTCCCGCCCGAGCTCGCCTTGCCCGAGCCAGGCAACCTGGAGGAACTGGCGAAGATCAAGCAGTACCCGCTACCATCCAGAGCTGATGTTCGCAAGGGCGATGATGACATTCGGCTAACCCAAAACAAGCAAAATCTGCTGGCAAATTTCGGCCTGAAACTCCGCCAATGCCATGACTTCGCAAGTCTGATAGAAGTCACGCTCGATCTGCTCCTGCCCGAGCTCGCCGCACGAACGGTATGGATGGGATTGCGACGGGCGAACTCCGGTCCCCTCGAACAAGTCGACGGCCGCTCTGCCGAAGGAAAATACACCGGCGAACCGTGGATGCTGGAAGGTCTGATGTACCGCTGCATGAATCGCTACCAATACATCCGCCTGCCCAAAACAGGTCAGCCCGATACGCAATCCGTGATCGCTGTGCCTATCACTTGCCGACGAGGCGCACTTGGTCTGATTATCGCAGACACGAAGCGCAGAACGCGTGTTTTCGACGAAGCGGATTTAGATTTGGTAACCTTTGTCGCACGACTCGTGGGCTCACAGCTTGAAGCGATCATCGACGACGTCAGCATGCAAAAGCAGCAGTCGGCGGCGAGCCAGCTTACGTTTCTTCGCGAAGTGCAGTCGCGGCTTGATCCCAAGAACGTGCCACTATGGAAAGGAATTCAAATCGCCGCGTACGCAAAACCCGGCAAAGTATCATCCGGCGATATTTACGACATTACACGCTTGCCCAATGGCTTGACCACCATCCTGATGGGACACATTACATCCGATAACACTTCACGCATCGCTTTGGCGATGGCGGAGGTGCGCACCGCTTTTCGCACTGCCACCCTACACGCCGATCCGCCTCACGTACAGCTTCAGGTATTCAACTGGTTCCTGCACAGCGACAAGGAACCTTGCACAATGTCTGCAATCGTGATCGTCCTGAACCCCAAAACCGGCATGGCGGAGTATTGCTGTGCAGGTGATCTGGGGGCTTTGATTGTAGATAGCGAAGGAGTGCATCGCGTGTTAGCGGCCCCTGATATCCCCCCTGTCGGCACTGCCAGAGCAGTTGAATACAGCGCCAAAAAGGAGCAAATCGACAACGGCGAAACGCTCGCCTTCTTCACTTGGGGTGCGAGCAAGGCGCAGAACGCCGCAGGCGAACCACTTGGCAAATCTCGTTTTGTAGACGCAATTTGCGACGGCTTCGGACAGTCCGCTTCAGCGGCTTTGGATGATTTGCTTGTCGATCTGTCCGCTTACCTCAAGGAAGGTACGCCGCAGGAGGACATCACGATTCTTTTTTTGCATCGTGACGTTGCCAAAGTGTAACAATTGCGTTTCGATTGTCTCAAGCCGTCGAATGCTATTGTTGCACTGTCGCCGTCCCCATAAAATGGTCGATAGTTACTAGTGTCTCGATTTTGAGTCGGTCGGTCGAATGCCAACGACTGGTACGCCGATAGGAGAATTGGTGGTTACACGACGGTCCATCTTGAGCATACTAACCTTTGGGTTCCTGCTAAATGCGGGTTGTTTCCAGATCGGGAACAACGCTAAAGCGTTGGAGTACCCTGAAAGGCGCGTCGAAGTTTGCGAGACGGACGTCGATACGGATGTGCTTGAGGATCAGGTTCTCCAACTCGTCAATCTGGAGCGTGCAGCGCACGGTCTTGCGCCAGTCGTGCTCAACGCAAAGCTCAACGGCATCGCTGCTGATTATGCCTGCCTCATGATTGCTGAGTCGTTCTTCTCTCATAAAGATCCAATCACCGGTCGTGGCCCAGGCGAGCGAGCCATCGCGGGCAAGTACCGATTCTACGCTGTCGGCGAGAACTTAGCCGCCGGCCAAGAAACAGCCGCCGAAGTAATGAAACTTTGGATGGAAAGCCCCTCACATCGCGAAATCATCCTAGATCCAAAGTGGAAAGAAATAGGCTTAGCCGTTCGGCGTGGCGGAGAATACGGCACTTATTGGGTTCAGGAGTTCGGCGACCCCGCGACCATGGCCACGCAAGCACCGTAAGCATCAGACATGTCCGCTGTTCCATCAGAATCAATGCTTTTCCCAGACGGAGGGCGTCGCACGCAGCGCAAGAATGGTGTGCGCGTCGTAGTTACCGGGCAGGTAGGCCTTGATAAGAGCGACTTTCTTCAACAAGTCGTCGACATCGCAAGAACAAATGGCAAGCACGTTGAACTAATCAATGTCGGCGAACGCATGTATCAGGAAGCACCGGACGTCGCCAAGGGGCGTATTTTAGACCTGCCAAGACAGCGCCTCGCATCTCTTCGCCGCAGCGTCTTTAAAGACATCCTTGCGACCGCAGCAAGCGGGGCTAACGTCATCATCAACACCCATGCAACTTTCCGCTGGAAGCATGGTCTGTTTCTTGCGTACGACCACAATCAGATGGTCGACTTCGATCCTGACTTTTTCATCACACTCGTGGATAACGTTGACGCAGTACACGAACGCCTTACCCGCGAGCATGAAATCGCTCACACGCTCAAGGACATTCTTGTTTGGCGCGAGGAAGAACTCGTTGTGACGGAGGCCATGGCAGAGGCGGTCGCAGGATACGGTCGCGCGTTCGTCGTATCAAGAGGTCAGCCAGCGATCACCGCACGCTCGGTGTATCGCTTGATGTTCGAACCGCACCGCAAGCGTGTGTATCCATCCTTTCCGATGACACACGTATTGGGAATGCCGAACGTAATGGCCGAGATACAGGCGTTTCGCCATTCGCTCGCAGAGTATTTCATCACTTTCGATCCCGAAGACATCGATGAAAAACGACTGCTCGCAGAAGCCAGTGAAGCGACCGAACGCGGCAAAAAGGAAATCACCGTTCACGTGCACGGTCAGGAGCTAGTGCTCGACGTCAATGACGTCACTTCGATCGCCGGCGACATCGATGGGCAAATCTATGCCCGTGACTTCAAGCAGATCGATCAGGCAGACATGATCGTCAGCTACATCCCAGAGCTTTCCGATGGCAGGCCTTCGCTTTCTTCCGGTGTGGAGCGAGAATTGCAGCACGCTTTCGAAGGCACGAAAGAAGTGTATGTCGTGTGGCGCCCCAAACGCGAGCCTTCCCCATTCATTACCGAGACCGCAACCTGTATCTTTGAATCGGTCGAGGCATTCCTCACTTTCTGCCAAACGAAAGGCTACATCAAAGACTTCCAGCTTCCGCTCAAGTAGTTCTCGCGCCCGGCGTTGCCATTTCAAGTCACTTCGTAGGCTGTTCGAGTAGACCGTGATATTCGAGGTAGGCGACTGATTGCTTTTTACCGAGGTACTTGTCCAAGACCGGCCTGCTCATTTTGGTGATATCCGCCAACAGCAGTCCATCCAAGGCATCACCGAAAAGTGGATCGCGGCTAAAAGCGAGCAGCTTCGCATCAAGCTTGAGGTATTGTCGCAGCAGCACGGGCAGACCCGCCCTGCCCGATTCAATTTCTGCGACAAGTTCATCCACTTCAGCGATGTCTTTGACAACCCGCGCGGTCATCTTCGGATCCCAATCCCGGAAAGGTCTGAACTTCGGTTTGTGATTCGGTTTGATCAATTTTGCCGCTGAAGGCAGAAACCGGTTAATCTCGAGGAAATTAAGCATGAGTTGCATTGACATGGATTGATAGTCGTTGCTGATGCTCGCGGGTCCAAACAATCGCTTGTACCGCGGATTCGCAACGACGAACTGCGCGATCCCTTTCCAAAGCAACATCAGCGGTGAGTAGCTCTTCTGGTAATTCGGCGCAACGAACGAACGACCAAGCTCCAATGCGGGATCGAGTTGTTCAACCAACGGCCGACCGAACTTGAACAGCGACCGCGTGTAAAGACCTTTCACACCGTACTTCGGCAGAATCTCGTCCGTCTGTCCCAGCCGATACGATCCGACAAGCTGGTTGTGCTCGCTATCCCAGACCACTAAGTGCCAGTAATAATCATCATAGTGGTCAAGGTCCAGTTCGTTGCCCGTTCCTTCGCCCACGCGACGAAATGCCAACTCGCGTTGCCGGCCAATCTCATACAGTAAGTTCGGAATCTGCTCCGCCTTAGCGACTAGCACCTCAAAATTGCGCTGAGTCAGCAACCTCTGTTCGACGGGAAGCGAAAGCACATCTTCGAGAACATCTTCGATCGGCTTGGCGTCTGCGATCGGTTTGTCGTCAACGACGCGAATCCTGGGAACGCTCTTTTCATCCTTCACACCTTCTTCGTTCTCGTCGTGCCTGCTCTTGAGGATGAATGTTCGCAATCTAAGGTACGTTGTAAGTTCCTCGAGATCTTCGAACTTTTGCAACCGGCTGAACGGAATGGGATTGCCAACTCGCACCGACAATTCGCTTTGCCTCTTCGCGAGCAATTCGCGCGGCAGCATGGCAGTCCGCAGTCGACTATGTACAAACCCCACCAAATGGAACAGCATGCTATTGCCACCCTGAAAGTGTACGGGGACAACCGGCGCCTGCGACTTGTGCACTAGACGTGATACCGTATCGCTCCAGGGCGAATCGTTGGAACCGCGCGAATGTAGACTGGCGTGAGCGACCTCACCGGCAGGAAAGACTCCTAAGGCCTTGCCTTCTTTAAGCCACTGGCGCGCTTCCTTCAATCCCGCAATGTTACGCGTAGGTGACTGAGCGGTACCAAATGGATCGACGAAAATCATCTGTTCACTGAGTGAGCGAACCGCTCGCAAGAACATATTGCCGAGCATTTTCATATCACTACGGACACGATTCAACATTGAAATGAGGATGATGCCGTCCAACCCGCCGAACGGATGATTCGCCACCACTATCAGCGGGCCTGTTTTGGGAATTTTAGCTAAATCCTCATCCGACACCTTGTATCGCACCCCCAAAACCGAAAGCATGCGATCGGCGATAAAAACATCGTGACTCCGCGCTTCGATCTGTTCGTAGATATCGTTGAGGGCCGGCAGTGCGAGGATGCGCTCGAGCGTAGGCTTCGCAAAGGCCAACGCCCCTCTCTTAATCGGGTTTCGATAGGGGTTTTCGATCCGAAAAGGCCGTTTGTGTATGCTGCCTTCAGCCATCCCGCGGTTCATGGAAACTCCCTAACGGTTGTCCGCATCACGCTGAAGAATTCCCACAACGGGACGAAACTTCACAGTCGTATCGTACCTGCCCAATCCGGTTGCGGAAAGAGAATCACGGCGCTGATTGTTCATTCGCCCCCTCTAATCATATAGAAATACACGATGCAGACAGCGCGCAACCACACTTGTGCCGCCGTGTGATTCGCACGGATGAACGGGAAGGAAACGGAGCGGGAGGGATTCGAACCCTCGGTACAGTTTCCCGTACACCGCATTTCCAATGCGGTCCCTTCAGCCGCTCGGACACCGCTCCAAATACCGCGACCCGAGACCACGACACATTGGCCTCTACGCAGCTAATAGGGGATACTACACCACGATCGAGGTTTGTGGCAAGCAGTCCACGAACATCGCCCGCAACTGCCCGCTCCCAATATCCGGAAGCTAAAGGCGGTTAATGGTAAAATACGTGACCCATACTGTAACGAATGGGCGGCCTATCGGCTGTAAGCATGAACAACGCCACGGATCAAAACAATATGAGCGGGCGCCTGTACCGCATCGATGAGATCGATCACCGCCACGCATCCAGTCCGTCGAACACCGTAGTCTACCTATGGGCCTTTGCGGTTGCGGTCGTCGTTTTTATAGTGTATTGGCCTGCCTTGTCCAACGGCTTCGTGTATGACGACGAACTTAATCTACTCGACCACGATGCCTATCGCGGGCTGGGTGTCGAACAGTTCCGATGGATGCTAACCGCTTTCCACGCAGGCCATTACCAGCCGCTTACTTGGTTTTCGTACGCCATCGATCATCAATTGTGGGGCATGAACCCGAAAGGGTATCATCTAACAAACAACTTCATTCATGCGATCAACGCCGCCCTGGTCTACTTCCTAGCGCTTACGCTGTTTCGCTTATCGCGCTCACCACATGAACGAAGTCGATCTATCACTCATGGGGCGAACTTGGCTGCGGCGCTCGTTGCGATTCTTTTTGCGGTGCATCCGCTTCGCGTAGAATCCGTCGCCTGGATCACTGAACGGCGGGATGTTCTCAGCGCAATGTTCATGCTTTTAACAGTGCTGGTGTATCTTCACACGCACGGTAAGGATCGACCTCGATCAACTCTGAACTACTTCGCCTACGCACTTTTCCTGGTCTCGCTGCTGGCAAAAGCGGGTGGGATGGTCCTGCCGTTTGTGCTGCTGGTGCTCGATTTTTATCCGCTGAAACGATTTGTTCGTGCAGATCAGCGCGGCGCCGACGATATGCCTCCCGTAGTCAATGAAACAACACACAGAAACACGGAAGCCCTCTTTGAAGCAGCCGGCAAAACGGCATCGTCTCATCGCGCGAGCACGGTACTGAAAGAAAAAATCCCCTTCCTAGTTACGGCGGGCGTGTTCGCCTTCCTCGCGGCCGTCGCACAGACCCAAGCCGACGCCACCGCCGAATTCAGGGACCATTCATTCATCGAAAGGTGTGCGCAAGCATCCTTCGGACTCGTCTTCTACCTGTACAAAACGATATGGCCCACAGCGCTTCTGCCGCTTTATGAACTGCATCTGCCAGTAGACGTTGGTGCGTCCAAATATGTGATTTCAATGATTATCATCGGCGTTGGAGCGTTGCTGTTCGTCTTCTTCGTGCTCAAGAAACCAGCAGTCGCTGCCGTCATTGCGTGTTATGTGTTGTTTCTCGTTCCGGTCCTCGGCTTCTTCCAAAGCGGCTCGCAGGAAGTGGCCGACCGCTATAGCTACACCGCCACCATCGGCTGGTTCGTGCTACTGGGTGCAGGGTACTGGCGACTGCTTGAAG
>JANQHN010000332.1 GCA_028282665.1 Phycisphaerae bacterium | reverse complement strand
GTTTCCAGCACGTCAGCTCCAGCAACAACGTGCATGTTTGGCAGACCGCACATCTGAAAATATTCCTCGAGCGCCTGATGTGTCGCCCCGTCCGGCCCGACGGATACACCACCATGCGCACCGGCAATCTTCACATTCAGGTTGTTGTAGCAAACGGTGGTGCGAAGTTGATCGAGAGCTCTGCCGGCAGCGAAAACACCATAGGTGCCGAAAACCGGAATTTTACCTTCCAAAGCCAATCCAGCGGCGACACAAGTGCCGGATTGTTCCGCAATGCCCATCGAATACCAACGGTCCATTCGCTCAGGATGACCGTTGTAGAAACCGCTCATCACGATGGAGTCGGAGATGTCCGCTCCAAGACAAATGAGACGTGGATCATCGCCACGGCGACTTAGGCATCGGCCGAATCCCTTTCGCGTCGGCTCCATGCCGACACGCATGACGCCTTCTTGCATGTTCCACCAGTAATCGCGGGAGAACCGCGGCGTCACTGATTCAATCTTCTTGTCAACGGTTTGCTGATATTCGGCCGGATAGGCGAGCAGGCAATCAATATCAGTGTTAAATTCGAGTTCCGCGAGGGCGCGTTCGAGTTCGTCGCGATTTGGTACCCGCCCATGCCATCCCGCCACATTCTCCATAAAGGAAACGCCTTTGCCTTTGACGGTCTCTGCGAGAATCACACAGGGCATGTCGGTCACAGCCAGGGCTTCATTAAATGCACGCAGCAGATCCGCCATGTCGTGACCGTTTGCGTCGATGACACGCCAATGGAAAGATTCGTACTTCTCGCGCAGAGGAAAGACGTTCATGACCTCTTCCACCCAACCGTCGATTTGGAGGTGATTGATATCGACGATTGCGACAAGATTGCCGAGCTTGTAGTGCCCCGCCGCCATGACCGCTTCCCACACCTGGCCTTCCTGCTGTTCGCCGTCCCCCATGATACAAAAGACGTTGTAGTCCTTTTTGTCGAGCCGAGCGCGCAGAGCGGAACCGACGGCGATGCTCAAGCCCTGCCCGAGTGAGCCGGTCGACACTTCGATCCCCGGCACCGAACCGCGCGAGGGATGCCCCTCAAAACCCGCGGCATACTTACGCAGTTTGAGGCATTCGCGTTTGTCGAAGAATCCCGCGTACGCAAGCGCGACGTAGAGTGCGGGCGCTTTGTGACCTGCTGACCAATAAATGCGATCACGATCCTCCCAATCAGGATTGGCGGGGTCGTGCCGGGCAATTTTCAGATAAAGCGCCGCAACCACATCCATGATGGAAAGCGTACCGCCCGCATGCCCGGAGCCGGCAGCATGCAGCGACAGCAGATTCCAGGCTCGCATTTCGCGGACGAGCTGCGCCAGTTCGTCGACGGTGTGATTACCGGTAACTTCGTTGGTTTTACTGTTGATGATAGGCATAACGAAGATTGAGGACTTTCCCGAATCTCGCCCTGAATTTCCACTTTCGAAGAAAAGGCAAAGATCGAATTGCCTCTTTCGCACGATTCATTCTTGATTCGATCCAGCATGTTTGCACGTGTAGCTGGGCTACTCTATAACCGTTGTCTGGGTTTGGTATTGTCGCGTATCCAACAAGTTTACTTCGCTAGAATTTCCTCCAGCTTCGCTTGAGAATCCGCGCGAACTTTTTCGTGCAAGCTTTGTCCATGGGCATCCATCGTAACCACACAGGGGAAGTCCTTGACGCGAATTTGCCAAAAAGCCTCGGGTACGCCAAAGTCCAACTTATAGACATTGAGCACTTCTTCGACGCTTTGGGCGATGAGAGTGGCCGCCCCACCGATAGCGTGAAGGTAAACGGCGCCGTGTTCTTTGCAGCCGGCGAGGGTTCTTTCACGCATACCCCCCTTGCCGATGACCGCGCGGACACCGAAGTGACCGATCACATCAGCCTGGTATGGTTCTTCGCGAATACTGGTCGTCGGACCGGCAGCAACGAATTCGTATTTGCCGGCTTCATTTTTCTTCACAACCGGGCCGCAGTGATAAATAACCGAACCGGCGAGGCCTTTTTTGAGAATTTCGTAGACTTCCTTCTCCGCATCGGGGCAGTCGCCCTTGATGAAGTTTTCCATCATATATTTGTGGGCAGCATCACGACCCGTAAAGATCACGCCGGAAACCAAGACCTGGTCACCGACTTTCAAGTCGCGGACATTTTCTTCCGCAATAGGGACGGTTAGTTTGGTGGGCATCGGGCTTTCCTTCGTATGAATTCCTCGTATCCGAAAGTCGGTTTAGGGCGAGTATTAGTCTCGATTGCCGATTGTCAATTTGGCGCACACATTATCTAGCGCGTCAATTGGGAGCATCGATCGTCACCTGTCCGTCCTTGACCACCAGGAGTTTGCGTCGATCTGCCCAACACATGTACGCGATGGAAACAAAAAACGACGCGGGCAGGCGGTGCAATTGAGCCATTTTTACACCGAGCACCGTCGTCTGGCCGCCAAAGCCCATCGGACCTATACCGAGTTCGTTGATTTCACCGGTAAGACGTTTTTCCATCGCGCCCAATTCACCATCCGGATTAGTATCTTGCAACGGCCGGAATAGCTGTTCCTTCGCCTTGATCATGCTGGTCGCACGATCACCGCCGACACCGACGCCGAGAATGCCAGGTGCGCAACCAAGCCCCTGTGCTTTACAGGCTGCGTCGAGCACCGCTTTTCGCACGCCGTCGATGTCGCGCGACGCGGCGAACTTGGGAGAAGGAACACTATACTGACAGCCACAATTTTCGCTGCCCCCGCCTTTGAGCATTAGTCCGACCTTCAAATAGTCATGTTCCCATTCGTGGAAGTGAATCGTGGGGAAATCCACGCCGGTGTTGTCGCCCGAATTTTTGCCTGACAGGGCCTCGACCGCGTTGGGCCTGAGGTACGCACGCTCGGTGGCGATCTTGACGGCGGACTGAATCTGCTCGCGGAGTTTGCGCTGCGATGTACCTTCCGGATACCAGACGTAGAAAATCGGCGTGCCGGTAT
>JANQHN010000279.1 GCA_028282665.1 Phycisphaerae bacterium | reverse complement strand
CTCCATGGATTCAGCTACAGGCACCAACCAAGAGCCGGACGAGTAAACGCGTTTTTTGCACGAACATTGCAGGGGCAGACTCTGATTTCAGCCGGCATCACGCACAAGTCTGACGTAGTTGAATACACGCTGTACGTCGCCCTGCGGACCGAATCCCCATCTTGGAAATTCGCTTTCGTTGCCATCCTTGGGGTCGCTGCGTTGGCATCCGGCTCCGTGAACGTCAATGACGTTTGCTTGGTCCATCGATCCCAGCCCTCGACCGAACGCGATATACACGCCCGAATCACCGCTACTATCGCCACGAATGTGTGTAGTACTGGTCCAAAAGAATGGATAGTCAGCATCGCCTGCTTCGTTGACGATCTGCGTCACGTTGAAGATCGGGTCGATCGCCGCCGAGCCGGTTGTGTCCGGTGAACGCGAATAGTCCAAGATGCTTTGCATTGCTTTCGCGTTGGGCAAACGCCAATCGTTGTAGCCGAGATGAGCTTCGGCGTTGCGTTCTTGTGCGAATGCGAGAGCATCCTCCCAATTCATACCCTCGCCGCTATCATTCTGCATCCACATTAAACCGGTTGCGCGATCCGTGATAGTTCCGTTGCCATTGTCCACGAAATCGTTAATACCGTAGGTGGTATTGCCGCGCACGAAGTACACATAGTTGAGCTTTATGATCGCTCCTTGCGAAGACGAAGGATATCCCTTGATGCGTCCGTCTGCAAAATTCAAACCGAATGCTGCTGATTGATCTTCAAATACAGTGGCTACGTAGGCGTTGTTCGACCAGAACTGTGCATCGATAATGCGCTCCCCCGCGTCGGTATCGCCATAACCGAAATCGAAGTAGTTAGTGTCGATAAACGGTGTCATACCGGCGGCGGATGTGCCGTCCGGTGGAGGATCAGTCCCGCGAAAATCCATCAGCGAATAAAGTTCCTTCATGGAAGGCAATCGCCAATCATTAAATCCGCCGAAGTTGGCGGCGTTCAATGTGTTCGAATAGGTTGACGCTTCCTCAAAGGTGAGCTTATCATCGACGTCTATGTCGCCGTCGTCATTCAAGTCGGCGCTTTGCGTCCAGGTCAATCCTGTGACATTGTCCTTAATCGTCAAGCCATCGCCATTAAGGGTGTAGCTCGGTTGATTCCCATCAATTTGGCC
Organism: Phycisphaerae bacterium; assembly: GCA_028282665.1. GTDB lineage: Bacteria > Planctomycetota > Phycisphaerae > UBA1845 > UBA1845 > JANQHN01. Next base: position 6,913 of record JANQHN010000279.1, on the reverse strand, counting down.
ATCCTGGCCGAAAAAAGCGCCCGGCTGTGATGGGCAAGTAATCGGGGACGTGTCATCAAAACAGATGCCCTGTCCCGTGTCTACGATGATGTACGAACCGTTCACCGAGTCGTCCGGTTCGTTATGGGAGCCTGGATCACCGTCGGGAATGTCCGGATTCCCATCGACCGAATCGTTGGCGTTAAAATTCCCATTGGGCGAGTCCGGTTCGTGATTATCGAGAGCTTCGTTATCGTTTGGGTTGTCGTTTTCGTTGCTAGTGCCATCAGCGGCGGTGTTATCTTGATTCAAAGCATCGCTTGCGTTGTCGTTAACCGCGTTCCCATTCGGGCGGCGCCCATCCGTAGGCGCGCAGCTCACCAGAAGAACGGGGATACTTACGATCGCTACGAATGCGGCAATAATCATGCATGTGTCTTGGTGGATCACGATGATTGTCCTTTCAGGTCAGCAGGTGGCATCACATCGTACATCGTCCAATCAAAGCGAATGAGTTCCGTTATTATCGTGTTATGGTCCGACATAGGTACCGAATGTGGCCTGAAAGTAAGCGAAATCCTTCAAGTCGATGTCGCTGTCGCAATCGTAATCGTGCGTTTCGCCATTCGCCAATTCGCCCGGGCCCGTCATGGCGTTTTTAAAGCCCGAAAAAATCATGAGGTCCGCAATCCAGTAGCGGGGAGCACGTGGTACGTTCGTTGGGTGCTCGTATTCCCACACCGTGGTGCCGGATGATGTCACTTCAAACACGTAGCCGCTTTCGGCTGCAGTAATGATGGTGTTTCCATTGGGCAGTCGAAACGCACCGCATTGCGTTGCACCGGCGTACCAACTTGTATCCTCATAATACCAAGCAGGATCGGACGGGCCGAACGCTTCGCCGTCATCGATTGCGTACGTGCCGTTTTCGTCAAGCGGCGGAGTGATTTCTAAAACCGATGAATAGTCGTTTGCGGAACCGGGGCGATCACCGTTGTTGAATGCAAGCAGATTCCCTGCGCCTGGCAATCCGCAGTCAACCCAGTTTATGCCGTGAACCACATCGAATCGCTGATCCGCGCTACTGCCCCGTCCGTAGACCGCAGGGTTGCCCCAACGGTAGAGGATGTCACCGCCCATGCCGCTGTTGCCGCCCGTATGGCCGGCAGCTTCTTCCGTCGTGGTGCTGTGGTCAATGATGTAGATTTCGTTGAACGAACGAGAGCTAAACACAATTTGATCGACCTGTTCGTTGTAGTCGATCGAGTTTACGTGAATCCAGTCACCGCTGCTTTGTGGTCCGCCCAGGTTGCCGTAATTGATGTCGATCAGTTCCGGGTGGTCAACGACCGCTCCATAGTTCGGTTTGTTCGGGTCGACATCCTGTACCAGGTGGTCCCAAAGATGCCATTCCCAGACGATGTTTCCGCCGGTCGGACCGTCGGGTTCAATTTCTACGATCAACGTAGGCCACATTTCGCCGGCAATCGACTGGCGTCCGGCATCGATGGCTTCTTGTCGTGTTTTGCGTTCCCAGGCAATGAGCAGAATGTTGCCGTTGGGCATGGGCTGAATGTCGTGGTGTTGTTGGTAATCGTCGTTCGAGAAGAAAAAGTCCCAAAGGAGGTTGTCCTCAGCGTCAATCTTTTGGATTCGTCCGCCGACTCCTCCGCCGCTGAAAGAACCGTTCATATCCATGCAGGGGCGAACGATCGATCCGTCGCTGAGCAGGTAGGGAAAACTTGCCGGTCGAGCCGAACCGTGCCACGTCATCAAGACGGTGCCGTCCATATCTATCATCTGCGCCTCGTTTGAATTTTGTGGGCTGATCAACGTGACGCCGGGATACGGACTTTGCGCACTTGCGGTCAAACCAGCGAAGAAAATGAACACAGTCGTGAGCGTGGTCTTTTTCATTGTCGTGCTCCTCTGCCGTGAATTGCACAATTCCGCCTCGCTTGCGGTTTGTCGGGATTGCGAGAGCGATACGTACCGACTCCTATGCTCGGTGTGGTTGTCTGGATTAAAAAACGGTGAGTGGAGCCTGCTTTCTACAAGCTGGTCTCCAAAGAGTGGCCGATTAACGCCAACGTGTCGTTAATGGGGGAAATGAAAGGGGACTGTTCGATGATTCTATTTGGGCGCGAGAATATGGCTGTTTTATCGGGGCATCGAGTAGACTACTCGCCGGCCTGGAGGAAGGATTTGAGATCCTCTTCGTTGACTAAGGGTTCGCCAGGCGAAACGTTGTTAAGTCGGCCTTCGAGCATCCACTTTTCTAGTACGTCCACCTCACTGAACAAGTGGTCGAACGAGTCGACGATGAAAAGAAGCGGCTGATAGTGGTCGATTTCAAAATATTGGTTGATGATCCAGTCGAGCTGAAATGGGTAACGCTGCACATCGGGCGATTCGATGCTGTATTCGAGTTCGCCGTACGAGCTCAAAATGCCACTGCCGTACACGCGGAGATGATTCCCTTCGCGCATCAAGCCGAATTCGATGGTGAACCAGAAGAAGCGAGCCATGGCCTTGATGATGCTTTCGACGCGGCGCAATTGTTCCTTTTCATCACTGATTGATTGCACCATCTTCGCGGCCGTTTGGGCGACTTCGCCGAAACGAACGAGCACATCGGCAAACACCCGATCAGTATGCATGGGAACATGGCCAGCCACGTCGTGGAAGATGTCCGGTTCGGGCAGGTAATCCAGCGTGTTTGATTCACGAATCGTGATGGTTGTTGGAAAAGCCCGGGTTCGCAGACAATCGAAGAACAAGTAAGCGGGTACGTACCCGCTTACCGCTTTGGCGGAGAAGCCGCTGAGAGGTTCAAGAAATTTGTTGATGTCTTCAAGCCGGGGAATGTTGTGTGGGTCGAGGGCGAGCTTGTCGATGCCTTCCAGGAACTTGGCGTTGGCATATTTTCGCCAACGGGGCAGAATCCGATCGTAAAGCCGGCGCCAAGCGATCTGGTTGTCCTCGCTGTAAAGATTGTACGGCTGCTGAATGTACAACTCCCCGTTGGACTTGGCTTCTTCAATAAAGGGAGCTTTAGTCGTCGTAAGTCCCGTTTCCGCTGAAATCATAGCAGACCTCCCGAATCCATCCTTGACATGTCCAACGGGCGGGGGCGCCCGAAATTGGCCCGATGCGCGAGACTCTCAAATAGCGTCCCACTCAAAGAATTGTACGCCGAACTTTCGATTCTGTGCAGCTTCAGCCGACGTTCGTATCCCTGGCAGTTGGTCGAGGTAGATCGAAGCGATCCGTCGTGCGCGCGTAAGTGGAGCGCCCCATTCTGCCGACGGCCTTCAGCTTGTTCGGATCAACCAATTTGTCATCTGCTAGAATGCGATCATCCACATGAACGGCGACGATTCGTCCGAACACGACCGACCCTGCCCCGGGTGTATCGCCGAAACGCTTGATGTCCTCGAGTACGCATTCGACGTTCACAGGCGACTCGGCTATGAGTGCCGGTTTGACGATCGACGCGGGCTTGGGTGTGAAACCGGCGATTCCGAATTCGTCAATTTCCGGCGGATAGTCGAACGAACAGTCGTTCATTTGTTCTGTGATATTTTCGGTGACAGTGGCGACGACAAATTCTTTGGTCGCCTCGACGTTATGCAGGGTATCCTTGCCTGTTGCGTCACGTCGATATGATGGTGCGAACATCACCACCGGCGGATTGGCGGAAACCATGTTATAGAAGCTGTATGGCGCGACGTTTCGCCGGCCGTCTGCGGAAATCGACGAGACGAGGGCGATTGGCCTGGGTTGAATGAATGCCGTGCACAGTCGATAAACATCACGCCAATTGTCGGCGAATTCTCTTGTATCAAGGTACATTCGGTCTTCTTGTCTCCAGTTCGATTCTGCACTAAATCGAGACGCAAACCACATCAGTAGGACCGACACGGATGGATGTCGTTTTAGATTATAGACCGTTATGGCAATTTCAATCCAAACAAAGCGTTCAAAGTCGACTTTCCGGCAGCACAAAACACGGTGCTGGACGCTACACCTGGCTAGAGCTTGCTCTAGTCTACCCAACTCGTGTGGTATGTCTTGTCTTCAAGGGTGTCTGCGTCCACGGTCATGCGTAACGGTTTGTACGTATCGCACATCACTGCCAGCTCGCGCGTTGCTTTCGTGCCGATGGATTTTTCATACATGCCAGGATGCGGGCCGTGCGGGACGCCTGCCGGGTGCAAACTGATGGACTCGGAATTTACACCCTTACGCGATGTGAAATTGCCTTCTACGTAGTAGAGAATCTCGTCCATGTCGACGCTGGCGTGACCATACGGGCACGGTACCGCTTTCTCGTGAAAATCCGTCATGCGCGGTACGAACGAACACACGACGAATCCGTTACCCGCAAACGTCGTATGAATCGTTGGTGGCAGATGCACAAGTCCTGTCTTTGGCTGATAGTCATGAATGTTGAACGCGAAGGGATACACGGCTCCGTCCCATCCGATTACGTCGTGCGGAAAGTGTTTGTAGGCATGCACGCTTAGCACATCATTCCGTTTGACCACGACCGGATAGGTTTCCTCGCCATGCTTGGCGGAGTCGTACTCGAGCAATTCCATCGGAATGCGGAAGTCGCGGTGCGAAAAAGGCGCGTAGTCGGTTAGTTGACCATATTTGTTGCGGTATTCACCGGGAATGTGCAAGTACGGCCTGCCCTCGAATACCATCGCTACCCCAGTGTTTCCATCGAGATGGATGCGGTAGGGGGTAGATTTGGGGATCAACACGTAGTCGTGCTTCTTGAATGACAAAATGCCGTACACGCTCTCGATGTAGCCACTACCCTCTTTGAAAAAATAAAGCTCATCGCCGTCGCCGTTGCTGAAGAATCGGACGGGGGCTTCTGTCGGCTTCAGCACGCCGATATGTACATCATCGTTGACCAGCAACGTTTTGCGTCCGGTGAGAAAATTGCCGCCGGGTTTCATATCCTGCGAAAGGATGTGACGCCGGTACAAATCCTGTCGATCAGTTAGTTTGAAAGGTGCAAAGCCCGGGATTTCCAGCGGTTCGACCTCAAACTCATCGGTGGGCGGTATTCTATAATAGAGGATCGAATAGGGCCCGTCGAAGCCCTCGCGCGTAACGCAGACTTCCATCAAGAGTTGGTTGTCTTCGTAAAACGCGGTGTGCGGTTTGGCTGGTAGCTTCCCTAAAGTATGTCTATGCAACATGGTGTATGCTCACTTATCCGAGAACTGTTTCAGGGCTGAGCGAGTCAGCTCTGAGATGGGCTCATAACTAACCTTGTTTTCCAAAGTGCCGAGTTCGTCGATTTCCAATCGGATCGTATCGCCGGGCGAGAGAAAACGATCCTGCTCCAGGCCACAGCCCGTGCCCACCGTCCCCGATCCGAGCACATCGCCTGGATAGAGCGTTCGCGTGCGAGAGGCGAACGCGACCATCTGCTCGAAAGTGAAATGGCTCATGCCGCTATTGCCTTCACTCCACTTCTCGCCGTTAACGAAAGCTCGCATCGCTAAATTCCTTGGAGCCTTTACTTCATCCGCCGTAACAAACCACGGGCCCAGCGATGAGCCGTGGTCTTTGCCTCGTGCAGGTCCCAAGCCGATTGCCATCACTTTCTTTTGCAGCGAGCGGGCTGAGAGGTCGTTGAGGATGGTGTACCCTGCGATGTACTCCGCCGCTTCTTCCACCGTGACGTTGCGACAGGGTTTGCCAATGACGCACGCCAACTCCAACTCGTAGTCGAGCCGATCTTCCTCAGGTGGGTAGTACACTTCCTGCCCGTGTCCAAAAAGCGCGCTGGCGTTGGAGTTGTAATACGCCGGTACTTGATACCACTCAGGTACGACGTCCAAGCCACGTTTTGCGCGACACGTGCTGACGTGCTGCTCAAATGTGTAGAAGTCCAAAAAAGCAGTCGGTCTGATGACCGGCGGGGCGGGAAAAACGCAGCCTACCGCGATCTGCGTTTTGCTGGCTTCGATCGCCTTTTCAAGTCCCGGTTCAATGCACGCTTCCAACAAGTCCGGGAGATCGAACCCCTCCGGAACCACCTGACCGAGGACACGTTCGATCGGAGCGATCTGCTCGCCTGTAACGATGCCCATTTTGGCGGCGCGGGGCTTGCGTAAGAGCAAGTCGCGCGATCGCGCCTCGTCGCTCATGTAGTACTGGCAGATCTTCATGTTTGGTCTTTACGATGGCTGCGCATTTCCGTCTGGGAAACTCCGTCCAAATTTCGATGCTTTTACGTAAAGATGGTAGGGCGTGTTTCGATAGGTGGCAATAGTGCAGGAGAGTGAGCGTGGCTTGAGAATTCACACGGAAAAAGCCAACACAATGAAAGGAACATTCGTAGCGACTCTTTTCGCGAGAACTTGTGCGGTGGCGTGGTTGGTGCGGTCATTAGCGAGACAAGCACCTTTCGCTTTCAGCTCTGTTCCGAGAGTCTTCACGATCGGTGCCTGCCCCAAATTCGTTTTCGCTAGATTATAGGGCATCGCTTGAGGAGGAGGTCGTAACAAACTCTGTTTGGCGGGTTGGTTTTTCTCCAGGGCTTTCGGTACCTCAATGAGTTCAAATCGAGGCAGCCGGCCCGAAGTGCCCCCCAATTACGCTCCGAGCCGGACTGCCCAGCGATCACTGCCTCTGCTCGTCACTCAAACGCGACGTACCATTGGTCGTTGATGGCTGGCAATCCTGACAATGTACAAATTTGGATAAATCACATTTCGGTGCGTGCGCGCTGCTGCGTGTTTGCATTATAGCTGGGTTCTTCGCTGAGGTTCGGGAGGTTATTAGGTTACTGCAATAGTGCGATTGCGTGGCAATCAATCGGAGCAATAAGCGCAGACCCATCGACAAGCGAATGCATTATCGCTGTGTAGGTTGCATCGTCGATATCCGTCTTGTGCTGGAACTC
>JANQHN010000274.1 GCA_028282665.1 Phycisphaerae bacterium | reverse complement strand
GCGCTTGTTCGCGTCTTCTTCGCGAACGATGGCGCTGGTCGTTATGTTATTAGTGACGCTACTCGTCTCCCGTGTGCTGGATTTGAAATGGCCTCAGGTGCCGGAATTGATACTCCTGCCGTGTCTGGTTGCGGGAAGTGTGATGGCTATCGCTTATCCCCGTCGGTTCGGGATGGGTGTGATGGCGATTGCAGCTGTGCTGATCACGTGCACGGTGCGCGGCGATATTCTGTTGCTGTTGGTATTGACGGCCGGGCTGGCGGTCACGGTTTACCAGCTTGAGGAAATTCGTACGCGAACCAAGATCATTGGCACCGGTGTGATCACTGCGATCGTGGTGGTGGTCGCTTCGACGGCGGGCGCGTTGTTGGAACGCCAGCCTTTGGACTTCGTCCTAAGGCATGCCGCTGCGGCGGGTGGATGTGCGTTGATGGCTTCGTTTTTTGTATCCGGCATTTTGCCCTTCATTGAGCGCACGTTCCGCATTGCCACTGCTTTGACGTTGCTGGAGTGGAGCGATTCGCGGAATCCGTTGCTTCAACTGCTGGTTCGGGAAGCGCCGGGTACGTACAACCACAGCCTTGTTTTGGGCAAACTTGCGGAGGCTGCTTGCGAAGCCATTTCGGCCAATGGTCTGCTTGCTCAGGTAGGTGCGCTCTATCACGACATTGGGAAAGCGCATAAGCCCCAGTACTACACGGAAAACCAGGAAGGACGTATTAACCGCCACGACAATCTTTCACCCACCATGAGCCTGCTCATTATTTTGTCCCATGTAAAAGATGGGATCGAGATGGCGAAAGAATACAAACTGCCACGTGTGTTGCACCAGTTTATCGAAGAACATCACGGCACGACGGTGGTCCGATATTTTCACCATGCCGCATCCGAACAGCAGGGGCACATTTCAAGTGGCAAGCACGACCGCGAAGTGCCCGAAGCGGAATTTCGCTATGCCGGTCCCAAGCCGCATACGAAGGAGTCGGCTGTACTGATGCTTTGTGATAGCGTCGAAGGTGCAGTCCGAAGCCTCAGCGAGCCAACGGCGGGCCGGGTGGAAAGCGTGGTTCACCAGATTATCATGCACCGTCTCAATGACGGGCAGTTTGACGAATGTGACATTACCCTCCGGGAATTGAGCATCGTGGAGGACTCACTGGTCAAGAGCCTTTGCAGTTTGTATCATGGTCGGGTGGCGTATCCGAAAGCGAAAAAGGATGAATCCGCCGCGCGTCCCGCCGAAAACGGCGAGCCAACCGCGCCCGAGCCGGACCGTGAAGCGGTCAAGTCGGTCGCAGGCTGACGCGATCCGCGATGTGATCTGATGGAAGAAGACTCGCCATACCAACTCGATATTACCTGGGCTTGCAAGCGACCCATTACCTACGAGGGTGGCGAGCTTGCCGCGTCCGACGTCTTAGCTGACCTAGAGGATGAACCGGTCGGCGAAGACGAACCTCCTGAATCCGGGCGGTCCACCACAAAGTCATCAACCCAAACACACCTGAGGCGGTTGCTTGAACAAGCGGTTTGTGCTGCTTTGCGACGCCACAGCATCACTCACGCGCACATTAGCTTAGCCCTTGTGGACGACGCGGGTATTGCCGAACTCAACGAAAGCCATCTTCATCATACCGGTCCGACCGACGTGATTACCTACGACATGCGCGATAGTGAAAACGAGGCGGGCATTGAAGGCGAAATCGTTATTTCCGTCGAGACCGCCAGCCGTGAAGGCGACGCGCGCGGGCATGGGCCGTTCGCGGAACTTGCTCTTTACGCGGTGCATGGAACGCTTCATTTGATCGGATACGACGACGTTGAAGCCGACAAAGCCTTGCGCATGCATGCTATGGAAGATGAAATTCTTGTCTCGATTGGGCTTGGTGCGGTGTACGAGGGGAGGAAGCTATGAGGATTGCTCTTCTTCAAACCGTGCTGGATGCCACGAGCGTTGCCAATAACCTGCAGCATTTTTTGGGGCAGATCGATTTAGCGTGCGATGTGGACGAGGCTCCTGACCTGCTGATCTTGCCCGGCGCCTGCGATACGGGGGGAGTAGTCCCGTTGGGAAGTGTTCCGGTTGCGGTCCTGGACAACATACGGGAGTCGATCGCTGTCAAAGCTCGCGAGTGGGGTGTGTACATCGTCGCAGGCCTGCACTGCCGTGTGGATGGACTTCGAATACCGGTTTCCGTCCTCTTCGACCCGGATGGCGATTCCCTTTTGGAAACCGATGGGCCGGGCGTGGATCTCAAAGAACAAACGCCGGTGTTGGATATCCACCCGACTGCGATTGGGGATATTGCGCTTATTCGCGCGGGGCGTATGGATGATCAAAAGTCCGCCAGCGTTCCTAAGCCGCGCGGTGTGATTGCCGCCTGTCCCGTGGGTTACACCGGCGATGCTTGGTCGGTGACACCTGCAGAATTAACGGGCATTGTTTTCGGCGCGAACGATTCCTCGCGGGCCTATGTGGCTATGGTAAGAAGCGCGCGAAAGGTTGAGTCAAAAAACAAAAAGACGGGCAAGGTGCTTACGACAGTCCTAGTCGATGGTGCGGGAGTTGAGCAACTGCGGGCGGAATCCGGCTCTGAAACAATCCTTAGGGCGGAAGTTGATCTCGATGCGGCGTCAGAAAAGGAATGCATGGAAGCGTTCGGATTGCTAGGAGAATTGTAGGTCCAGGGAGCAAACACGGGCGTGATCATCTGGTACGGCTTACTGGTGTTGGGTATGTTGACGTTTTTTGCGGCGTTAAATTACGCGCTGCGAGCACCATCGCGTGGGCGCATCGCCGACGCTTTTGAGGAGCAAGATCAAGGGGCGCGGTTTGCTGGCTTTCTTGAGAAGCGCGTGCATTACGTCATCGCCACTGCTACCGTTCGTTCGATTCTGGTTTTGCTCCTGATGGTTATCGTGCTGCGCTTGATGGATGGCGCGAGCATCGAATCGCATAATTCCAAAAGGTTCGTCGCGTTGCTCATCTCGCTGGGGATTGTGCTTGTTTTTGCGGTGGCGATCGCGAGTTCCTGGGCGAAGTACACGGGCGAATGGCTTATCGTGTACTGTTTGCCGATTTTGGCGGGGCTCCGCATTGTGCTTTATCCACTGATTTGTTTCCTGCAATTCTTCGATCCGGTCGTGCGGCGGCTTAGCGGCATCCCTTCTCAGGACGAAAAAGCGATTGAAGAGGAACTCGAGCAAGAGATCCTCGACGCCGTCAACGAGATGAAGCAACAGGGGGCGGTGGACGAGGAGGAACAAGCGATGATCGAGTCGGTCATCGAACTGCGCGAGACGATGGTCGAGCATATCATGACGCCGCGTACGGACATGGTTGCGATTTCGCACGATATTACGCTGGAAGATCTCAAGAATGTCATTCGTGAAAAAGGCCATTCGCGTATTCCGGTCTACGAAGAAACGATAGATACGATTTTGGGTGTGCTTTACGCAAAGGATCTGCTCACCCTGGAGGATGAAGAGCTGTTTCAGGTAAGAACGCTCATGCGCAAAGCGCAGTTCATCCCGGAAACCAAACTCGTGAAGGATTTGCTGCATGAGTTTCAAGAGCAGAAGGTTCACATGGCGATCGTGCTGGATGAGTATGGCGGGACAGCGGGGCTGGTGACGATCGAGGACATTTTGGAAGAACTGGTCGGAGATATCGTAGACGAGTACGAGCAAGAGGAGCCGGTCGGCTTCAAGCGAATCGACGAACAAACTGTCGAAGTGGACGCGCGGATGCGAATCGACGATCTCAACGACGAGTTGGATATCGAACTGCCGGAAGATGAAGACTATGAAACTGTTGGCGGTTTTGTCTTTTCAACGTTAGGCAAGATTCCTCGCGTCGGCGAGGAATGTTCGCACGACAACATCGCGCTGCGTGTTATTGCGGCTGAGCCAAGACGCATCAAGCGCATTCGTATGCATATCGCGCCGGCCAAACGAAATGGGCAGGATGCCTAAATCGGTCCTGGCTTGAGGCTCCGCATCTACTTGCGGAGAGTTTCTTCGTAAGTTGCTAAATATGCGTTGTAGGTATCCTCAATGCGCCAGTTAGTTTCCGCCTCCGCCTTCGCAGCCGTCGCGAATGCGGTTGCGGATCGCTCATTCTTCAATAAACGATCTAAGGAGACGTGCAGGGCGGCGATGTCGCCGTATGCCACTTTGAGTCCCGTTCGTTCGTGCTCGATCAGATCCCGGCAGCCGGGAACGTCGGTGGTTACAATCGCACAGCCCGCAGCCATCGCCTCAAGCAGGGCGTTAGGAAGCCCCTCCGTCATGGACGGAAACACGAATACGTCCGCTGCCTTTAGTAAGTTCGGCACATCATTCCGCGGACCGGCCAGGATTGCCCGTTCCTTAAGGCCTAACGCCTTGATTCGCTCTGCGAGGGTTTCTCGATACGTTCCATCACCAATCAGCACAAGTTTGGATGAGATTGATCCATCAAGCCGGGCGTAAGCGTCGAGCAACGGCAGGAGCCCTTTGACTGGATCAAGTCTTCCTACCCAAAGTATTAGCTTTTCTTTAGGTAAAAGCCCCAGTTTTGCTTTGTCGATCGGTGTCGCCTGCTGCACGCGCTTGGCATCGATTCCGCCACACACGAGTCTGAGTCGATCGCGTGGAATTCGTGCTACCGTTGCAAGGTGATCGATGACGGATGGGGAATTGCCGATCGTGAAGCGGCAACCGCGGTAAGTGAGTCGATCGACCCACAAATGCCATTTTCGCTCAAGCTCCACGGTTTGAATTTCGCAGATGACCCGCGAGCGATGAATCCCCGCCAGTTTGACGGCGAATCGCGATGCGATATTTGCATGAAAAAGCAATGCGTGAACGATGTCGGGTTTTTGTTTTACGAATTGCGCAGCGAGTCGGTCAATCACGCGAAAGTCCCATCCTCCTTGCCCTGCGCAGTCTCCGACCTCCACGCCGTCATCTCGCAACATGTCGCCCACCGGGCCGGCCGGAGCAAGCGACAATACGCTTACTTCAAAGCCGCGCTCGCGCACATTTCTTACCAACTTGTGCAAGTGTAATGGTACACCGCCGATTTCCAGGTCGGTGATGACGTAGAGGATGCGGGCCAAATTAAATCCTTATGAGCGTTCCGTGGATCAGAAGTCTTTACGGCAGAAACTCCACATGGCTGCCCCGACTATGCATGCTTCGAACAGTAGCGACGAGCCGATGGATTTGACCCAACTGGTTCGAAGTTGTTCTTCTTCCCATCGTCGGCCAATTTCGAGTTGCTTTTGGTTTACCTGACCATTTCCCGCTGCCAAGCTTTTTTCAGGGATGCTATCCAGGCTCGTGCCCGCTCCGGCCCACTGTGCGGCGAGGAAAGGAATTTGAT
>JANQHN010000035.1 GCA_028282665.1 Phycisphaerae bacterium | reverse complement strand
AGTTTCCAGAGTTTTCACGGCATGCGTTGGAAGCGCTGCGTCAGCCGCTGGAGGACGGCGAAGTGACGATCGCCCGCGCGCAGGCCGCCGTACGTTTCCCTGCATCCTTTTCGCTGGTTGCGGCGATGAACCCGTGTCCGTGTGGTTACGCAACCGATCCAGGCAAGGTGTGCAAATGCAATCCGTTCCAAATAGACCGCTACCTCGCGCGGATTAGTGGCCCGCTAATCGACCGAATCGATATTCACATCGAAGTACCGGCTGTGCCATTTACAGAGTTGCGATCACGCAAGGACGGTACACCGTCTTCGGCGATGTGCGAACAGGTCCTTGCCGCTCGCGGCAGGCAGCGCGAACGGTTTGGCCCGTCGTCGACCCTTGCTAACGCGAAGATGGCATCGCGCGATCTGCGCAAGCACTGCGTGCTCGATCAAGCCGGGGAATTGCTGCTCAAACAATGTATGATGGAACTAGGCCTATCCGCCCGCGCCCACGATAAAATTCTGCGCATCGCCCGTACCATCGCCGACCTCGCAGGGGACGAAGCGATCAAGTCCGAGCATGTTAGCGAAGCGATTCACTATCGGAGATTGGATCGGCAGTTGTAATCCACAACTTTCTGTTTCGTGCGAGGATAGAAGAACGCACATGGGTATCATTGATTGGATCAATCACTTTCGCAAACCGCTCGAAAATGGGCCCGGGAACCGCAACTCGTAGTCGTTGTGAATCTGGGGCGACCCGGCAGTTTCAACACGAGCAAGTTTGAGCACTACATTTTTGGGGGCACAATCCTTTGTTAAAAAGGCATTTAAGCGGCAGATGTCGAGACGACGCCAGTCCAAGATCGCGATAATTACCATCGTGGCCGTAGCCTGCGTGTTCTCGAGTCTGTCTTCCCGGCTGTTCGTTTGGCTGAGGTGCGGGTATGACCTGCGAGGCCGAGCCGAATTGCGCTGCCCCGAATGTGGCGAGCCGTTCGAAGTGCGATTGCTGTTGCAACATGAAGCAGAGCCTCAAGCCGGGTAAGAGAGGATGTGCAAAGCAAGGGTATTGCAGCATTCATTTTGTTACGGGCCGTCGAGTGCGAACTGAAATCCCGCAAGATCGAACAAGTCCGCATCACCGTCTCGGTCAATGTCGAAGCAAGCACAATGCAACGGCGCATCGCCGGTCGGACCTATCATGCAAGACGCGAACAGGCCGAAGTCGGTGAGGTTAACAAAACCGTCTCCGTCGCAGTCAAAATTGCCAGTTTCAAACGCGCCCAAGTCCACGCGGACGTAACCGTCGTAGTCGCCGTCGACGAATCTTGGCTCGCCATCGAGATCCTCCGCCAGTTGGCTTGGCACTACGTCATTCATGCCCGCATCCACGCACGGCGAATAAGGCAACAACCGAAAATTGTCATCGCTCGTGCCGCTTACGCCATCCACGCCTAATGTGTCGGCAAAGCGTGGGTTGACGTCGATATTGCTTTCGCTCACGGCTCCATCTTCGATGTTGTTATGATTAATGTAGTATGTTTTTCCGCCGAGAATCTGTGTGGGAAGGTGGATGTAGTCTGGATTGTTGTTGCGAACAATGTTATTGCTAAGTATCGACTTGGAGAGGAAATGCTGCACGCCGCAGCTATCGACGTATGGGTTGTTCAAATTGTGGATGGGGTTTCCCACAATCGTATTATTAATGAAGCGTGGATAACTATAGGCGCAATAAATAGCGCTGCCGTTGGTAAGGGCGTGATTGGCAACGATCAAGTTGCCCGCAATTGTGGGACAAGCCTGTCGATAGAGAAAGATCGCTCCACCATACTCAGCGACATTGTTGCGTATGGTGCAGTTGTCGATCGTCAGTTCCGTAAAGTTGACTACCGACACGGCTCCACCGCCGTACCAATACCGCCCCGCTCCGCCCTCCACGGCTTTGCTGAATTCAATGATGCAATGCGACAGGCGTGATGGCTGATTCGTCGCGGATGTGTCCTCAAACCGCAGACCGTTCCAACAGCCCGCCAATGAATAATCTATAGTGAATGCCTCAGGTTCATCCGTTGTAAATCGAATTTCATGGTCCGGCGAGCCGACCGCCAGCAACGTGCCGCCCACACGTAGCGTGTAAAAATCTTGAAATTCAACAATGGTTCCAGGTGCAATAGCCAGGACGACACCCGGATCTACAGTAACATCTCCAACGACTCGCACTTTATTGGCGTTCCAGGTCGTGTTCGCAGTAATCACGCCGGATACGTCAATCACGTCGCGGCGCTGAATCTCGAAAGTGTGTGTGCAGTCGATCAAAGGCCCAGCGTTTTCGGCGTGAGTCGATCGTCTGAATGTTTGACAACCATACCCAATAGCCGGCGAATCCGGCATCGGTCGATAGTCGCCGTTAGCCGGATCGGTAAGACGGGGGTTGATGCCTGAGATGTTGTTGTACGGCGCCGAACCGGCGTTTTCCCACGGAAACGGCACGACTCAGCCATAGTCGCAAAGAATGCCGTAATGTCGAACCGGGTTGTCGTTCATTGCGGGGTCGGAAAAATAGGACCAATTGTCGAACAACCGATACGGAGCACCGGCCAAAGACAGCGAAAAGCTCGTTCCGGTCGGCAACCAATCCATCTGTGCACC
>JANQHN010000414.1 GCA_028282665.1 Phycisphaerae bacterium | reverse complement strand
GGCGTCGCGCCCGAGCACGGCATCTCGCAACGACGCCAGTGTGCGCGTCGTTCGATCAAAACGTGCCTGATTCGCCAGCCCGGTCGTCTGGCTGATCGTAACAGTGCCCAGGATCGTCAGAACCACCAGGACGATGACCAACTCGAGCAACGTCAGACCGCGACGGTGTGCCCCTTGTCGATTCATGGGAATGGATCCTCCCGTCGCAGGTACAACACCACGTCGTCGGATTTCTGGACAAGGGAAGGCGTGAGCACATTGGCCGGTGTGTCGATTTGCCCATTGGGGCCCGCCGAAACCAAGCGAACCGCCTCCAGTTCGATATCCGCGATACCCGGTGCAACATCCGGCAACTGGATCACCACCGCATTTCCCCAGCCATCGATTGGCGTTGGATCGTCGTCCACCCCATAAGCCGAACTGAACCCGGCCGTCGTGTCGATCGTGTACTTGGCGGCCGAGGTGATATCCAACCAAGGCTCCCGCCACCCGACTGCAAGGACAGGGTCATACGGCGGCAAGTCGGAAGGCTCGATGAAAAGAAATGCCAGTTGCGGGTGGTCGGCTCTTCCAGACTCGACACCTGTGAGGCTGGGCCAGGGAAGTCCCGACGCGTGGCCGACCGTATTGCCCGTTTCATCCCTCGCATACCGCATCAGGATTTCGTACCCCGCGGAGTTTCCGATCGCGTCGCGTACGTGAAGCATCGTTTGCCAAGTCACCGTTTCTGCCGCCTGCTCGGCACGACCACTCAACTGCGGTATGACCAGACCGGCTATGGTCACCAGGACCACCAGAACCACGAGCAGTTCAACCAGCGTCAGGCCGGCGCGAGCGTGGCTGGGAAACAGGCGCGATTCGGAGTAAGTTCGGGCAATTGACAAGATATCCTGTTGTGCAAATGGCATCGGACGGTTGCCCCTCGTCGCCAGAGACCGCCCCTCACACGTATGCGGGGGCGGCCCATGGTCTCAAAAAGCTTAGGTCATCCTGCGTCGGTCACTGCCCCTCGCATTACCCGCCGTGCACGTCCTGCCAGTGGACGCCGATGTGGTTGTCACCGGTCTCGAACGCGCTTCCGTCAATGCAGTAACTTACGCGCTTGAACTCGGCCATCGGGTCGCCGTCGGCGTCTGCCACTTGGAAGATCGCGCCGAATCGTGAATAGGACTGCGTCGGCAGGCTGCCCTCGGCGTCACCGAAGTGCACCGGCGGCTCAGGCGTCACATCGCCCAAGGCGTCCCAGGTCTTGT
Source organism: Phycisphaerae bacterium (assembly GCA_028282665.1). Lineage (GTDB taxonomy): Bacteria > Planctomycetota > Phycisphaerae > UBA1845 > UBA1845 > JANQHN01. Next base: position 5,041 of record JANQHN010000414.1, on the reverse strand, counting down.
CGATGCCCAACCAGATGTACTTCTCACTTCCGCCGACCTGCAGATAGATGTCCTGAGCCTGCGAATCGGTGAGTACGATGACTTGAGTTGCGGCGGTGATCGCCTCTGAAGTGAGGCCGGGGTTGAACGTCACGTCGTAATCCGAAGCCGTCGGGTCGCCATGGTTCCAGACCGTGGTGATGCCATAATCGGTGAGCGCGGTGACTTCATCGGCGGTCAGTGTACCAGTAGCCAGAATTCCCGCTCCGCCGCCGCCACCATCCGTATTCAGCGCGGAGTTGTTCACCGGGCTACCATCGCTGTCGAACACACCCGTGGTCCAGCCGTCGCCCAAGTCCCCTCGGGTTGCCTCCATCTGGATCAGTATTTTGGTCAGTTCAGGGTAGTTCACGGCGCAAGTAGCGACGTGAGAACGAGTCAGTGAGTTCCCCACAACGGGTACCAGCACTCCACCCAATGCGACCAAAATGGTCAGCACGACGACGAGTTCGATCAAGGTGAGTCCCGCATGGCGCGATGCGCGTGTGATCCTGGCTGGCGTCCGAAACTTCATAATTATATCTCCTTAAAACAGGCCTTGGTCGCCACCGTTGCTGCGAGCCTCGGACGGTCCGACGCTTTCCGCAGCTACCTCTAGCTCCCTTCAGCCCGGCCTGGTTCCTTCTCTGTGATTTGCCGGGCCGCTTCTTGAGGCTGGCTCGGCGCTCGAATTTGGATATCCGCATAAAGTTCGGCCCGCCGAACTTTCCCGAAAAAAAAAGACGAGGTTCGCGTTGGCATATGACGCAACGCAACTGAAGGCATCCGATGCGCCCGAAAACGAGACTAAAAGCAGATTAATCACGTCTTACTGCGATCTTACCCGCCAATGAGTGGATGCTCTGCTCGAAGTGGCCATCCACTTCTTCATTGAATGTGACTGAGCAGCGCCATTCCTCGACACCTCCGTCGAAACAGTAAGCAAGTTCGGTGCCACGAACTTTTTTCGCTTGTCCGAATGAGATGCAGGACAATTCCCCTCGATACGGCGCCTCAAGCTAGGGCCTGATCAACCCGACCAGGCCGTGACGCAGTTCGCCCAACAGCAGGACTTTACCAGGGGCGCGGTCTCACCGATGACCGGGCGATTGGCCGAGAAGAAGCTGGTCCAGCGCTATCCAGACGGCGGACAACGCTCGCGATGTGCGGTTGCGGCTGGACGAAACAAGGTGAGAAAACCCGTGCGGGTCACGATCTCCGAAGCCTGCGCCCGTCGATGTATCGTGCCAAAACTCCCGCGTCAGAATTGATCACTGGCTGTCTTCAAGGCTTCCCAGATCAACGATGCTTCTGAACTGATCAACTGCAGAAAGATAGCTTCCAATGTCATCTTGATTGTGAACAAAGAGCAACGTGTCTTTTTGAAGTGAAGGTCTAAGGTCGTGGCAGCCCGTGAGCGCCAGCATTGTTGGCTTCACGATAGTCTTGCGACGTGTCGAATCAAATGTTCGGCTTGTCTGCTGAAGAACAGTGAAGAGATATTGACCGGTTTTAGGGAGAACACCAGTCGCGGCGACTCTCACCCATCACCGGTTGGTGTCGATTTGCTTGCCGCCGACTCCAGGCTTGCACCACAAGGCGACAGAGTGCGGTCCTGAACGCCAGCCGCAAAAACGTGATTTTTCTTACACTACATTTTCGAGTGAAACGGGACTATTTAGGGCTATTCATCGTCCTGCCGTCTCCTCTAAATCGCCTTTTTAGCGGCTGTGAGGGCAGCTTTGGCTGGTGTGTTGTAGTACGGCTCTCTCATTGGGAAGCTGACGGTGGACGATGCCGGAGCAGCGGCGGCGGAAGCGGAGATCGAAAAGGCCACCAAGGCGAACGCATCCGGTGAGGAGGTCGATGACGCTATCCGGATTCCGCTAGAAGCACTGGTCGGCGCACCGGAGCGCATCGATCGACTTGCGGTGTTCATCGTGGAGCATTGGGAGAAGTGACGAACTGCGATGGAAGGCAAGGCAATGCTCGTGACGATGAGTCGCGACATTGCCGCCCGCCTTTACGAGGCAATCAAAGCACTCCGCCCCGAATGGCATGACGCTGACGATTAACACGGTGTTATGAAAGTCGTGGTGACCGGCGGCGCCGATGATGATGAGCTGTTGCGAAGCCACGTCCGGACCAAAGCAGCACGCAAGCGTCTCGCAGAGCGATTCAAGAACCTGGATGACGACTTCCGTCTGGTGATCGTCTGCGACATGTGGCTTGCGCGCGGTCATTCTCAAGAAGTAGCCGTGGCAGGGCGTCATCGCTCCCGCCACGTCGAGCAATTTAGAATCGGTATAGCGGGTCATCGTTAGCTCAATCGAGCTGTGACGCATTGCTTGTTGTGCCGTTCGCGGTGAAACGCCGCCTGCAAAGAGCAGCGAGCCGAATGTGTGCCGCAAGGCATGAACGTCTACCGTTTGCCACTTATCGTCTCGCTTCGAAGGCCCTGCAATTTGCAAATCACGATTCATGATGCCCACCAATTCTGCAGGCACGACAAAGAGTCTCTCAGTGTCGGACAATCGAGCCGGCACAAACCTTCCTTATAAGTAGCGAGTGACAGAAGGAATGCTGCGGTTGTACTTTTCAGTCGGTCTGTAAAATCACGGAAACGTTTTCTCGCTTAGCAGATCTCCGATAGCAATTTATGTTGGATGTTGCTGATCGTTTGAAATCATGCCGCCGGTGGGGCAGGACGGTTGTTGTCTGCAAATGGACTTGGTGTTGATAAAGAGGTCATTGTGGATACGGTTACGGAGTTCGACGCCTGATGTTTTCGACTGGTGTAAGCGATAGAGGCTTCGACGCGATCAGGGTGGCTGGATGAGGTGAATGCAACTTCCGCAGTTGAAGTACAAAGGTGGAAGTGATCTGATGACAGGAAAGAGTATTCGATTATTCCTAACTGAGGGAACGCCGCACGGTCTTATTTGTGCTGAGATCGTGAATTGGACCTTGCGTGTGCTAGTCGTGGCGCGAGGAGACTTTGGCAAACTTGCACGGCGCGAAGAGACGAGGCGTCCCGGAGTATATCTACTGGTGGGCGATGACCCGGATCGGCCCACAAAGCGACGTGTTTACGTTGGCGAGAGCGAAAATGTTCTGAAACGTCTCGTGCAGCACAACAATGATGCTGAAAAGGAGTACTGGACTCACACGGCCTTGATTCTCAGCAAGGATGATAACCTTACCAAGTCGCACATTCGGTTCCTTGAGAGCCGCATTATCCGTGATGTGTGCGAGACTGGGAGGTTCGTTCTCGACAACAGCACCCGTCCTACCCCTGCGCCTCTCCCTGAGGCCGACACTTCGGACATGGAGGAGTTCTTGGGACAGCTACGCATTTTGCTACCCGTGCTGGGTTTCAATGTCATGGAGCGAATGACGCAACAGCAAATCAATGAGTCGGGTACGCAGGTTCTTGAGCAAGTGCCCATCTTTGAGATGTCACCAGTTGGAATACACGCCACCATGCGCATCGTTGACGATGAGTTTGTTGTTCAGAAGGGCTCTACGGCACGCAAGGAAGGCGTGGCGAGTTGGACATCGTATCGCGCACTAAGGGATCAACTCGTCGAAGACGGTGTGTTGGTCGAGAAGGAAGATTTGGAACAGTATGTGTTCGCAGATGACTACCCGTTCGCGAGCCCTAGTGCGGCGGCGGTGGTATACGCCGGGAATCAAAATGGTCGTTTGGTTTGGAAGCTGAAGAATACGGGCAAGTCGTATAAGGACTGGCAGGAGGACCGCCTCAAAGCGGTTGGTGTCGATGATTGACGAAACAGTCAACAAGGCATCTCAAAATAGCTCCTCTAACTGCTTGTTCAACCTGAGCTTCTTCAATGTCCGACCGTCGCGACCACCTGGCCTACTACCCTCTGGACCAGTTTCAATCGTTTCATCGCCTCCGCACGATGAGTTGTCACAACTCTCTGTGTCGATTTGGTTCGTAGATTCCGGCGATTCGGTACAAGACGAGGGTGTGCTCTGCGTAAGTGTTTTGTTTATAGGCACTTGGCCACAGGTTTCGCGCTGACGCACGAGGGGATTTTTGCCGGCAATGTACTAAATTTGGCAAACAGCACAAAGTGCCAACAGGATTTGAAGCAGAACACTCAAGTGCTTGCTACTGACGCTGCTTGTGCTGTTTGTACGACGCGCTATGCTGCCCCCCGCATTGGCGAACTCTTACGTCTGGCAATTGGCTGAAAAATGAATGCCACCGAAGTCCATTCATGTTTCTATTTTGAAACTAGAGCAAGCTCTAGCCAGGTGTAGCGTCCGGCACCGTGTTTCGTGTTGCCGGAAAGTCGACTTTGAACGCTACGTTTGGATTGAAACGGCTATAGTGAACGTAGAAAAGAACTCTTCATTCCGCAAGCAACCACGAAATTCAGATGTCGAAATTCCATAAATCTATACGGTAAGTCTCTTCAGTGGTTGGCACTTACGTATAGGGCGTGCGTCAAACCGCAGCAGGCAACGGGTTCTTTCTTCGGAATCACGGTTTATCAGTACAAATTCGCTGACGCAGCAGTTTCACAAATGGCATGATTCGTGCTCTTAAGCGTCCATGTTGAGCGGACGGTTTTGCTTAATCAGCATGAACGGCATAGCGGTTTACTACTCGCGCAAAACCTGAGTAATGGGAGGCTCGTATGGGAACAAAAGCTTTTAATGCTTTCGCCATGGCGCAAGCGCAGTTCGACAAGATTGCAGACGGTCTCGGTTTGGAAGACGGCACGAAGGAACTGCTAAGAAACCCTATGCGCGAGTATCATTTCGCATTGCCCATTAAAATGGATAATGGAACTACGCAGGTTTTTCGCGGTTTTAGAGTCCAACATAACGATGCGCGAGGTCCGGCAAAGGGCGGCATCCGTTTCCACCCCCAGGAAACAGCGGATACTGTGCGTGCCCTGGCGATGTGGATGACGTGGAAGTGCGCAGTGGCGAATCTCCCGCTTGGAGGCGGCAAAGGCGGAGTCATTTGCGAGCCCCACAATCTAAG
>JANQHN010000254.1 GCA_028282665.1 Phycisphaerae bacterium | reverse complement strand
GGTTGTACGAAGGAATCGCCCGCTATACGCCCACTTTCGATCAGGCAGGTCTATTGCGGCCATTCGTTAAGCGGAGCATGCTCCTTATCACCGGTGTTTCGCTTTTTGTCTTCCTCCTGCTCAACCTCCCTGGGCAGAGTTTCAGCGATTTTCTCTTCGCTGCTGGCGCCTGGACAAATGATCATTTGGCGGAATCCACAGTCACATCGTCGCAGCAAGTTAATCTAGGGCGAGCCGTGCTGATCTGCCTGTTAACACTCGCACCCTTCCACGCAACAATGTCAATCCTGCGCGGATTGCGTATGTTTCGCGCTTATGCACTGATGGAGTTGTCGCAGGCGGCGTTATTCACAGCACTCGCGTTGATCTTCACTGCCGCCAGCCAATCCGGTGCAGTGCTCGTGGTCGTCGCGTATACGGTCGGGAATATCGTATCCACGTTGCTCTTTCTCCCCGGTCTATTAGGATTCACAAGCCAAAGAGCATCAACACCCGCACCGTCATCAAATCGCCCCATCGCAAGTACGTTAATCACATTCAGCCTATGGGCCGGTGGCACAGGATTACTTTGGCATGTGTTATCGTATTACCCGATGTGGCATCTTCTCAAAGTAACAGACAACGACACAGTCGGCACATTCACTGCGATCCGCCTAATCGCCCAGGTGATTCAAATGGTCGGCGTATTGCTCGTGTCGATCGTTTCCGCCAGTGCCAATCAGATTTGGGAGCGTGATGGTCGCGCCTCCGCCGACGAAAGACTGGCTACATTAACCAAGGCCACCATGCTGTTGCTTATTGTCATAGCCTGCTGCTTGACCATCGCCGCGCCGGTCATTTTGCGAATCCTCCCTGCTTCGTTCGGAGAAGGCGCTTCCGCACTCCCCGGACTGCTGGTGTTCTTCCTTCTGGTTGCGTTCGTACTCCTCCTTACCATCCGTATGAACCTCATCGAGAAACCGAAATTGGTAATGGTCGCCTGGATTGTCGGCACAATCGTCAGCGTGTTCGCTTCTTTTCAATTCCTCGGTTCCCCCATGCCTGGAGATGGAACGGCATCGCCCAACCCGCACTTGACGCAAGACCCACTCACCGCCGCCGCGTACGTGGGCGTAATCGGCGTGAGTGCCGCGGCGATTGTTCTTCTCGGGCTGTTGGCTACCCAGCGCTTTTTGCCGCATCGCGGTACGATCCTATTGGGACTTTGCTGTGCCGGCCTCCTTTTGCCCACGTGGCTTATCATCATACTTCTGCTGACAATGACCGTTGTTTCATTTCGCTCCGACTGGTTATTCACCGCAAACGAACGATTCGCGTTGTGGCAGGTTGTTCGCGCAAGATCGTAAAACGCTCCCCCATCCGCTACCACGCCCGATATTATGCCTTCCCAATAACCTGCGAAGCCGAACGTCCTTCATTGCAATAAGGTAAGAGGTAAGGCTTGCCTGGGCATCTTCCGATACATCCAAGTAGCTTCCTGACCTTCTCCAAGACAGGTAGAAATTCATGCTTACACAAACGCAGGCGCCAGTGCGCCACGAAACATCGACTTTGAACTGTGACGATCTAATTCGCAAACTAAAGAGCCACTTCCAAGCACAGGATGAGACTCGAAGAGGGATATGCCTACTCAATGCTGGAAAATTTGACGAGGCTGCTCTCGCATTCTCGCGAGCTTCCGTTTACGGTGAGGCGAATCAGTCGCTCGCATCCTTGATTGCAGCCTGTTATGTGGGCAAGGGCGAACACGAAAAAGCTACACAAACGCTCACCGACCACATCGATTCGAGCGAACCAAGCATAGCCATCTATATTCGCGCTGCGCTTGGCGCGTGGATGGCTGAGTCGCGCGATCAGGCGATTCAAATCCTGCGTGAAGGGATCAGTGTTTATCCCGAGTCGGCAGAACTGCATTTTCAACTGGGCACCCTGTTGTCCGACCTAGAGGAATTCGAGGAGGCGGAACTTCGTTTCACACAGGCGGTGAACATTGATCGGAATCATACGAATGCCCTGGTAAGTCTTGCAATGTGTCACGGCCTTCGCCAAGACCCATGCAGTGCAATCGCCTGCCTGCGCCGCGCACAACAACAAAAGCCGCACGATCCTCAAATTGGCCTCTTACTTTCGCAAGCGGCGATGGCAGTTCGGCAAACAGGCGCGCTTGCCTCTCCCCGCGCCGATATGCCCGCACTCGATCCGACAGCGAACCGCGAGGACATCGAAGAACTTGCATCCATCATCGAGGCAGACCCCGAGTTTGTGGATTCGTTCATCTCTATCCCTCCGGGTGAAGTAGATGAAACGGTCTTTGCAGTGTTACTCAAGACGCTCGAAATTGCGTTAGAGAAGCAGCCCGAGCAAGCGGAATTGCACTTTCACACCCAGCAAGTGCTCACACGGCTCGGTAGGATGCACGAAGCCATAGGAGCGGGCGAACGAGCGATCGGTCTTAATCCACGGTTCACCAGAGCATTGATTGAACTCGGCAAGCTTTATCAGGAAACCGATCGCAGCGTAGATGCCGCCAACCGTCTCGAACAGGCGGTAAAAGCCGGCGCTCAATACGCCGATGTGTTTTACATGCTAGGTAACCTGTACAAGAGTCGAGGAGATATCACGCAGGCCAAGCACGCTTACCGCAAGGCGCTGGAGATCAACAATCGATACTCCGAAGCGCGACTCGCACTGGAAGCGCTATCGGTCTGATTCTCCGCTTCGCGCCAAATACCGCGCATCGCCGTCGATATACCCCAAACGTCATCAAATTCTGTTCGAAAGCAGAAACCATGGCTTACTTGATAGAAGCTCTCGGTCGAGGATTGCTCGCGGAATTGTCCAGCGCGTTCAAGGACATCCTCCACGACGACGGTCATTACTCGACCACCGAACTTGTAACACTGGTACATAAGAAACCGGACGACTTGAAGTTCCTCCAGTTGCTTGCAGTGCGTTATCTCGCCGACCGACGGTTTCAGCAGGCTGCCGATACGTTCAACCGGGTTCTTGATCAGGACAATAATCACCGAGACGCTCGTCTGGGATTGGCGTGTGCGCTTGATGAACTAGGCGCCACGGAAGACGCCCAGCAGCATTTGCAAACCAGTGCGGATCAATACGCCGAGCACGCAGCCACTTTATTTGCTTTAGGCTTTTGTCAAGAAAGAAGAGGGCTACGCGAAAACGCGTTTGCGACCTACAACCGAGCGATCGAGACAGACCCCGAACTGCGCGGCGCCTACGAACGACTCGCCGCGATGCACATTGCAAATGGTCAACCGCATCCAGCTATCGATTGCTACGAACAGATTTGCTGCATCAGTCCCGGTGAAATAGAACCCATTCTAACCCTTGGCGCACTATACATACACGAAGGCGATTACGAAGAGGCAATTCGCCATTATCAATTTGCTTTGGCGCTCGAACCGGACAATTGGGAAGTGCAAGAGGATCTGGTCACCGCCTGCGCCGAAACCGGTCGCTATGAGGAAGGTATTGAATTACTCTTGAGCATGATCGATGCCAAGCCCAACTGCGCCGAACACCACATGCGACTTGGCGACCTTTATACCAGGGCAGGACGGTGCGAGGATGCGGGGCACGCTTATCAGGCCGCAGTTAACATCAATCCGGACTATCTCGAGGCGACGATCAAGATCGGTACCAACCATCTTCGCGCGGGGAGGTACACGGAGGCCGCGCGCTGGTTCAATCGCGCCGTCGAACTCAACGATCGCATGTTGACAGCGTTTGTGGGCATGGGTGTGGCCCAGCAGCGACTGGGGATGAACGAGGAAGCGTTGCGCAGTTTCGAAATGGCTGCCAACGTCGAACCCAACAGTTCGCTGCTGTTCAGCGAAAGTGCCCGTTTATACCTCAAAACCGCACCGGCCGAACAAGTCGAAAAATACCTCTCCACGCGATCTATGGCGGACGACCCCAATGGCCCAAACTCCGACGACGTAACCTGCATGTTGGAGAGGCAAATCGCCAATATACGAGCGGCGATTGAACGCTCTCCAAATCATGCGGACTTGTACTACAGACTTGGATTGTTGCTGAGGCAGACCGGCGACGTGGATGGCGCAACCGAAGCCTATCAACAAGCAGTGGCTATCAATCCAAATTACGTCAAGGCAATCATGAAACTCGGCCTCGCCCTGCGTGACCAAGGCAAAGTCGCTGCGGCTATCGACTGCTTGAAACGCGCGGTCGACCTGGATAGTGAACCTGCGCAAATTCACTACGAACTCGGCTTATTGTACGCTTCGCGCGACCAGTTTAACCATGCAGTGAAACAGTTTGAACAGGCGTGTGATGCCTCGCCCAGGAATGTCGATTTTCGCGCTCATTTGTCTCTTGCCCTGCAAAACATGGGTTTGATGGACCGAGCCAAGGCCAGTTGGCAGGTCCTCTCCGAGATTGTCAAAGAAACGCCACGCGGCCGGAATCTGATGCGCCATTTACTGCATTAGAGCAAGCTCCAGTCAGGTGTAGTGTCCGACACCGTATTTTGTACTGCCGGAAAGTCGACAGTAAGCGCTACGTTTGGATTGAAACCGCTATAGCGGTAGCTTCCACATCAACTATCCCAACCTGCGCTTCGATAAAAGACCAATCCCCCCTCACGCGTTACCGCTTGTGAGCAAGCCGATTTGAGGATACAAATCATACTCAAGGAGAGTGCAATGCTGGTGGGCGTGATCTCGGACACTCACGACAATTTGACGATGGTGGACGCTGCCCTCGCGTTTTTTCGTGAGCGTAAGGTCGCAGCGCTTATCCACCCCGGTGACTTCGTCGCACCGTTCACCATGAACCGTTTCGTCAAATTCGGTGCGCCGCTTTACGCGACATACGGCAACAACGACGGCGAGCGCGAAGGCTTGAAACGCTTGCACCCCGAGTTACAGGACGGCCCGCTCTTTGTCGAACTCGACGGTAAAATGATCTTGATCCACCATTTCATCGGTTGGTGCGACAAGAAAGACGTCGATCGTGCTGATATCGTCATCACCGGCCACTCGCACGAAATCGTGAACAAGGTTGAAAACGGTCGCTTGTTTCTAAATCCCGGCGAGTGTTGCGGCTGGGTCAAAGAACGGCACACTGTCGCGCTCCTTGATACGGCAAGCAAGACCGCGGAAATCATCGAGCTTCAAAAACCATGTTGAAGAAAAAAGAAATCGTTGGCGTAACGTTGATCAGCGTAGTCGCCGTCGTGCTGAGCGCGACCGGCTGTGTCCGCAGAACGATGACCATCACAACCGACCCGCCTCAAGCGTTTGTGTATCTCAACGGTCAAGAGGTGGGCAAAAGCACCATCACAACCGATTTCACCTTCTACGGCGATTACAACGTGACCATTCGAAAACAAGGTTACGAAACATTGAAGACCAACTGGCAAATCGATCCTCCCTGGTATCAGGTTGTGCCGTTCGATTTCTTCGCCGAAGTACTTTGGCCTGGCATGATTCACGACGAACACCAACGCCACTTCATCCTTTCACCGCTCCAAGAAAAGAGCGTCGAAGAACTAGCAGAACGAGCCAACGAAATGAAGGCGCAACTTAATCCGATGAACCGTTAAAACATGCAGCCTTAAGCGTACCGTCAACACCGCATATCGAACTTGCGAAAATCTGCAGGCTGGCTTTGAAAGGTGTTTGATAGCCGGAGGGCGATTTTAGGATGCACAATTCTATTTTGCTGCCGTCGCGGCTTGCTCCAATCTTTCCGACCGTCCACCGAGTTGATCCAATGCCTTCAAAAGCAAGCTCGACGCCCCCGCTTCCTCGCTTACCGCTATGCTGGCTCCAGCGCGCTCGATCTGTTTTGCCTTCGAAAGGTATCTGCACCGCACTACAATCGCGCAGGTCGCGTTCAGTTCTCGAATGACAGACACGATTTGTCGGGCAACTTCGTCGTCAGGCACACAAACGACAACGATATCCACTTCATCAACCTGCGCATTTTCCAGCAGTGTCCCGTCTCTACCGTCACCAACAAACGTCCTAAAGCCCCGTTGCGCAAGGTCGTGCAGGTTGACCGGGCTGCGATCGATGGCGCAAACTTTCACACCCCTTGCGTGCAAATCTTTCACCACGCGATATCCGACAGGACCAATACCGAACACCAATGCATGCTTTGCGTCGGCGACAGCCTTGCTGATTTTGCGACGCCCCTCCGTTATCCATTCATGCGCGTGCGTTACCTTGATCCCCAGGCGTAATAGTGGCGGTGTCAGGAGCAATGTCGCCAACGCAATGATGAGAAGTCGATCATAATGACGTTGATCCAGCAAGACCTCCGCGTGCAACGCTGCGAAAGCAACCACCAACGCAAATTCACCCACTTGCGACAGCCCCAATCCCGTGCCGAAGGCGGAACGCCAACTCAAACCGGTCGCACGGGCTGCCGCAGTCGCCGCAATCGTCTTCAACAACAGGATCGCGAGTGTCCCGAAAATCACGAACACAGGCTCAGTCCACACCAGTTCCGGCTTGAACAGCAATCCCAGGCCCACGAAAAATACCGCAAGGAACGTTTCACGAAATGAGAGCAACAGTGCATCTATCTGCGCGGTCAGCCGATTGCCGCTCAGAATCATCCCCGCGGCATACGCCCCAAGAGGAAGAGGCAAATGGACCTTGTGCACGGCAAACACCAGCGTCCCAAGAAACACAATGCTAAAAAGCACGAGCAATTCGGGGCTACGCAGTTGGGCAAGAAAAGGAACGAAAAGCCGCCCCACGACGAACTTCAATAGAACAATTCCAACGATGAAACCGACTGAAACCAGCGAAAGGATAAAATAGGAAGGGGAGGATGCATCCTCTCCTTCGCTCGCCAAAATGGGTATCAGCAAAAGCAACGGAACAACGGCAATGTCCTGGAAGAGCAAAATGCCCACACTTCGCAAGCCTGCTCGACTCGTCGTGAGCCCGTAGTCGGTCAACGTCTTAAAAACCAGAACCGTTGAACTCATCGCAGCCGCAAGCCCAATGATAAGTGCCTCTTTCCACACAAGCCCCATTGCCATCGATAGGGCATACACCGCCGAGGCAACGACCCCCATCTGAATCGTCCCCGCCACAATCATCAAGCCACCAAGCTTCTTCAGGTCTTCCAGCGAAAACTCCAGACCGATCGAGAACAAAAGCAGCAAAACGCCGAATTCCGCGATGTATTCGATTTCGTGCTGCTTACCGGTAACGACCCCGAATCCTCCAGGACCGATCAGAGCACCGGTAACAAGATACCCCACAAGTAGCGAGACACCGATCCGCCTGCACAGAAGACCAGCTACTAAACCCGCAGCAAGGATGATCAATAAATCTGTGAGAGTGATGTGATCCATCTGGTAGATGGTAGAAACAGCGAAGGATATACGCCATAGGGCATACGAAAGTTTGCCCTATTATTCCAAGCAGAGAAACCAACACGACGGAGGCGGTGTCTACGCTGATCAGCTTTCACAAGCCTCCCAGCTCAGGCATCCGCCCCCTAAGGCTACCTTCAAAAATTGAAGGTTTCGTTTTCCAAAGACGGCGATGTGGCGACGGTGCAGTCCGAGAGTATTCATTTTGCTTGCGGTTACGCCACAATCCATTTGCGGCGTCTCAACACTTCATCACCTTACATCGCCCATCGTACGGACATTTACGCCATTAGCTTTTGTCTCCTAGAATCAGAATCTACTTTAAAAGGAATCCGCCACCTAAACAGTCTAGCCTCGGACACGTCCGCGCCGACTGTCGTGACTAGGGTGGATTTCTCGGCTTGAGGGAGGTTGTCGCCCCAAGCAACGCTAACCGGACCGTTGCACAATACTTGGTGTACTGCTGATTCACGAAGATTTCCTTTCTAGCCTGCCCGGCGATATTCACGTTCACTTTGACAATCCACGCACAAAGTCGCTTCCGGCTTGGCTTCCAATCTAGCTGCCGGAATTTTTTTGCTACATGAAGCACAAAGACCATAGACACCCGCGTCCATTCGACGTATCGCTTCCATGGCCTCCGCCGCCCGAGGAGGCCATCCACCCCGGTAATCCGACGGTGCCCAACCGGACGCTAGGTCTTGCAGATAAGCCCGACGCTGCGCTGCTCGCGAAGTAGGTCGTGCCCTTTTCATCTTCGTATCTCCTTTGGCGATGGTTGTCCTTTGCCGGGCGGGAGGCCTGACCCGTCATTCGGGTCAAACTCCCAAGGCCCGGATCGTTTACGGTCCATCGGGGGGCTGGGCGAACCTGTATGCCAGAAAGATTTTGCAGTTGCGAACGCCTCAGTTTCCCCGATGGCACCTTACATAAATCACCCAGCATGCCATTCAATTCTCTCGAAATAAATCAACGTAACTCTTTCAACAAAAGTAGTTTATGGATAAATTGCATTGTGCTCCGAGAACAGCGATCCGGACAACAAATAGCCAACAAGAACAAATATTGACCGACAAGGAAGTGAATTGATCGACGCCAACTACAAAACATTAAGCATTGTCAGCACGGATGTGCGGCGAGGTGGACACGGAAATGCCGTGGTCGTGCATTTTTTTTCGAAGAGTCGTGCGGCTTATGCCCAGTCGCTTCGCCGCGGCGGTCATGTTGCCATCGCAATACTGCAAAGCAGCTCGAATGACCTCACGCTCAATCAATCCCAACGCCGCGCCATGCAACTTGCCGTCGAGTGTATCTTTTCGGGCCAATTCGTCAGCAAAGCGTTGTAGTTCCAACCCTTTGCCCTTTGCTCGCTCACCACGACGTCCCTCAGAGGGCATCATACCTTTGGACACACCCGTACGAATGTGTTCCGGAAGAAACTCCGGTAAGAATTCCACCCCTCGTGCAACCACGAGCGCCGCTTTGATTGCATTTTCAAGTTCGCGAACATTGCCAGGCCAAGTGTAATTGAGCAGCAAAGGCAACGTTTCGGGCGAGAACCGCTGAATGCTCGTACCGAACTCCCGATTGTAACGATTCACGAAGTAATGGGCGAGGAGAACTACGTCGACTTCCCGCTCACGCAAAGAGGGTATACGGATAGTGGCAACGTTAAGGCGGTAGTAGAGATCTTGACGGAATAGCTTTTTCTCGATCAACTCTTCGAGCGGCTGATTGGTCGCGGCAATAATCCGCACATCACACGAAATCGTCTCCGTTCCACCAAGCCGTTGGAACGTGTTGTCTTGCAATACGCGCAGAAGCTTCGCCTGCGTGGTCATGGGCATATCGCCCACTTCGTCCAAGAAAAGCGTTCCCTCGTCGCATTGCTCGAACTTGCCAATCCGTCGAACGTGCGCACCTGTAAATGCTCCCTTTTCATGACCGAATAACTCGCTTTCGAGCAGGGTTTCGGGGATAGCGGCGCAGTTCACCGCCAGAAACGGTGCATCCTTCCGGCCGCTGTGCTGCAAAATAGCTCGGGCAACCACTTCTTTTCCCGTACCCGATTCGCCCGTAATTAATACGTTGATGTCTCTGGGCGCGATCAAGCCGATTAGCTTGTACACGTCCTTCATGGCTGGCGATTGGCCTATGATGCGGTCGACATCGGGAGCGATCTCATCGACATCGCCCTCCAAGTCAGGAAGCTGTACTTCATGAGTAAACCGAAGTGCGTCACGGATTCGTCGAACGACCAAGTCAACGGTGATGGGCGGCACGAGGTAGTCGAGGGCACCGCCCTTGATTGCGCCAATTGCCTGTTCGCTATCGGCTTCATCCGCATAAAGCAGAATAGCACTCCCTGCCCACGTAGCCCGCACTTCCTCGAAGAATTCGTAGTCACAGACAATCAAATCGGGTGAGCGAATGGCGAACCTCGTTTTTGCTTCATCCAAGCCGGGGGGATCGACAAGGATCAGATTAAGCTGATCGCACCCGATACTTACTGCTGATCGGATCGCTTTGTCGCTTGCAATAAGAAGTACGGTATCAGCCATCTTTACTACGAATTGCAGATCGGTAGCGCGTCGTACATCGCCGGAGAGTCACATTATCAGCCGACCGCACGAAGCCCAAGGCCCGCAGCGCCAATGATACCGGCATCGTCGCCCAGTAATCCCGGTACGATTTCCGGAAAATCGTCGTGCAACATCCACTGCTGATCGCGAAAGTGTTTCTTAACGCGATCGAACAACATATCGCCCGCCCGCGCCATGCCCCCACCGAACACGATCTTTGTGGGGTTATAGGCGTGTTGGATGTTGATGCAGGCAATCGCAAGGTAACGCGTTGCATCATCCCAAATTCGTTCGCACAAACCGTCTCCCTGCGCCACCGCCTGCACGACGTCTTTGCTGGTAATTTCCTGACCGCTCGCTACAGCTTCACTGAGGCTGCTGGGTTCGCCGTCTTGGATAGCTGTGACCACCCGTCGCGCCACCGCCGCCGCCGATGCGTAGCACTCCAGGCATCCCCGCTGCCCACAGGAACACGGCAAACCTTCCAAGGCGACAATCATGTGACCCATCTCCACCGCATTTTCGAAATGGCCACGAAGAAGTTCACCATTTACGATCGCGCCGAC
>JANQHN010000227.1 GCA_028282665.1 Phycisphaerae bacterium | reverse complement strand
CGATGCCGCCGATCTGTGCGGCCAACGCGTCCGAAAGGTAGTCGCCGTTAAGATTCAGTGTTGCGATAACATCGAACTCGCGCGGGCGTGTCAGAACTTGTTGCAAAGCAATATCGGCAATCGCATCTTTGATCAGGATGCGGCCGGTTGCGAGGGCTTCTTCCTGTTCTTTGTTTGCAGCCTCCTCGCTTTTGTCTTTTTTTGTGCGTTCCCACTGCGACCAGGTGTAAGTCTTGTCACCGAACTCGCGTTCGCAAAGGGCATAGCCCCAATCGCGAAACGCGCCTTCGGTAAACTTCATGATGTTGCCTTTGTGCACCAACGTGACACTCTTGCGATTGTATTCGATGGCGTAGTTCACCGCGGCGCGAACAAGGCGCTCCGTGCCCTCGCTGCTGACCGGTTTTACACCCAAGCCACTTGTTTCCGGGAAGCGAATCTTGTGCACGCCCATCGCATCCTGCAGAAACGCGATGACTTTCTTTACTTCCGGCGAACCCGCTTCCCATTCAATGCCTGCGTAAATGTCCTCTGTGTTCTCTCGGAAGATTACCATGTCTACGTGCTCGGGTTTTTTGACCGGCGATGGCACACCCGAAAAATGGCAAACTGGCCTGACGCAAGCGAATAGATCGAGTTGCTGGCGAAGCGCGACGTTCAGCGATCGAATACCGCCGCCGACCGGTGTGGTGAGTGGTCCCTTGATGCCAACCAGATACGACTTGAATGCTGTGACGGTGTCTTCCGGAAGCCACGTGCCGTAACGGTCGTACGATTTCTGTCCGGCAAGAACCTCAAACCAGGCGATTTTTTTCTCGCCTTTGTACGCTTTTTCCACTGCAGCATCCAGGACACGGACGGAAGCGCGCCAAATATCACGTCCTGTACCATCACCCTCCACGAAGGGAATGATCGGATTGTTTGGAACCTGCAACCCGGTTGAGCCCATAGTGATCGGCGTTCCTGTCGTCGGCGGTGTAAGGTTGCGGAATTCCGGAGTCATGGTTTAGTCCCTTCCCATTTCGCTCGATGAGTTGTTGATCCAGGCCCGAAACTGCGACGTGTAGCGTCGCGATGAATTGGAATCGTAGTGGATATCAAAGGGAAGTGTCAATTCTCAAGCACTTAACTCATAGGGGTTGGACTGTGTGTGTCTTGTCCGTAGATGCGCAAGCCAACGGCGTTCGGCAGGACACCAAACGCCGTGGTTTCGGAGGGGAAGAAGCTATTCGTTATCGATCGGTCGCTACGTGGCACCGCCGATCGCTTGTTGAAATCTTGCGAAGTCGACCAGATCAAGATCTTTGTCTTTATCGACGTCGAACGCATCCAAACAAATGGACGGAGAATCAATCACAGAATCCGGTCCGATGAAACACGCATCGAAGGCTTCGAAATCGTCCAGCGATACTTCGCCGTCATTGGTGTAATCTCCGTATTTAGGGAGGGGCGAAAAGGGGTAATCCGTCTGTGCCGCTTGATGAACCACGAGCGGGTACGTCGATCCGCGATCTTGAAGCCATACGATCAGCTTCATGTCCGTCACATCCCATCCGGGCTTGAATGTAATGACCCGCATTACTTTATTGCAAGAGTCGGGTTCGACGAAAATATCCTTGGTCGAGGCGGCGGTGCGGAATGTGTTTCGTGCATAAGAGATTTCGGGAGGCCAGTGAACTTGCACTGCAACTGCGTAGGCGGTTACCGTTCGTGCCTCAAAACCCGGTTCCATGCAACCGCGAATTGTCACTTCGTATTCATCGTTGCCGATCGGCTTCGCGCCAACCGACAGCGTCATGCTCGTTGGTCTGTTGAGCTGAGTTAGCAGAGCGGTTTCGTAAACTTCGTGCGATCCGACGTTGCCCACGCCGTCATACGAGAACCACGGGACACCACCCGGAAGCCAGTCGTAAAACTGTTCTGCACGATCAAGTCCCCAAATTGTTTCATATTCGTCGTACACGTGGTACTCAACAACCGCGAAATTGTCAGGATACAAGTCAATCAAATCTCTTACCACGGGACCCGCGATAGCGCATCCGCCTCACGATCCAGAAGTAAAGAGTTCTCCCAGGACGACGCGTTCGGCAGCACCGGCATTTGTGCACAGTCCGAAAATTATGACGGCCGCAATGGTCAAAAGCTTGAGATTCTTGGCGGCTCCTAACAGCATGGGAATATCCTTGGAAGGGAATAGCATAAGACCTTATTTCCACTTGGAAGGAGGTCGTAAGCGAGTATAACCGCGGTGAACCGTCAGTTCCAGGAATTCCTGACAACTTGCTGGGTGTTAGTGGCTGTCGTCCGCAATTGAGGCGCAGCGGTTGGCAAGGTACGCTCGAGGTGATCAGTCCGGGAATAGAAGCGTTCTGGAGTCAGTCGTCCGAATACGGTGAGCTTCCTCAATGAATTCTCACTGGGAGAAGCGTAGATAGTCGCTTCGATGCAGCGTCACGACGTCCAATCCCAATCGGTGGGCCTCGACCAGCAAACGGGCCGAGTCGTTCACACTGCAAATACGCTGCATCGCTTGCTCGAGTGTGTCCCCGGTTGCGAATACGCCGTGCGCACGAAGGACGGCGACCGGTGAATCGCTCATGGCATTTGCGAGTGCCTCTCCCAACGCCGGTGAAGAAGTAGCCGGTTTGCAGGTCACTACCGGTACTGCACCATGATAGTAGTTGCCTTCGACATCGATGAGTTCCAGTTTGTCCCAGACAAAGCCGGCAAGCACCGCCCAAATCGCGTGGCCGTGGGCGATGGCGGCGCAGTCCAATTTTTCGTAGAGCACCTGGTGCACGGGCAGTTCCGAACTGGTCCGTGGAGTGGGTGGAAGATCAGAAGACAGCGGGGTAGAAATCAGATCTGCAGCGCCGAGTCGGGCTAGCATCGATCCTGTTCGCGTGATGATGAGGTTTTTACCATCACGGACAGAGAGGTTGCCGGAATGTGAATTGTTGCAGTCGCATGCTTTCAGTGTCTCGCCCGCCACTTGGAATGCGGGCAAAAAATCTTCTAGTTGATTGTGGTTTTCATCGTTGGCATGGTTCATCGACGTTACTCCTGCAAGGTCAAACGCGAGTTAAGGTAGATGGATGCAGCTATGCTGTCCAGGGTCTTTCGGTCAGCGTTTGTGTCGATCTGATTCGAACTTTTTTGCTTGCGAGTTTCGTGTTTTAGGGCTATACGAGCGCGCTGCGATTGCTAACGTTAGTGAAAAAGGTGGAAGAACGTCATGCAAAAATACACCGCGTTAACCATCCCCCTAATCGTCGTCTCATTATCATGGATCCCCGGGTGCGAGTCGAAAGGTCAAATCTTTCGCCTTACCCAGGAGCGCGACACCCTCCGAACGAAGAACGAGCAGCTCTCTAGAGAACTCGAAGCCCGTAGGCAAATGATCACCCGCCAACAGATTCAAATTGATCAGTTAAAACTGTTTGCGCACGATCGTCCCGGCGATCTCTTTGCGCCCGCGAAGATTGAAATCCTGAGCCGTTCCGGTGGGACGAGTTGGGACGATAGGCCGGGCGATGAAGGTGTGACGGTTTACATCAGGCCCGTCGATCGAGATGGTAGCGCCGTGAAGACGCCCGGCGAGATCAGGGTACGCGTACTGGACAACACTGACCTCGAAAAGCCGGTGGTGCTTTGTTTATGCGAGTATGACGATCCAAACGAACTAAGACGCATGTGGTACAGTCATTTCGGTACCTATCACTATACGGCCAAATGCCGGTTTTCCTCAGGCCGAAAAGCGCCACGGAGCGGGAAGGTGTTGGTAAGCGTTGAGTTTTTGGATTATTTGACCGGCCAAACCTTGACCGCTTCCAAAGAACTTGTCGTGTTACCAGTCCCATAGCCATTCCCTCTCCAACGGTTGTTCGGCTGTATTGAACGTTGCCAAATGTTTGATGGTCGTGGTATGCCTGTCGGATCATCTTCGTGCATAAGCCTATAGTCCAGTAGTTACGATTTCACACAGACCTAACAACATGTTGGTTGGAATCGACCACTTGGACCGATATACTATCTGTGGGCGGAGTTTGGCCCGAAGTTGATAGCGTGCATTGCAGACAAAAACGAGGTCGCCATGTCTGAAGAGAAAATGAACAATCAGCAGTCTGAGGCGAACGAACAGGCAATCCATCCGGAAGGTGCCGGCACGGCGACCAAAGAGGCTCCCAAGCAGTCGCCAACTCGCCGCGAACCTGGCATGCTACCTCCATACAAAGTCTTGCTGCACAATGACGACATCAATACCGTTGATTACGTCATCAAAAAGATCGTTCATCTGACATCATTGACAACGGAAGAAGCTGTCGAGCGGACGATCGAAGCCCATGAGACGGGTGTATCTTTGCTGCTGGTGACTCACCTTGAGCGCGCGGAGCTTTACCGCGATCAGTTTACCTCCGTTTCTTTGACGGTATCCATCGAACCTGCGGACTGATCGAAAGAGGGGGCCGTTAGCGTTTCGACGCCTGTTGTTTTCGTTCAAATGCGTGACGATCCAATATTGATTACGTTGGATCGCTTTTTGTCTCTTTGTGTGAAATTCGACCTGATTGGCGTGAATCGTCGAGCCTAGCCTTCGAGCATTTGTTGGGGACGCGCTAAGCCGATATAGTCCTTCCTGATGGTGCAGTCCGTGACATCGTTTCTCGCTCAATCCCAACCTCACACCTTTTTAGGTCATGGTGTGCCGGTTTCGGGCTCGGCCGCCGTGATTGAGATTTTCAGTCAGGGAGTTTGGGCGCTTGGGCTAGCTTTGGGAGCCGTGCTAGTTGGGCGTTGGATGATTAAGGGTCCGATAGATCCACTTTCCAATGCGCCACACCGATCGCATTCTTTTACTCCGGAAGTGGTCGTCACTGCCTTGCTTGCCTACTTGGTTGCAATTGTCGTATGCGGCAGTTTGCTTCAATCAATCGAGGGCATGGAACAATCTTCACTGCCTTTGACTGGCGATACGGTTGTTGGCTCTACCGATTTTTTGCGACCGGAAGCTCGCGGCGAGATGACCGAGGTTGATCAGAACCAAAACCCTGACTCTGAGTCGGCAAATACGGTCAAGCCTTCCCTTGTCGAAAATATGATTGCAGATGCCGTAGCCCGACTCGTCGGGGCCGCAGTGTGTGTGATCGTAGCGATCCGATCTTTTTCAGGTGGGTTACCCAAATTTTTGTTTGGTGAACTAGCTTGGTCTCAGTGGTTGTTGTGGTCTGTTGTTGGCGCACTGATTGCCTCGCCGATGTGTGATCTTGTCCTAGGAGGCACCGTTGTGCTGATCAAGTGGCTTGATCCGGCGTATGATTTCGAACAACACAGCACGCTTGTGGCGCTTAGCGAGGGAGTGTATGCGTGGTACGTCGTCGTGTCACTGCGTCTAAGTGCCGGGCTACTGGCTCCCGTCACTGAGGAATTATTTTTTAGGGGGTTGCTGCAAACCACGCTGCTTCCGTTGGTTCGATCGCGGTGGCTTATTCTGGTAGGCGTGTCTTCAGTATTTGCATTGGCGCACGGTCAGTTGCATTTCTTCCCTGCTTTGTTCGCGCTTTCCATGCTGCTTGGTTATTCTTACGAGAAAACCGGGTGCCTGATGATTCCGTTGTTGATCCACATGCTTTTCAACGCAAAGACGTTGTTGATGCAATATCTCGGGCTTTAGTTTGCCTGCAAGGCGTGCATTCCGGAGGCGTAGGAATGGAGGCTGTATGCGGTCATTAGAACGCAATAGACCTACGCCTTTTGTTGCTGTTCTGACGCGGGATCGCTCGCTTCATCCGGCTGTGTTTTTTTTTCGCACTCGAACCCGCGAACGAGGTGTTCAACTGGGGGCTTTTCACTTTTGAGCAGAGTTCGCGATGCGGTGAGCTTGTTTACTGCGACGAACTCAGTCACGTTGTTGATTTTTCGGCACTCGATCTGAATTGGCCCTTTCATCGGCTTGTTGATCGTGGTCATGCGATTGTCGATGCTGATGACCGTAGCCGGATAGATAATGTGCTGCACGAAAAGCGATACCGGTTGGTCGGAAGCGCCCTCCGTCAATTTACGCGTCGCCGCCTCCTTGATTTCGTTGACTTCCATTTCAATTTCGTCCGCTTTGAACAACAATTCTGTGGCTTGTTCTCGCTGAGCGGGATTTAGTCGCTTAAGGTTATTCATCAGCGGGCCAACGCTTGTGCGAATTTTTTCTATCGTTTGAAGCTTAGGTTTCGTACTCTGTTCGAGTGCAATAATCTCGCCGTACACTGCAGGATGTACTCCCACCGCCAAGCGTGTAGGTACGTTTGCGTCGCTGCCGATTGTGTCGATGGCCATGCCTTGCGCCGCAAAATGTGTTCCACCGATAACCGCTGCGTTTGTCGCCAGGAGCTTGCCCTTGGTGAACGTCCTGCAGTTCATCAATTCCTTGGCAATAGTGAGATCATCGCCTACGTGCAAGTAGGCTTCAGCGGCAAACTTTGCAGTCAGCGGACCGCCACACCGAACTTTGCCCTGATTTCTTCCGAGAATGCCGCCCCGGACGCAGATTTCATCGGCGACTTCGACATAAGCCGCCTCGATGGCGCCACCCACGGTAATGGATTTTCTGCTTTTAACTGAGAACTTGTCGTGGATTGATCCACTTATAAACACACTGGTTGAAGCGTCTATGTTGCCGGACTCGAAATCGATATCGCCATCAATCGAGACAACTTCTTCAATGATCAATGTTTGGTTTTTGCAGACGACTTTTCCCGACACGCCTGCAAACAGTTGGCTTGGTTCGTTGATATCGCGTTTGATAGAGGGGTGCAATCCCAGCGGTTTTGGTTCACCTACCGGCTCGATAATTTCGCCCACCACATTTCGGCCGGATTCGGGAGGCTGAAGCGGGGCGATCGTGCCGATGAGGGCGTTTGCCTCTACGGTGACGATGCTGTTGAACGAGTAATGATTTACGGGATCATCGCCTTGCCACTCTTGCGCGTTTTTAGAATAGGCTTCGTCCCAGACAAATTCTTCGTTTTTTCCTTCGAATGCGGGCGTACCAACCGCAATAAGAAATGGTTCATTTGGTGTCGATTCGGAATCTTCGACGAGTTTTACAAACTCTTCGACGCGTTGTTGGGTATCAGTCGTGATAGTGATTCCCGCCTCTTTAAGTGCAGCGTGCAGTTTTGCCTCGTCTAGTGCGGTGGCGGCCGATTTGGATACCAAGACGCTGGCTTGTAGTTTGTCATCACTGAGGGCGATCGAGATGCCTTGGATGTTTGTGTTAACGGTACTTTCCGTCATGAACCGCTGCCTTGGCCTTGCGACTTTCGTCGCAGACTGCGTGCTCTGCCAATTCCACACCGCTCTCGCAAGAATAACATGCGACTATCCGGTAACGGTATTATCGACACAAATCAATGGTAAGAAGGGTAACGAGTGCAATGATTGCTTGCAGGTCCGGTAAAAAGGCCTGGGGTGCGGTTGTCACTAAGCTGAACAGTGGAAGACTGGTGGCGCGTCAACGAGGCAATCCCTGTCTACTTTTCACTTCGTTGGCACGATCCGGGATAGCGATTTAAATCAACTTTATTGCTTTGAGCGTAAGATTGTTCAGGGCGGTGCGTGGTGCAGGGCAATGCCTCCCTACGTCATGGCGCATTGCGGCTCTGATTCCGCGGTGTGCTTAAACGATCGGATTGCTCATCGTGATTGAATGCGTACGCCCGGCCCATTTCTCGATCGAAACAGGCTTGCGCTTTACGGGAGTTGGTCGTTTGTGCATAAGAGCTGCTTGATCAATTCTCTAGTCTACCGCCTGCTACGAGAAGAGCACTTGCGGTTGCGATAAACCAGAACGGAAAGTCAAACCCGGACATTTCTTTTTCGAAGAAGCAATTTAAACTTTGCTTGCCGATGATTTCACCGCGAGTACGATGAAGGTGTGCCTTAACCAATTCGCCCCAGTCTTCCCTGGCATCGCGTTCAAGACGTTTTGCCGTTGAGGGTCGAAGGTCAGAGGAAATGGAATCTCTTTCCGGTTTGGCGTTTTCGAGTTTCGTCTGCCATCGGTGTTTTGGGATTCGAAATGTTTCACCGGTGCGTGCGCCCAACGTCAGGTCAGGTTGGTCAGATCTGTACTCGCGGTAGGCAATCAGGTGCAGCAAGTACTGGTCGACGAATGCAGGGTCTTCGAACTTGCCCCTCGTATCCCAATCTTCCCACTCAACGATTTGATCTTTGATTTGTTGCGGGGTGAGGATGGTGCTGTCCATCACTTCCTCCTGGAAGATACTCCACAAGTTTGTGCCAAGCGGCGGCAGGTCTTCCTGGATGATTCGTTTGGAAATTCGCCATTTGGCGAGTTCGAAGATGCGGATGTCGATTTCCAGATCGGGCGGAACGTATGGTGGCATGGCGTGAGTGACTTCGATCCATTCGCGAACTACCTCTTCGTTCATGGGGGATATGATTAGAAAATTCGCGGTTTCGGCGGCTGAGATTTGCCAAGAATTCGCACTGGCTAAATCGCCGAAGGGGTCCGACCATATAACGTGTGCGGCGTAATAGTTGGCCAATATGCGTTTTTCTATGAGGGGTGAGAGTTCGATTCCTTCTTTGAAGCGATGGATGGCGCGGGCGTACATCGCGCCGGTCAAAATTGAGACGACCGCGAAGGTCACGCCGGCTGCGGTCAATCCTGCCCGGAGGTTCTGTTGGCGATACCCGAGCCACATTCCGCCGCCGGCTGCAAACCCGATGAGCCATACGAGATAGCCCACTTCCATCTCGCTCGCGCATTCCACCCAGTACCATAGTGCTCCAGTCACGCCGGCGCCGAATACCGTTAACGCCACGCCTAATCGGTAAGCGTGGCGTTCACGGCGCAATTGATAGTCTTCGTCGTCTTCGTTGATTGTCGCCTTACGGAGTTTGCCCGTTCGAAGATCGAACCCGCAGTTGATGCACAGGACGGCATCGGCGATGAGCTTTTCTTCGCATTGAGGGCAGGCAAGGTGGGTCTGTAAGTTTGGATTTCGTTTTTCTGGTGTTGCGAGAGTTGTGGCTGCGTTTGGAGATTTATCCAAAGTAGAGGGGATTGCGAATGTTTCTCCACACTTTGGACAGCGCACCTTTTTGCCTGCCGCATCGGTAGAGACTTTGAGCTTCGTCCCGCAGGGGCAAGTTACGGTCGTTCGTTGTTTCGCTTGTTTCGTCATATTCAAGCATTCGTTATTCAAGGGTTCGAAAGCGGGCGGAACGGTATTGCGTTGTTTCGTTTGGCTTACGAAGGCGTAGCTTATGGATGGTTAACGTGATTCTTTATTCCTCCGAACCATCATGGCGAGCGTCATCTTGTTCATGCCCTATGTTAGTATCTCTTTACCGACAATCCACCAGCATACTTAGGTTAGATGGTAACCCAAGTCCATTGTTATCACGGATAATTCTCTAGGTGGTGAAAATGATAATGTACGGGTTGACAGCGCCTCCCGTGCCGTGTTTCGTCCTTTGAAAGAAAGAATCTGACGGGTGGGGCAGCAAATTGTCCGATTATCCACGTAGCGTCGTTGGTAGTTTCAACTTTATTTCTTGCCACACTCATGAACATTCTCTTTTTATTCGGATTACTCATTTAGCAAAGAGGCGAATTCGCAGCGTATGTAATGGTCCAAAGCCACACTTGTTTGTGCGGTGCTCAAACAAGTCTTCAACTAGCTTTGACCGGTTGATGCTTTGTGGTGAAAATCGAATAAACGGTAAAGATGATGACGACATCAATCTCAACGACGATTCTCAGCAGAACTCACCCGGACTGGGTGAAGGCTGTTCATTTGGCCTTGGGTGCATCTCTCGGGCCACACGAACAAGTGGCGCCGCCAGTGCGCGATTTGATGAGCAAGGATGGGAGAGATCTGATACACCTCGCTCCTGTGGCCGCGGCTTACGGACCGGAAGGAATGGTAGGAGCGTGTTTGGCGATTGTGTCTTCTGGTTCCGCAGCGTTGCTGTTTCCATCCGATCCGCTTCTGGCCGCGGATTCTCGCCTTCGAATGCCCTTTGCTTTGGCAAGCGATGGTACGAATGCTGCGTTAAAGCTGGTAAGTTGCGAGGCTATGAGGCAGGGCGTGCGACTTTTGCAGGGGCTTGTCACGCCGGGAGCGGATCATTTGGCTCAGATGTTTGAAGACTCGGGCTTTCGTTATCTGACACGCCTGCTTTATCTGGAACGTGAAGTCACTTCACCGTTACCCGCAATACCTAACGCCTCCGATTTGACTTGGACATCTTACGCACAATCGCGTAAACCTTTATTTGTCAAAGCCTTGGAGTCGACGTACGAGGAAACACGTGATTGCCCTGAGTTGTGCGGTTTGCGTCGGACGGAGGAAGTGTTGGAGACACATCGGGCGTGTGGCGTGTTCGACTCCGACAATTGGTGGGTGGTGAGCAGGAAGGATTCGATTGCCGGAGTCCTGCTTCTTGCGAAAATTCCCCAGCGCAGCGCATTGGAAGTTGTCTACATAGGGGTGTCCGCGTGTTTTCGCGGTCAAAATATAGGTAACGCTTTGATTCACCGGGCGTTGGAGACTTGTCGTGAGCGAAACCTGGATCGGGTGATCCTGGCCGTGGATGCGGCGAATACGCCCGCTAGAAAAATGTACGCACGTTTTGGCTTCAAACAGACGAATTCGCGCGATGCATGGATCGCAAACTCAAGCATCATCGAAGGTTGAGTGTTTCTCCCGGAGTGTTCACCGTATTGCACAACGACTTATGCACTACGGTGGGCAAAAAAAAAGTCCGTGCGCTAAGTTCTTTGTTCACTGAATGACACGAATACTTGCACGTTGTGAACGCGGGTATTTGTATTGACGGCATCTGCTAGGATCGGTAATTTCGGCCTCGGAAGGAAGCATTCGACAGCAGGCAATCGAAGCATCCGGCGTCGCGGTTTTTTCCGCCAGTTCTCGCTGCTTGCTCTTTTGATATACGTTTACACCCATTCGCACAGCCCTCAATTGAAGGGAGGAGCTTATCGTGGTTACATGCGCAGATACGGCCGTCTCTCAGATCGAGTCCCGCATTGCCGAAAAAGTCGGCCCCCAGCGTTTTAACGTCTGGTTCAAGAATGCGACGTTGTTGAGTTTCGCGGGTGAATGCCTGACGATTTCCGCCCCGAACCCTTTTGTGGGTGAGTGGATCGAGCGGCATTTCGCTGAAGTGATCAATGAGGCGGTGCGCGAAGTGACCGGTGATGAGCCGATTTTAAGCTTTGTTGTCGATCCGAATCTGGCGAAGAGTTTGTCCAAGAAACAGCCGGACAAGCAGGTCGACTTCGTCGCGAACAACCCGGAGCGTTTGGCCCGTCAAAAACGTCGAAACGGCGAGGCGTGGGTGATGCCTTCGCTAAAGGGGAAGTTCGACGATTTCATTGTGGGATCGTCAAATCGCCTTGCCTACATGACGGCGAAAGCGGTGGCCGAACAACCAGCCACATCCTACAACCCGCTTTTTGTGCATGGTGGGTGCGGCGTGGGCAAGACACATTTGCTTCAGGCAATCTGCAACGAAATCACTACGAAATATCCCGAACTGCGTTGGCGGTATGTGTCGGGCGAGGAATTCACCAACGACTACGTGTATGCGGTAAAGGCGCGCGAGCTTGACGCTTTTCGCAATCGGTACCGCCAACTTGATGTGTTGGTCATTGACGATGTTCACTTTTTTGCCAACAAAAGGTCGACACAGGACGAATTTTTACACACTTTTCAGGCGATCGACATCGCTGGCAAACAGGTGGTTCTGTCGTCCGACGCTCATCCGAAATTGATCGGGCACTTCTCCGAGCATTTGGTAAGCCGGTTTCTCTCCGGCATGGTAGTGCGGATCGATTCTCCTGATGTCGGCGTGCGAGCGGGTGTACTCAAGCGTCGAGCGGAGCGCCTGAAAGTGGATGTTTCGGACTCGGTGATTCAGTATATCGCGGAAAATTTCAAGTCCAACATTCGTGAGTTGGAAGGGGCGCTGTTGAAAGTGGTCGCATTGTCGCATGTGCGTAATCAGCCTATCTCGATGTCGCTTGCGGAATCAGCGGTACGGGACCTCGTTCGCCAAACGGCGCCTGTGGTTATGCTTTCAGACATTGAGAGTATCGTGGCAATTTATTTCGGTTTGACGCCGGCGGATCTGCACACATCGCGAAAGTCGCGGACGATTGCGCTCGCTCGAGGCATCGCGATGTATCTAGCCCGCAAATACACAGACATGAGCTATCCTGAGATTGGTCGGTTTATGGGCAATAAAAATCACTCGACGGTGATTCTGGCTTGTCGGCGCATTTCCGGGATGTTGCAACGCAACGAAATGGCGCGGTGGATGACACCGGGAGGACAAAAGGAGCAGAACCTCGCAGAACTAATCCGCGGTTTGGAGGAACAGTTTGGTGCAGCTAGGGCATGCTAGCGTTTTGTTTCTTAGCGCGATCCTGAAAGGTTCGGCGGGTCGAGCCGTGACGCGCGTCCAGTTTTTAGCGCGAGTCTGTTTGTACGCAGCGAGTGAACACCTGAGATTGCAAATCAAACCGGTTTGCGGTCTTGCAGGGATGCAATCAGGTCAATTTGAGCGCGGACCCAAGTAGCGAGGGGGATGCGCTGGTCGGGAAAGGAACCGACCACTAGAAGAGGCCCGAGCGGTTGCCACACGTGACAATTGCTCGGGCCGAACAGTGCGCAGGTTGCAACGCCGCACATCGCAGCGACATGTGTCAGGCCCGTATCCATGCCGATGTAAAGGTCTGTGTGGTGCACCTGTTCAATCGCCCGGTCAATGGATTCCTCGTAGATGGCTGGAGCTGTTTTTTGCAGGCGGTGGAAGTACTCCTCGTTGAATCGTTCCATTTCATCCGGGCCTATGATCCATCGCACTTCATAGTCTGTCTGCAGGGTCGTGGCCAGCAGTTCAAGTGCGTCTAGAGGACAGCATTTCTCCAGGCCGCCGCTGCCTGGGTGAATGAGGGCCGAATGGCGCAATTTATCCGTTTTATTATCCGATAAAGACTCCGGGGCGATACACCTATGGGAGGGTAAGAGCCATGGTGTCGTCGAGCAGGGCGGAGGCAGGCTGATTTGTTTCATCCATTGTTCGGTGATGTGTGTACCGATGTTGGCTTCCGACTCACTTGGTACAGGATCGATGGCCAAAAGCGTCGCTGACGGATTAATTCGCTTGAGTGTCCGCGCGGTGGTGTGATCGGAATTGCCCAGGAAACTTAGGATGTGCGAACATTCGCTGATAATAGTTAAGAGCGAGGGATTGTAGTTTGTTTCACCGGGGGCATCGAGATGCAGTTGGTGCATGGGGAGTGCTTCGGCGTCATACGCGCGAGCGATAAGTTTCTGTTGCGGTGCCCAGGCTGCGAGTGGAGAGCGGGCGATGATCTCACAATTTTTGATACCGAGGCACTCTGCCACGTGCAACATGGTTGCGAGCGCCAAGGCGCAGTCGCCGAGCGCGCCAGCGTGCAGAGTTAGCAGTTTGTTTCCATGGAAATGCCGATGTTGTGTCCTCAAGATGATTTTCGTTCCCGGCAGGTCCGGCCTTGCTCGACGCTGCCATACTAGGTACGATGCTAGCTCTTCTACACCTATCCAATATCGTCGCTTGAAATAGCCCGATCAATCCAGCCGCCGCCAACTACTACGTCATCCAAGTAGATCACTGCCGCTTGTCCAGGTGTTACGGCTGGCTGGGGAGTATCAAAAACTGCGCGGAATCGGTCGTCATTTTCAATCCAAACGGTCGCTTCCGCAGCGTTGTGCAGATAGCGAATCTGTACCCGGGCACGAAACGGCGATGGGGGGGGCTTGATCAATAAATTCAGCCGATTTGCGCTCAAGCCTGCGCTGTATAACGCCTGCCGATTGCCGACCGTGATCGTATTGGATGATCGGTTGATCTGGGTTACGTAAATCGGATATCCCGCGGCGATGCCGAGTCCGCGGCGCTGACCGATGGTGTAGTGACCGATGCCCTTGTGCCGACCAACCACTTCTCCAGACTCGTTCACCACATCGCCCTCCAGAAACGTCTCTGGACGTTTTTCTTTGACCAAGCGGACGTAGTTGCGATCGGGCACGAAGCAGATCTCTACCGAATCGGGCTTGTCGCGGTTGGGCAAGTTAATTTGGGCCGCGCGATCGCGGACTTCGTCCTTGTTCAATTCCCCCACAGGGAAAAGGACGCGTTCGAGCACGGTTGGCGAGAGTCCGAACAATACATACGATTGGTCCTTGAAGCCGTCGATCCCCCGCATTAGAACGCGCTGCCCTTCATGTTCGCCGATGCGGGCGTAGTGGCCGGTGGCGATGTACTTCGCGCCTACGGCGTTCGCGTAATTCACAATCTTGCCGAATTTGAGGTAGTTGTTGCACATGATACAGGGGTTGGGCGTTCGACCGTTGGCATATTCGTCGACGAAATAGTCGATGATGCGATCGAAATCGCCCTTAAAATTGAGCGCGTAAAAAGGGATGTCGAGCATGCCAGCGACGAATCGGGCGTCTTGGGCATCGGTGGCACTGCAACAGCCTTGATGAGGTCGGCGAGATGGCGCGGCCTCGTCGGTGAGACAGGATTCGGGCGTTTCTTTGCCCACGCGCATAAAAAGCCCAATCACGTCGAAACCCTGGTCTTTGAGCATGCAGGCTGCGACGCTCGAATCTACTCCGCCGCTCATCGCGACGACCACCTTGTCTTTGACAGGCGTTGTCATGATGCTGTGAATTCTAGTCGGTAAACGTGGGTGCGACAAAAGGCAAGCGGTGATAAAGTGTTACGCGTGAGTGAAACGACGCAAGATAACCAAACCACAAAGGATGCGGGCTTACCGGCTCAATTGGACGGCCTTACGCCCGCCATGCGGCAGTATGTTGAGCAAAAACGCCGCGTGGGGGATGCGGTTCTCCTGTTTCGCATGGGGGACTTTTACGAGACGTTTTATCAGGATGCGATTCTCTGCTCCAAAGTGCTTGGGATTGCTCTTACTGCCCGGAACAAAGCCGATGATCCTATCCCCCTGGCGGGTATTCCGTACCACGCTTTGAATGGCTACCTCAGCAAGTTGGTTAACGCAGGTTACAAAGTTGCTATCTCCGAACAACTGGAAGACCCCAAAGAGGCAAAAGGGGTAGTTAGGCGTGATGTCGTTCGTATTGTGACGGCTGGGACGCTTACGGAGGACTCCCTACTCAAGAATGATGATGACAACACATTAGCCTGCATTTGCTTGCGGAGTGAAGTGGTGGGGTTGGCGACGGTGGAACTGGCGAGCGGTCGCTTCGAGGTTGTGGACGGTTCGCGCGACGAAGCTCTTAGCGAACTCGTGAAACTCAAGCCCGCTGAATTGTTGATCGACGACGAACACGGCAGTGAAACCACTCGTTTGGGGGAGGAAGCCAAGGCTCTTTGCGGAGTCGTGCTATCCAGAAGGCCTTTGCACGAGTTCTCGAGTTTTCAGGCGGAAAAGTCGCTTAAGAAGCACTTCGGTGTGTCGACGCTGGCAGGATTCGGTGAGGAGGAAATTACACCTGCTTTGTGCGCTGCGGGTTGCGCTATCCAGTACTTGAATGAAACTCAAAAGAGCGTCGTCAGCCACATTAGTTCAATGAGTCGCCGAACGGTTAACTCGTTTGTGCAACTTGATCACAATACGTGGCGGGCGCTGGAGATCGATCGAACACTGCGCGGTGGGGAACGTGAAGGATCGCTACTGTCAACCATTGATCGTACGGTGAACCCGATTGGTGCGAGACGGCTTCGTCATTGGTTGCGCGCTCCCCTGCGCGATGCAGGGATGATTGACCGACGTCAGGACGCGGTGAGTTGCCTCGTCCATTCGGATCTTTCGCGGTCGCGGGTTCGCAAAATTCTCAAGAGCATGGCCGATGTAGAAAGAATCGCCACACGGATCGCTATGTCGCGGTGTTCCCCGCGCGATCTTAGAGCGCTTGGCGTGGCGTTGTCTTCGTTGCCGATTCTTGCGAAAGAAATTGAGCAGTGCCGCATCGCAATACTGGCCGACATTGCCGAATCCTTCGCAGGCATGGAAGAACTGGCTGATTTGTTGTCGCGGGCGATCAAGGAAGAACCTGCGAATACGTTGCACGAAGGCGGAATCATAGAGGATGGATTCGATGAAGAGTTGGATCGCCTGCGTGGTTTGGGGCGAAACGCGCAAGAGTGGCTTGCAAATTATCAAAAACGGGAAGTTGAGCGAACAGGCATTACGTCCCTAAAAGTAGGTTTCAATCGGGTATTTGGCTACTACCTTGAGATTACGAATACTTATCGCGATCAAGCCCCGCCCGAGTACGTTCGTAAGCAGACTTTGAAGAACGCCGAGCGTTATATCACCGACGAGTTGAAGCAGTTTGAAACGGAAGTACTCTCTTCGCAGGAACGAGCGAATGAGCGGGAGTATCGATTGTTCGAACAAGTTCGCCTGGAGGTTGCTCATCATGTGGAAAGGTTGAAGGCGGTTGCGGGAGGGATAGGGGACTTGGACTGTTTGGCCGCGCTGGCGGAGCTTGCGGTACATCGTCGATACGTTCGGCCGGAGTTTGTGGATGCAGGTTTGTTGCGGATTGAGGATGGTCGGCACCCCGTTTTGGATCAATTGTTGGCCGACACGTTTGTGCCCAATGATACGCACATGAAGAGTGCGGATACGCGGGTGTACGTGATCACAGGACCGAACATGGCAGGTAAGAGTACGTACATTCGTCAGGTGGCGTTGCTCTGTTTGCTTGCCCAAACCGGTTCGTTCGTGCCGGCGAGGAGCATGCAGCTTTCTCCCGTGGATCGTATTTTCGCCCGTGTGGGAGCGTCGGACGAACTCGCACGCGGGCAGTCCACGTTTATGGTTGAAATGACAGAGTCCGCAAACATCTTGCACAACGCGACGGCGGATTCATTGGTCGTGTTGGATGAACTGGGGCGGGGTACGAGCACCTTTGACGGGCTGTCGCTGGCTTGGGCGATTACGGAACACCTCGTGCGGGTGACGCGCTGTCGTACGTTTGTCGCAACGCACTACCACGAATTGACGGAACTGGCGAATATCTTGGAGGGTGTGAAAAACTACAATGTTTCCGTTCGTGAAATTCCGGGAGCTTCAGAGTCCGAAGACGGGATTGCTTTCTTGCATCGTATTGTCGAGGGTGGAGCGAGCAAGAGTTATGGAGTGCACGTCGCGCGGCTGGCTGGCGTACCCAAGCCTGTGATCGAGCGCGCACGCGAAGTACTGGATGAGTTGCAGGATGGTTTCAGTCGCGAAACGAAAGCGCCAAGTCTCTCACGGCACAAAAAGCAAGAAGATCAGTTAATGTTGTTCCATGGTCAGATGGATGATCTCGCTCGAGAATTGTGTGATGTGGATCCGAATCAGATAACACCCATGGAGGCACTCTCGCGTTTGAAGGCATGGAAAGAGCAATACGGCGTTTGATCGTTTGACTGCGATTTTATTGGCCGCTTGTCGTCTGCATGCAGTGATTGTTGTCTTTCTATCCTTCTGACCGAGATGCTGCGACATCCGTGTCGGCCGACGGACTCAGGATGTCGAGGGCTTTTTTCGGCAATGAAACAATGCGTTCATAAGTTGCCGGTCTTTCGATGCTTAAGTATGCAAGCGAACCCGTTCCCGCTGTCGTTCCCAAAAACAACAAAACGAGAATGGGAACGACAACCACGCCGTGAATCAGGCGTTGCCTTCGATCTGCCGCAGTGACGATCTCATCAATGGATTCGAGGATCGGCAGTCCTAAGCTTTGTGCGACATGATTGGTGCTTCGGTATACGTGGTCGAACAGTTCCGCGAGAATGACAAAGAGCGTGCCCAGTCCTAATCCGGCAATCGCCGCCAGTAGCAAGATCGTCTTGCTTTTTGGAGAGACGGGAATGGTGCTGGATCTGGCAGGATCGCCCTCGATGAACTTCAGTAATTTGCCGTGCGAGAGAGCCGTTTGCCCGGGATCGAGGCTTTGGAGTGTACCTCTATTGCTGTCGTACCGGGATTGAGCCGCCTGAATTTCACGTTCGATGGCGACCGACTCTTCTTCAAAATCGCGCAGAGCTTCTTTGGAAGTTTTCAAGCCCGCAATCGATTTTCGCGTTTGTTCTAACTCCAAATCGATGTTGCTTATGTGTTGCTCGATGTTTGTGATACGAATACGCTCACGAATTTGTTCGACAAAATCGACCGCGGATTGTTGAGAGTTGACGACCGTGGCACCCATTGTCGGAACAGGAGGACCAACGATGTCGAGCGGGCTGTTTGTAGTCGTCATTGCCGGGGCTTCGGCTAATTGCGTTTGGCGCTCCTCGATTCGGGATGCGTACCAGTTTCTACGATCAATTAATGCTCGTATCTCGGGATGATGATCCGTCATGCCCCGGGTGGATTTGAGGGATGCGATTTCGCCGTTAAGATCATCCACGCTTTTTTGAATCTTCGCGACGACCGGATCTAAGTACTGGGCTTGCGGCTGTGCCGTGGTGTCCTCGACAGTCGAAACGTCCGTGGTTTTGGCGAAACGCATTCCAATGATCTGCCTTGCCGCCTCCAGTTCAACTTCCAGCTCACGTTTTCTTAGCAGGAGATTTCGTTGTTGCGACTCCGCTTGGGCAAGTTT